>CAJLAV010000086.1:0-8672 GCA_905204735.1 uncultured Collinsella sp. | reverse complement strand
TGCCCGATCGAGACCCCTGAAGGCCCCAACATCGGCCTGATCGGCTCGCTCGCCCTCTACGCCCGCGTCAACGAGTACGGCTTCATCGAGGCTCCGTTCCGTCGCGTCGAGAACGGCGTTGCCACCGACCAGATCGACTGGATGACCGCTGACGAGGAAGAGAAGCACGTCATCGCGCCGGCCAACACGCCGCTCGATCCCAAGACCAACGAGTTCATCACGACCGATGCCGAGGGCAAGCTTGTTCGCCCGCACACCGTGATCGCCCGTACCCGCGACTTCGACGGCTCCTTCGGCGCTCCCGCCGACGTGCCTGTCGAGGACGTCGACTACATGGACGTCTCGCCGCGTCAGATGCTCTCCGTCGCAGCCACGCTGATCCCGTTCCTCGAGCACGACGACGCCAAGCGTACGCTGATGGGCGCTAACATGCAGCGTCAGGCCGTGCCGCTGGTTCACCCTGCCGCTCCCTATGTCGGTACCGGCATGGAGCGTCGCGCCGCTCTGGACTCTGGCGAGGTCACCCTGGCCAAGAACGCCGGCGAGGTCATCTTTGCCGACGCCGCCAAGATCATCGTCAAGCATGCCGGCGGCATGGACGAGTATCACCTGGCCAAGTACCAGCGCTCCAACCAGTCCACCTGCATCAACCACCGTCCGCTCGTGCGCGTCGGTGACACCGTTGAGCAGGGCGAGCCCCTGGCTGACGGTCCTTCGACCGATCATGGCGAGCTCGCACTGGGTCAGAACCTCACCGTGGCATACATGCCGTGGGAAGGCTTCAACTACGAGGACGGTATCGTCGTGTCCGAGCGCCTGGTGGCCGAGGACCTGCTGACGACCATCAACATCACCCGTCACGAGATCGATGCCCGCGACACCAAGCTCGGCCCCGAGGAGATCACCCGCGAGATCCCGAACCTCTCTGAGGATATGCTTGCCAACCTCGACGAGGACGGCATTATCCGCATCGGCGCCGAGGTCGGCCCTGGCGACATCCTGGTCGGCAAGGTCACGCCTAAGGGCGAGAGCGCTCTGACCGCCGAGGAGCGCCTGCTGCGCGCCATCTTCGGTGCCAAGGCCCACGACGTTCGCGACACCTCCCTTAAGATGCCTCACGGCGCTTACGGCCGCGTCATCGACGTCGTCCGCTTTAGCCGCGAGAACGGCGACGATCTGGCCCCCGGCGTCAACGAGCAGGTGCGCGTCTACGTCGCCCAGCGTCGTAAGATCCAGCAGGGCGATAAGATCGCCGGCCGCCACGGCAACAAGGGTGTTATCTGTAACGTTCTGCCGGTCGAGGACATGCCCTACATGGCTGACGGTACCCCGATCGACGTTATCCTCAACCCGCTGGGCGTTCCTTCGCGTATGAACGTCGGCCAGCTGCTCGAGTGCCACCTTGGCTGGGCTGCTGCCTGCGGTTGGGATACCGAGCAGGCCGACTCCGACAAGTACGTCCCCGGTCCGTTCTTCACCGCCACGCCCGTCTTCGACGGCGCCAAGGAGGACGAGATCGCCGAGGTCATTCGTCGTGCCAACAAGAACATGCTCAACAAGGCCACCGCTGCCTTTGGCGATCACATGCGCCCCGAGTTCGTCACCCAGCTTGACGAGCGCGGCAAGACCCGTCTGTTCGACGGCCGCACCGGCGAGGAGTTCCGCGAGCCCATTACCGTGGGTACGTCCTACATCCTCAAGCTCGGCCACATGGTCGACGACAAGATCCACGCCCGTTCGACCGGCCCTTACAGCCTGGTTACCCAGCAGCCTCTGGGCGGCAAGGCCCAGTTCGGCGGCCAGCGCTTCGGCGAGATGGAAGTTTGGGCACTGTACGCTTACGGTGCTTCCAACGTCCTGCAGGAGATCCTGACCGTCAAGTCCGACGATACCGTGGGCCGCGTCAAGACCTACGAGTCCATCGTCAAGGGCGAGAACGTTCCTGTCCCGGGTATCCCCGAGTCCTTCAAGGTTCTCGTCAAGGAGATCCGCTCCCTCGCGCTGGACATCGAGCCCATGCACGATGCCGACGAGGACGCCTCCGCCCCTGTGACCGCCGAGGAGACCTCTGCTCTCGACGACCTGGCTGCGCTCGCCGGCGTTGACACCGACGTCGAGGCCGAGGATGCCGAGACCGCCGAGGCACCCGAGGCTGTCGCCGCCACGACCACTGATAAGGAGTAGTTGACTGTGGCAGATTTCGAAGCTACTGATTTTGACTCGGTAAAGATCTCCCTTGCCTCCGCCGACCAGATCCGTTCCTGGTCGCACGGTGAGGTCAAGAAGCCGGAGACCATCAATTACCGTACCCTCAAGCCCGAGAAGGACGGCCTGTTCTGCGAGAAGATCTTCGGTCCCGCCAAGGACTGGGAGTGCTCCTGCGGCAAGTACAAGGGCATCCGCTTTAAGGGCATCGTCTGCGAGCGCTGCGGCGTCGAGGTCACCTCGGCCAAGGTGCGTCGCGACCGCATGGGCCACATCGAGCTCGCCGCTCCCGTGTCCCACATCTGGTACTTCAAGAGCCCCACGAGCTTCCCGATGAGCCGTATGCTCGACATCAAGTCCAAGGACCTCGAGAAGGTTCTGTACTTTGCCAGCTACATCATCACCGAGGTCGACTACGAGGCTCGCGAGGCCGACGCTGACGACCTGCGCGAGGAGCTCGCCGCCGATCTGGAAGAGATCGATGCCGAGTGCGCCCGCCAGATCGAGTCCCTCAAGGAGCAGGGCAACCCCGAGAACTTTGACGAGTTCTCCGACGAGGAGCCGCTGACCCCCGAGGAGATCGCCTCTGGCATCGTCGACATCGAGGAAGAGTGCAAGGACGAGAAGCAGCTCCGCACGGACGCCTTCAACGCCTTCATGAAGCTCACCGAGCGCGACCTCATCTCCGATGAGCCGCTGTTCCGCGAGATGACCCGCTACTACTCCATGTACTTTAAGGGTGGCATGGGTGCCGAGGCCGTCCGCGACCTGCTCGCTGCCATCGACCTCCCCTCCGAGGCCGAGAAGCTCAAGGCCATCATCGCCGACGAGGACTCCCAGAAGCAGAAGCGCGAGAAGGCCGTCAAGCGCCTCGAGGTCGTTGACGCCTTCCTGAAGGGCGGCAACAGCCCCGCGAACATGATCCTGGATGTCATCCCGGTCATTCCGCCCGATCTGCGCCCGATGGTCCAGCTCGACGGCGGCCGCTTCGCCGCGTCCGACCTCAACGACCTGTATCGTCGCGTGATCAACCGTAACAACCGACTCAAGCGCCTGCTCGACCTGGACGCCCCTGCGATTATCGTGAACAACGAGAAGCGCATGCTCCAGGAGTCCGTGGACGCCCTGTTCGACAACGGCCGTCGTGGTCGCCCGGTCTCTGGCCGTGGCGGTCGCCCGCTCAAGTCGCTCGCCGAGGCCCTCAAGGGCAAGCAGGGTCGTTTCCGTCAGAACCTGCTGGGTAAGCGTGTCGACTACTCCGGCCGTTCGGTTATCGTTACCGACCCCAAGCTGCTGCTGCACCAGTGCGGTCTGCCCAAGACCATGGCGCTGGAGCTCTTCAAGCCCTTCGTCATGAAGCGCCTGGTCGAGCTTGGCAAGGTCGAGAACATCAAGGGTGCCAAGCGCGCTATCGACCGCGGTGCCACCTTTGTGTGGGACATCCTCGAAGAGGTCATCGACGGCCGCGTCGTGCTGCTCAACCGTGCACCGACCCTGCACCGTCTGTCCATCCAGGCCTTTGAGCCGGTGCTGGTCGAGGGCAAGGCTATCCACCTGCATCCGCTGGTCTGCTCGCCCTTCAACGCCGACTTCGACGGCGACCAGATGTCTGTCCACGTGCCGCTGTCCAGCCAGGCTCAGGCCGAGGCCCGCGTGCTCATGCTCTCTGCGAACAACCTGCGTTCGCCGGCATCCGGCAAGCCGGTCAACATCCCCTCGCAGGACATGATCATCGGTGTGTACTACCTGACCCAGGTCCGCGACGGTCTGCCGGGCGAGAACCACGTGTTCGCCAGCTTTGACGACGCGCTGCACGCCTATGACTGCCGCTCCGAGGTCGACATGCAGGCCAAGATTCAGGTCCGCGTGTCCGCTGCCGACGCCAATGTCATCAACGAGGACGGCACCCGTATCTTCCGCGTCAAGAACGGCAAGAACGAGTTTGTCGACTACGACGTCACCGGCAACAAGACCGCGCGCTTCGAGACCTCCATCGGCCGCATCATCTTCAACCGCCAGTGCCTGCCCGAAGACTATGAGTTCATGAACTACAAGATGGTCAAGGGCGACGTGGCCAAGCTGGTTGCCGACTGCTGCGATCGCTATCCCGAGGCCAAGGTCGGTCCGATCCTCGACGCCATCAAGTACTCCGGCTTCCACTACGCTACCCGCGCCGGCCTCACCATCTCGGTGTGGGACGCTCTCATCCCTGCCGAGAAGCAGGAGCTGCTCGACCGCGCCCAGGCCAACGTCGACCAGATCAACGAGTACTTCGAGGAGGGCTTCATCAACGAGACGGAGCGCCACATCGAAGTCGTTAACGAGTGGACCGCTTGCACCGACAAGGTTGCAGCGCTCATGCTCGACTTGTTCGACGAGGAGAACCCGCTCTACATGATGGCCGACTCCGGCGCCCGTGGTTCTAAGACCCAGCTGCGTCAGCTCGGCGGCATGCGTGGCCTGATGGCAGACATGTCCGGCGAGACGATCGACCTTCCCATTAAGGCGAACTTCCGCGAGGGTCTGCTGCCGCTCGAGTACTTCATTTCGACCTACGGCGCCCGTAAGGGCCTGGTCGATACCGCATCCCACACCTCGGACTCCGGTTACCTGACCCGTCGTCTGGTTGACGTGGCCCAGGACGTCATCGTCCGCGAGGAGGACTGCGGTACGCACGAGGGCGTCACTTACAACCTCATCATCCCCGGCACCACCGACCTCAACACCGACCTCGTCGGCCGTTGCTTCATTGAGGACGTCGTGGCTCCCGATGGCACCGTGCTCTTTGAGCAGGACGGCTACATCGAGAAGGTCGCCGACATCCAGAAGATGGTCGATGCCGGCCTTAAGAAGGTCAAGCTTCGCGCGCTGCTCACCTGCCGTTCCAAGTACGGCGTGTGCCAGAAGTGCTACGGCTGGGATCTTTCCACCCGTCGTCCGGTCGCCATCGGTACCGCGGTCGGCATTATTGCCGCCCAGTCCATCGGCGAGCCCGGTACGCAGCTTACGATGCGTACCATTCACTCCGGCGGCGTCGCTGGCGTCGACGATATTACGCAGGGTCTGCCTACGGTCAGCCGTATGTTCGATATCGTCGGCAACGTCAACGAGAAGATTCTGGGTCGCGAGGCCGAGCTGGCTCCGTACTCCGGCCACCTCTCGATTAAGCCCGAGAAGTCCGAGTATGTGCTGACGCTCACCGACTCCGAGGACCACACCCGTGTCCTCGACGAGCGTCGCGTCCCCGCTTCGGTGCGCTTTATGCCCGAGATCGAGGACGGCTGCGAGGTTCGCGCCGGCGACCAGATCACCAAGGGCTTCGTCAACTTCCGCAACCTGCGCAAGCTGACCGACATCGAGTCGACGATGCACACCTTCGTCGAGAGCGTCAAGGACGTCTACACCAGCCAGGGCGTCGACCTGAACGACAAGCACATCGAGGTGCTCGCACGTCAGATGCTGCGTCGCGTTCAGATCACCAACCCCGGTGACTCCAAGTACCTGCTTGGTCAGTATGTTGACCGCTATGAGTTCGCCGACGAGGTCGAGCGCGTTGCCCGTCTGGGCGGTCAGGCTCCCGTGGCCGAGCCCGTCATCCTGGGTACGCTCAAGGTCGCGTCCAACATCGACTCCTGGCTGTCGAGCGCTTCGTTCATCCGTACCGCTGGCGTCCTTACCGAGGCTGCCATCGAGGGCAAGGTCGATCACCTGCTCGACCTTAAGTCCAACGTCATCGTCGGTAAGAAGATCCCGGCTGGTACCGGCCTCAAGCCGTACGCCAACGCCAAGCTGACGTATCGCACGGCCGACGGCTATGTCGACATCGACGGTCCGGCTTCGCCCAATGCCAAGTCGCTGCCTGAGTGGGCTCCTGTGGAGCTCAAGGACCTGGACGAGCAGCTCCCGCAGCAGCTCGACTGGGCCGGCTACGACGAGTTCGGTGGTGCTGACGGTTCGTTCACCCGCAACGGCCACACCATCTCCGCCGAGAAGGCTCGCCTGTACCTGTTCGACGACCTGGGCGTGTCGCAGCGCTGGACCAACAAGTTCAGCGAGGTCGGCATCGAGACGGTCGGCGACCTGGTCGGCAAGTCCGAGGAGGATCTGCTGCGCATCGATGGCATCGGTGCCAAGGCGATCGAGGAGCTCCGTGACGGCCTGGAGGCCCACGACCTGCTCTACATCCTCGAGAACAACGACGACGTTGCCGACGAGGAAGACCTCTCGCAGCTGTTGCAGATGGTCTTTAGCCCCGACGGTCCGGACGATATCCTGCTGGGTACCTCCGCTCCGACGCATCACGCCGACGCCGACGAGGAGCTCCTGGGCGCCCCGATCGACGACAAGAAGGCTCCCGCCAACGGCGCGATCAACGAGGACATGGCTTCCCTCGACGAGCTGCTCAACCAGCTCGTGGACACCGACGACGCCGAAGAGGCCAAGGACAACGACGAGGAGTAATTTCCTAGTACGTTAACCGTCCTTCCAAAGACCCGCTTCCCAACAGGGGAGCGGGTCTTTTTTGTTGAAGAAAACCTACCAAAAAGGGACAGGTTTATTTTGGTAGGTTATTCCTGCTTGAATTTGAAACATTTCGTTCGGTCAAAGCGTATCTATGGTGAGGGCCTCAGCAAGAAACATCAGCATCACCGGGAGGTGATTATGGAAGAACAAGCATTTAGACAGGCGGTCGAGGATCACCGTGATGTCGTGTTTCGAATCGCATTGACGTATCTGCGCGATCGTGCCGATGCCGACGATGTCGCTCAAGACGTCTTTCTGAAGTTACTCAAAAGCGATGCCCAATTTGAAAGCTGGGAACATCTTCGTCGATGGCTTATCCGGGTCACGATCAATGAATGCAAATCTCTCTTTCGAAAGCCATGGAGGCGTGTGGAGGATATTGAGAACCTGGCCGATTCGCTTTCGACGGCGCAGGAGGAGACCAAGGCGGTCCTGTCAGACGTTATGCGACTTCCGGAACGATTCCGTGTTCCCATCATGCTCTATTACTATCTGGGCTTTTCGACCTCAGAGATTGCCGAGTTATTGCATGTGCCAGCCGCGACTGTTCGAACGCGTTTGGCTCGCGGCAGATCGAAGCTCAAGTTCATCCTAGAGGAGGGCGACCGTGAAATCCAATCAAATCAAGCAGGCCTTCGAGTCCATCCAAGCCGATAGTGATCTTGCAGATCGCGTCCTAAATACCGCTGCGGGTGAGCCGCTTCATCGAAAGGGCCACGCGAAGTCTCTCTATGTTGCCGTAATCGGATGTCTCGCCGGAGTGTTGGCGACCGGAGGGGTCGCCTACGCCGTTATCAATTCCAGCTATTTTGCCTCAGCCTGGGGAAACCACGGCAATGGGGATTCCATTACCTGGACCAACGGCGGCTCATCGGGGGCTAAATACACCTACACCAGAGAGTTTGGTGACGGCATTGCGCCCCAAAGCCTGGAGGGCACAGTCCAGAAGGTTAATCTGTCCGTCGAGGGTAACGGCTATACGCTTGATATCCATGAGATGGCTATCGATAAAAACGGTTGCGGTGCCGTGACGTTTACGCTGTCCAATCCAAATGGCGTTAACTACTACAAGCCGGCAGCAGAGACGGGCGAACTTGTTCTCTATGGTGAAGAAGAACAAGGCATCGGCACGCCCAGCATGAACTTCGGCGAGGAATGGGCTGACACACGCTGCACCATTGATAAGGACACATCAAGCGACACGGTCATTAATGGCACGATGTACTTTGCCTCTATGGATCGCGAGCGAGGTTTTCAGCATGCGGTCACCTGGAATATCTCGTGGACCGAGGGCGAAGGCGAGGATGCGAAGCCGTTCGAGGCATCGACGCCCGAGTTTAGCGTTGGAGCTTACGTCGATACAAAGGAACTCCGCTCCGATGACTCGCCTCTCGAGATCAGCCCGTTTTCTATCCAGACACACATCGATGATTTGGGCATTGACGCAGTCACGAAGAAGTTGACGGTTACCTACAAGGATGGATCGGAGCAGATTATCGAAGATGACGACGCAGGGGCGTTCAACTTATATTTTTCTTATACGCGCAATAGCGGAGAGAACATCTGGGTGCCAACGAAGTTGATTGATGTCGACCAAGTGGTCTCAGTAACGCTTGAGGGCACGAGGTGCACGTCAACAGGAGAGACCGAAACGGAAGAGTCCTTTACTATCGTCTATTCGTAAGGTCTGAGGCCGCTTTCTACTAGGGGAAGCGGCCTCTTTTGCGTTAAATGGAAACGCCGCCGATTTCCATGCGACAGATGAGAGCAGATTACCGCTGGAGCGCGACGTTTCCCCAGATAAAACCGATCAAAATAAACCTGTCCCTTTTTGGCAGGTAACGTTGCCCCGACGAGCACATCGGATTCCCGGGCCGGGCGGCCTGCGGTTTAAGTTTGTCGCGAGTTCCGCACGAGCCGGAGGCCACTTAATGTGGCCTCCG
>CAJLAV010000085.1:0-8773 GCA_905204735.1 uncultured Collinsella sp. | reverse complement strand
CGAGAACACCTCAACGGCCATCTCGACCTTGTCGCCGCGCATCGTCTTGGACTTGACGGAAAACTTGGTGCGCCCAAATGCACGCACGATATCGTCGCCGGTGGTCTGACCCGTGTAGTGGATGACAATCATGTACACGCGCGCCTTGTCCTGGTGGCTCGCAAAGCCGGCAATCATCACCACGATCACCACCGCCGTGAGTCCCACGAGCGCATACATACCGGCTCCCGCCGTAATGCCCGTGGTAATGGACCAAAACAGATACAGCAGGTCGAGCGGGTCCTTGACCGCCGTACGGTAACGGACGATAGACAGAGCACCGACCATACCAAGCGAAATGACCACGTTTGTAGAGATCGCGAGCGTGACCATGCAGGTGAGCACGCACATGCCCACGAGCGTCACGGCAAAACTGCGCGAATAGACCACGCCGGTAAAATAGCGCTTGTACACGTAATAGATCAGGATGCCCATGGCGAGCGCCACGAGCAGCGACAGGCCAATCTTGGCAGGGTCGACCTGACCGAACGCCTCCAAGACGGAGTTCTTAAAAAAGTCCCTGGTGCTCATGGTTTAAATATCCCCTCGGTTCCCAAAATCCGATTCCCAGTAGTTAAAACCGCGCAGGTAGGCGGTCTTGTCATAACACAGGCAGTACTTTGAGACCGCCGTGAGTTCGGCCGCACCCGGCGGCACCATATCGCGCACCAGCTGCGGACAAAACTCGGTAAACTTGACCTCCATCACCAGCTTGCCGGGCTCCAGCACGGGCAGCGCGGGCAACGTCGCGTCAAAGATGTCAAAGCTCCCCACCGCCGCACGCACGTTGCTATCAAAGGTAATGCGCACGGTGCCCTCGTCCATCACCCACGGCTCGCGCTCGTAGTCCACGATGGTCCGCGGGCGCATCATATTACAGATGCACTCGATGTAGAACTCGCGACAGAGCGGATAGGGGCTCCTCAGCAAAAAGTCGTAGTCGCCAGCCAGAATCTGCTCAAACTCACCGCGCGTAAGTGGCGCATCCTCCTTGTAAATCCAGCTACCGTACTTCTTTTTGCGCTCGAGCTTAATCACCTTGTCGCTGCCGTTATAGATGCGCACGCGATACTTTTTGCGCATGAGAATACCGGCGTCTTTTTCCTCGTAGGCCGAGTTGCAGTAGTCATCAAAATACAGGCTGCGAATAGTGTAACCGCCCGCTCGCGCATGCTTGTCCAGCTTGAACACCGGCGCCATGCGACAGGCAAGCGCGGCGTGCTCGCCCTCGTTAATGAGATATTTGAGCTCATGGCGGTAACGCTCCTGCGTGGCACGCACAGGCGGGGCCGCCAAGCGCTCAAGCAGCGCGCTAGCCCTCCTCATACGTGTCCTCCACGACCTTACCGCCGTCTTGCACGTAAAAGCACTTCACGCCGTAGTGCTTGCCGTCGTCGGTCACATAGTAGTCAAACGCATCTTGCGTAAAGTCGTCGGAGTTGGTGGCACGCACGCGCACAAAAAACTGGCCGGTATCGGGCGCATCACAGGTCACCTCGGGAAGCAGCACGTCCTCGGCCTTAAAGACCACATCGCTTATGGCATAGTCGCGCGCAAGCTCTACGGTGTAGCGAATGTCGCGCGCCTCAAAGTCGTAGGACGCATCCCAGTTAATGCGCAGCTTGCCGTTATCGATCTGCGGCACGCCAATGTAGAACGGCATGGGCTTTTTATAGCTCTCACGAAAGCTCTTATAGTTCTCCTCGATCTCGGACGGAATCGCCGCGGCAATCTGCTCGTATTCGTCCTTGGTCACGGGCAGATGCTCCAGGTCGGGCGCAGCAAAGACAAGCGGCTCCGTGACCTCGCGATAATGCTCGATCATCTTGCTCAGGCGCTCCTCGGTCAAATACGAGCGCAAGTCCTTGACGGCACGGTCGAGTTCGCTGCGGAACGACTTGCTGCGCAACGCGCGGTTAAACAGCACGTTGCCCCAGTAGTTGCTTGCGCCGCGCTCCCAGCTCGCGTAGTCCGAAAACCCGGTAAGAGAAAGCTCCAGCTTACGCAGCATACCGTCGTTATCCCAATCCAAAAAGTACCAGGTATTTGAGTTGAGAGGGCTGTACAGATAGCAGTTGCGGTTCTGCGTATCGCAGTTGCCCGTCAGGATCTGAAACGCCAACCAATAGACCAGGTTCTCGGTATCGAAGTAGGCGTCGAGCACGTCGTCGATCTTTTGCGAATCGTCGTTGAGCGCGTCGAGCATCTCGATGAGCTTGGTGTGGTCCGAATCGCCCTTAATCTCGAGCATGCCCTCAAATTTAGCCTGGTTGTAGTCGGGATCGTCGGCGAGCTTAATGATGTCCTCGTAGCGATGGAAATCGAAGCTGTTCACCTTATACAGATGCCCGTTCTTATCCAAGCCGTGCGCCTTAAGCGCCGTCTTGTTGAGCTGCTCCACCTGTGTAAACAGCCCGTAGTCCTCAAAGGTGTCGTTGGACTTTTCGGTCTGGTCGCACACCCACAGATGCACAAACTGCGTACGTAGGCCCATCATCTGGGGAATCCCACGGATAAGGTCGTAGGCCATCTTGTTGCGAAAACGCATACCCTCGCCCATGTGCTTGTTGAGCGCAATCGCGCGCTGCTGGCGCCAGGTACCTTTTCCTTTTTTGAGCTCCACCTTGTAGTTCTTCTGCGTATAACCGCTCGACGTCTGGCCACGCACCTGCACGGTGGCATTGGGCGCTTCCTCGCCATAGCCAACCTCGCCGGCAACTGGGCCCTCTTCGTCGCCCGGCTGCAGCAGGCCCATAACCTGATAGCGCGTCACACCCATGTCGGCATAGTCATACACCGAGTACGTGTTGATCTCTGCCCAGCTGTGGTCGGTGTTCTCGGAGCTGTTGCCGCGCGAGACCGTCAGGTACATGGTCACAATGCCCGAGTCGTCGTAGACCTCGTACAGCTCGTCCTTATCGCGCAGGTGCTTGGTGCCGTCCGAGGACTCGGCCTTTTTAATCTTGTCCTGCTTTTTGACCTTTTTAGTCGAGGATTCGTCCTGAGACGAGCAGCCCGAAAGCAACAGCGCGCCGGCAGCCGCCTCGATCAGGCAGCGGCGAGACATCAACTTATCGATCATCAGAACCTCCCCAATGTTTTTGGAACAGGCGAACCACCATACGTTCAAACGCACTGCGCGGATCACCGCCCACGCGCTTGTCCTCGTAGCGTTGCTCAACACGGTCGAGCACCCGGCCAAGTTCGGTAAACCAGCCCGTCTTGTCAATAGCCACAATGGGCTGCTGGCTCAGGATACGATACGGCAAGTTGGCGGTATAGGTATCGAGCCACAGCAGCGCCACGATAAAAAACACCGCTGCACCCAACAAAAAGCCAAATCCGTAAAACTGCTGCGGTAAGAGCAGAGAAACGGCAGTCGCCAGCCCGGCCACACCGGCAAACAGCCCCGAGGCCAGCACAGCCCCCTTGTAGTCGGTAAAGTACAGCAAGATGAGCAACACCGTATTGCCCACGGCATACAAGCCGTAGCCCACGCACAACGTGCGAAAATACCCGTGCATTAGGTTGTTAAAGCCCAACGGTAGGGCCGACAGCACCGTGGTCTCGAGCGAGATGACCGCCGCCGTCACAAACAGCTGCTTGAGCGCGCAAAACCGTAGTTCTCGGTTGAGCGTGGCAAGCATTTCCTCCTCGGCCACCACAATGTCGCCCACCACGCCACCGTCGTTGAACAGGCTGTAGTAGTCGCGGTAGCGCGGATAAAAGTTGACCTCGACCGAGACCACAAAGTTGACGGACGTGACCAGGATCGTTAAAAACGCGATGAGCGCCGGCACATCGTGGTACGGCGCACCATAAAACAAGCCCTTGACCTGCACGCCAATGGGACCGGCCCAAATTATCACCAAGTGCGCAAAGAGACCCAGGTTGGTAAACAAGCCCGTGAGCGCCAGCGGCATAAACTGATCGAGCCACTGCAAAAAGAGCCAGGGGCTGCGGTCGCTCTGAGGAAAATAACGGTACAGCAGCACCACGTCCCAGGCGAGCATGACGCCGTAGCCCAGAGCAATTGACGCCAACAGGCCCTCGACCGGCGGCAGTCCCAGCGCCAGCGCGGCCAGGGCGCACAGGCACGCCACGCCAATGGCAGCCGCAAAGCTGCATAGGATACCGCGGTAATCCTTGATGGCCGTGAGGTAACTCATGCCGTTCCAGTTGACGATCATAATGTTGAACAGCCACAGGCACAGCAGCCCCTGCAGCAGCGTGGCGCCCGAGAACAGCAGAAAGACGCCGTAGAGCACCGTGCCCGCAACGAGCATGACAGCATTGGAGCCCCAAAACGAGGGCAGAATCTCGTCCTCGCGCTCGGCAAACAACATATCAGCCAAAAAGCGCGTGACCGGCATGGAGAAAAAGCTCGTGAGCGTGAGCGACGCCAGCAGCGTATAGGTCACCATGCACACCAGCAGGTCTTGGTTGGCGCGTCCCACGCCCCACAGACCGCACAGCACCAAGATACCCACCTGGAGCAGCACGCCCAGCAGCATCGGGCCCGTGCACACAATGCCGGCGTAGCCATAGGCGCGCATCGTGGCAAACAGGCCCTTGCGCCTAAACAGGCGCTTGAGCTCAAAACCGATTCCGGCCACCGGCTACTCCCCCTCTCTGGGCAGGTCAAACGCTTGCGCCGTCACGTCGTACAGCGCGCGATAGTTGGCGAGCATATGCTCGTGCAAAAAGTACGTGGCAACGCGACGCTGGCCTCGTTCCCCCATCTCAATGCGACGGGCGCGGCTTGTGCACATGCGTTCCATGGCATCGGCCAAGCCCTTGCGATACATAGGCGGCGTCACAAAACCTGCCACGCCAAAGTCATCGCCCGGAGCGCCTTCGAGCAACTCACGGCAGCAGCCCACCTCGGTCGTCACGCAGGGACGACACGCGGCAAGCGACTCCAGCACGCTGAGCGGCTGGCCCTCGGAGATGCTCGTCAAAATGGTAAAGTCGAGCTTTTCCATGTACTCGACCACGTTGACGCGGCCGGTAAAGATCAGGTCGCGCACGTCCAGGGTTTCGACCAGCGCGTGGCACTCGGCGCCGTACTCTTCGTCGTCCACGCCGCCCATGATGTGCAGGCGCACCTTGGGCAGGCGCTCGTGCAGCTCAAAGAAGGCATAGATCATGGTCTTAACATCCTTGATGGGCGCCAGGCGCACCACCGCGCCAATGTCCACCCAGCCGTCATCGGTCTTTAAGGGAATATCCTTAAAGCGATCGAACTGGATGCCGTTGGGGATGACCAGGCATTTGTCCGCATCGCAGCCCATATCAATCTGCGTCTTGCGGGCGTTATGGAACAAACTCGTCACGCGGAAGGCGCGGCGGTAGATCTCCTCCGAAAGCAGGTAGAAAAAGCGAATCCAGCGGTCCTTAAAGGACGGCACCACCCAATCGGCGCGAATGATCTCTTCCTCGCGCTCGCGGGTATAGATGCCATGCTCGGTCAGCAGCACCGGCGCATGGTGAACGCTTGAGCCCAGGCAGGCGAGCAGGCCACCGTAGCCGGTCGAGATGGCATGGTACACATCGGCCACCGGCACCTCGCTGCCCAACAGGTAGAGCACGGGCAGCAACATGGAGCGCATGGTGTGGAATGCATCGGCAAAGGGCGTGTAGGGATACTCGGCCAGGCACACGTCGCGAAAGATATCCATAAACGTGCGGCTCTGCAAAAACGAGAGCGGATGCACGCGACGGCGGTAGAAGATATCGAATAACACGTCCCAGTCCGGATTGGAGAGCGACACCAGACGGCGTAACGCCTCGCGCTCACGGTCGTTAAAACTGGCTTCATGTTGCTCGCCCGAAAGCCGCAGGGCATCGTCCAGGAACACCTCGTGCACCTCGACCACGTTGCCGGGCAGCTCGTAGACAAACTTGCCGCGGTCGGCAGCATGTGCGCCGATCACCCATAGCACAAACTCATGCTCGGGCATAGCCTGGATATAGCCATGCATCCAAGTGGACACACCGCCGTGTACATAGGGGTAGCAACCCTCGAGTACCAAGCAGATTCTCATTTGTCGCCACCCTCCTTGCGCGCAATGGTCACCGTCTTATCATTTGCCTTGAGCAGATACAGATTGCCCGTAAGGTGCGTCAGTTCGCCACCCGTCACCGCACCCGGCTCGCCATTATTGGCGCAGAGCATGAGCCACGCCTCGTCGTGGAAATTGCCCAGGTTGAGCGTCCAGGCATCCGCGCTGGTATCCACGCTCACCGTCACGGACGAAAAACGCTGGATGGCACCGGAGCACTCCGACGCCGTCTGGTGCCGCAGGTCGGGCGCGGATTTGGTAAGCCACTCCAGGTAGTCGACCAGGCCGCCCTTGTAGACCTCCCAGCCCTCCTTGGCTCCGCGATCGGGGTCCAAAAGGTCGTCCGGGTGCATAAAGTGCGTGCTCACGTAGTGCATGTTGAGCTCGGACACGGCTGCCAGGCGCATATAGGAATCGTCGACCATGCCGCCCGAGACAATACGCGGCTGTTCCACAATGCCATCGCTCGCCACGCCAAACTCCTGCACGTAGGGCAGGTCGGTGCCATCCTCAAAATACGTACTGGCAATGGTCTTAATTCGCGGAACATCGGTACCGATAAGCTTGCGCGCGCGAGCCGAAAGAATATTCGACGGCGGCACGTAAACCGAGCCATGAGCATTGGGCAGGACCTCGTCCTGAAACGCGATAAGTTCGTTGAGCGAAGCGACGAGCGTCTCTTTGTTCTTCCAGGTCTTGTAGTCGTACAGCGTGCCGTAGTCGGTATCCCAGAGTGCCAGAGGCTGATGGTTGTAGCCGTGAAAGCCCAGCTCGCCGCCCATCTGCAGCAGCATGCCGCCAAAATAGCGGAACTGCGTGGTATCGGGTTGGCGCGCGGGCTCGATCTGGTTGACCGCGTCCTCGTAGTTTTCGATCATCACGCCGGTATAGCGAATGCCGTATTTTTGCGCGAGCTTTTGCAGATCGGGCCACCAGACCTTGGTGTAAAAATCGGCAATGGAAAGGCCGTAGTCACGCTTGATATAAGTACCGTCGCCCGAGGGCACGGGACTAGGAAAGTCGTCCAAAAAGAACACGGCGCTGTTGATGACCGGATAGGCCGTGGTATCACCCAGCAGACTGATCGCCGCGGCGTAAAAGCCACGCATGACCTTGTCATAGATACCGATATTGCATACCACGGTGCGCCCGCTACCGCAGTCATTCGACCAAATGAGCGGGGCGCCCGCATCGCCGGTCGTAGCCCACACACGAGCCGTCTCGCGCAGCGATACCGAAAGCGACGAATCAAAAGGGTCCGAGAGCTCGTAGCGCTCTCCCCCGCCCAGCATAAAGTCCTCACTCGGCACAATGCTTTCGGCTTTTACATAGTCATATCCGGCCGATTCAATGCCAAGCTTGGAGGCAATCACTTGCAGATAGCTCGAGTTATCCGGCGGCATAGCGAGCATAAGCGAACCGCCGGCACTCACCCAACTCATAATGTCGCTCAGGTGCGTACCGAGCCCATCGAGCGACGGCATGAGCAAAATCACGCGATCGAAGGAGGTCAGCGAGGGAATGGCATCCGCACCATCCAGGGCAAGGTCCACGTCGCGGTGCGCGATCTTCATGTCGAGCAGGATCTGGTCGAGCTGCTCCTTTACGTCCTCGACGCCAGCTTGATCGGAATCGGTAATGACCAGGCACGTGGGCTTTTGGCCAAAGATTGCCGAGGAGGCCGGCACCGCATCGTTGGCGGCAAGCATGCCCAGCTTATGCTGGCCCGCACTGTACTGCACGCCGGCACGCTCCACCAGCAGCACGGCGGCCATGACGATAAAAACAGCCCACACCACGAGGAGTCCCATCCAACGAAAGCGGCCTGCTCGGTCGCGGATATGTTGCGCCACGCTCATCTGGCCTCCTCCCCGTCGCGCCAAAACGCCAACTTTTCGCGGTTGTCGGCGCTCAAATACACATGTTGCTTGTCAATCGCATCGATCACACGGTGGACTTCGTCACCGTCGCGGCGCATCACGGCCAGGCGCAGGCAAAGCATCCAAACCTCCTGCTCCTCGGGCACGTCGAGCACCAGCTGGTCGGTCACGGCCTGCGCCTCGTCGATCTGTCCGACATCGGCCAGCGCCGTCGCGTATCGAATGCGCAGCTCAAGGGCATCCTCGCACTCGCAGCGACGCGCAAGCAGGCGCGCGTACTGTTGGCGCTGAATCTGAGCCACGCGCCCCTCGGCCAAGCCCGAGCCTAAGTATTCACCAAGAAAATCACAGTATTCGTTGAGGTTTTGCGCGCTCGGGTCCGTCTTAAAGGCACGCTCCAGCTGCTGCAGTTTAAGGTCGGACTCCTTGGAGATCTGCGCCACCGCCGTCGCGGCATAGTGCGCCACCTCAACGTCATCGTTAAGCTTAGCCGCCTGCAGCTGCGCCAGGTACGCGTCAGGCTCCTCGGTGAGCATGGAGAGCATTAGGCGGCGCCGGTATGCCGGGTCGTTGACGATGAGCGCCTCCTCGAGCGGCACTACGCCTGAATCGTCCTCACCACTCGGTACCGACATACTGCGATGCAGGTCATCGTTGAAGCGCAGCGACTCCAGCGCAGACTCTTTCAGCCCCTCGCCAAACACCGCGCTGCGGACCGATAGCAGAACCACCAGCAACGGGCCCCACAGCGGCACCAGCACTATCACAGCCAGCTTGTGCCCGCGCACC
>CAJLAV010000084.1:0-8818 GCA_905204735.1 uncultured Collinsella sp. | reverse complement strand
CGCTCGGGTTCTATAACGGTCCGCGTCCTAGCGATCGGCGAGCGGCTTGTATTCCAGCGGCTCGATAACCGGGCGATACGCGGGACGGATGATGCGGTGCGCGCAGAAGAGCTCTTCCATGCGGTGCGCCGACCAGCCGGCCATGCGGGCGACGGCGAACAGCGGTGTAAAGAGCGTCTCGGGCACGCCGAGCATTTTGTAAATAAAGCCCGTGTACAGGTCGATGTTGGCGCAGATGGGCTTGGTCATGCCGTGGTCGCGCATCACCTGCGGGGCCAGGCGCTCGATGCGCTCGATGAGCGCGAACTCCTCGCCCAAGTCCTTCTTGGCGGCAAGCGAGCGCGCGTAACGGCGGCAGACCTCGGCGCGCGGGTCGCTCAGCGTGTAGACGGCGTGGCCCATGCCGTAGATGAGGCCCGTGCCGTCGAAGGCCTGCTTATCGAGAATCTTGCTCAGATAGGCTGCGACCTCGTCCTCGTCCTCCCAGTTGGAGACATGCGCACGGATGTCCTCGTGCATGGACACGACCTTGGCGTTGGCGCCGCCGTGGCGCGGGCCCTTGAGCGAGCCGATGGCCGCGGCGTAGGCGGAATACGGGTCGGTGGCCGAGGAGGACAGCACGCGGCAGGCAAACGTGGAGTTGTTGCCGCCGCCGTGCTCTGCATGCAGCATGAGCATCACGTCGAGCAGCATGGCCTCATCGCGGGTGAACGCCATACCGCCGCGGAGCACCTGTAGGATGGTCTCGGCGGTGGAGAGGCCGGGCGTGGGGTGCGGCACGTGAACCTCGGAGCCGCGAAGCTTGGCGATCGAGGCCATGTGTGCGAAGGCGGCGATGCGCGGGAGACGTGCGAGCATGGAAATAGCCACGTCGATCTCATGCTCGGGCGTGATCACGTCTGGTTCGGCATCGAAGGCGTAGAGCAGCAGCACGGCGCGCTGGAGCACGTTCATGATGCTCGACGACACCGTGGTCATAGGGAACTCTTTGACGTACTCGTCGCTCAGATGTCTAAAGGCGCCCAGGCGCTCGCAAAAGCCGTCGAGCTCTTCCTTGTTGGGCAGCGAACCCGTGATAAGCAGATAGGCGACTTCCTCGTAGCCGTAGCGATTCTCGGCCTGGGCATTGTTGACCAGATCCTCGATGCTGTAGCCGCGAAGCGTGAGCTTGCCCTGATCGGGCACGACCTTTCCGTCGACCTTGTTGTAGCCGTGCACATCCGAGATGCGAGTGAGGCCCGCGACCACGCCCGAGCCGTCGGCATTGCGCAGGCCGCGCTTGACATTGTGCTCAACAAACAGGCCCTCGTCATAAGGGTCGGTCGGCAGGCCGTGGTAGAGGCTTTCGCTCTCAGGCGAAATCTGGCGGCTTGCTTCGTAATCCAGAACCAGGCGGCTCAAGTGGTCATCGAAGCGGTAATAGATTTTCTTGGCGTCGTAGGCCATGCGCGCTCCTCTCCGGGCCGCATCGGGGTGACTTGCATGGGCATGCGCGCGTCAGGCTATCCCCAGCGGCTTGCTCGCTACAGGCGGTACATAAAGTTGAAGACGTCCTCGCGCTGGATGGACACGTTGACGCCCGAAAGCTCGCCGGCCTCGGCCAGCGCCTTCTGCAGCTCGGCGAAGTCGAGCTTGGACTCGGCGGTATCGGCCAGCATGGTCATGGTGAAGATGTCCTCGATAATGGACTGCGTGATGTCGCGGATGTCGACGTTGGCCTCGCCTAGGACACGGGTGACGCCGGCGACGATGCCGGGGCGGTTCTTGCCAAGGACGGTGATGACGATACGGGAGGACGAGATCTCGGCCATGGGAAACCC
The DNA here is from genome assembly GCA_905204735.1 of uncultured Collinsella sp. Classification (GTDB taxonomy): domain Bacteria; phylum Actinomycetota; class Coriobacteriia; order Coriobacteriales; family Coriobacteriaceae; genus Collinsella. Next base: position 6,998 of record CAJLAV010000084.1, on the reverse strand, counting down.
TTTCGCGTGATTGCGGCGCGCGCGGGGCGCTCCGCTACGGTACAGTGTTCATCATTGTACCTGTCTGGCGCAAAAAAGGCGCGCTCGCTGCGGCGTTACATGCCTGCAACATGAGCGTAAGGGGGAAGGCCGTACGGGGAAGAGCTGTCTGGCGCGTGTCCGGCTCGTGTTGGGTTGATTTCCGATCTCAGCCGAACACATTGAGCGGACAGGCCGTTCCCGCAGTCAGCCGAACGCCTCCGACGGCTGATTCCGAACTGGAAGCGGAGGGCATCCCCGCCCTTCGGTAGGGGATACCGCTCCGCGGCGCATGCCGCGGGCGGCGCCCCTATCGGACCACCGTGACCTCAGTTGGGATGGGCCCAGCACTGCCGCGTACTCGGTGAGCTAGAGCCAACTGTTCGTCTTCACGTCGCGTATGGCGATATTTCGGTCGTCCGGCTCGGTGATGCCGTAGCCGAACGCCTGGAGCGTCTCGATGGACTCCTGGATCCTCTGTTGGAACATGGGACCCGGATCGACCCTCGGCCCGAGGTGCCCGCGCCAAAGGCACGGCGAGACGCGCAGCATGTTGTGGATTATGGAGATGGGCTCGATGTCGGTGTAGACGTTGAGCGTCACCATGGTGTCCTTGATGAACGAGCCCATCCCCTTCGCGTATGCCACCGAGTGCCTGACCGAGATCAGACACGCCTCGAAATCCACATCGCACCACCGAAGGCCGCAGACCTCGCCGATTCGCATCCCCGTGTGCAGGGCGAGTACGACCGCCCTCTAATCCTCGGCGGACCAATCGAGTCCGAACTCCTTTCGGGCATCCTCTTCGCTCATGACTTCGAGAAGGTCTCCGGGTTGGCAACGAAGGGCGAGGCATAGCTGCTCGAGTGTGTTGAAGCGAATGCCGCGAATATGCCCTTTTTTAATACGGGACAGGTTCACGGGCGTGGTTCCAATCCTTTCGGCAAGTTCGTTCGAGGAAATCTTTCGCTCGGCCATGATCTTGTCGAGGCGAACAATTACGGGCATGGCGTTTCCTTACGCAATCTCGTCGGAGTCGAGGTGCAGCTCTCGGGCGTACAAGAAGAGCTGGGAAAGCATGAACAGGACGATGCCGAGAACCAGAGAGGTCCAATCGAATGATGAAGCGATCTCTTGGGCGCCGACGGCCCCCTCGCCGCCAAACATCGAAACGGAGGTTTTGAGTGAGCCGGCGTAGAGGCTGGTGGCAGCTTGAACAACGAAGAGAATGCCGAGTACCTTCAAGCATGTCGCAGACCCTTTCTTGAAGGGGTCTCCGCTCTTGATCGTCCACACGAGAACGGCGCTGAGGATGGTCGTAGCGATACCGATGACGGCAGGGACCAATGTCGAGATCGCAAGGGCTGGATACGCGGGGGAGTCTGCAATTACAGGGTTGTCGAGCACTTCGATTGCTGGCTTTAAGGAGAACGCCACTTGTGCGATGGCGGTGGCGCAAAGGGTCGCAGAGGCTATCGCACATGCGATGCGGAAGGAATGAAGCCGGGGAGTGCGATTGTCGGAACTCATAATAACCTCCGAAGAATTTAAAAACTCAGGTTACTTTTTAACAGTTTATGTTAAACTGACTTTGCCGGCAAGTAATCACAGCATGCTGCAACCGTAACCCCGCGCATCGGGCTGAATCGTGTTGAAACGAGCTGGTGATACGTATGTTCAAAATCTCGAAGGCGATCTTTAGGTCGCTTCTCTCCTCCAGGTCGCTCTGTGTTGTCGTTGTTGCGTTGATGGTTCTTTGTGCTCTGCCCGTCTTCAGGAGCGCGGCTGGCATCGACGGACGGGTCGAATACCTCGAGTCGGGAATAACCCGTGTTGAGCAGGAATTGTCAGCATCCTATGCGGATGCGCTTGTGAATGCGGGGGAGGACGGTGTCTATACCTCTTCATCAAGCATGCCCGCGCTTCTGTACCCTCTTGCCGCGGGACGTCTTGTCTTGGCGCCGCTCTCTCCCCTACTTCCGTTTCTGCAGATATCGGATGGAGAGTACACCTATTATGACGGATCGAAGGAGTACTTGCTATGGGCCGCAACGGCCGTTGCCGTCTCGTTCCTTGCCGCGCGTCTTAACAAACGTGAAAAGCTCATCATCCAGGCACCGATGGGCGAGCTGGGTAGACTTGTTGCATCGAGCGTATGGGCGAGTGTTTTTGCAATGCTTGCCGTCCTCGCCATCAATCTTCCAGGGATAATCGCCGCGCTTGTGAAGAATGGCCCGGGCTCGCCGTTCTATCCGATAGGCTACATTCAATATGCGACTCCGGTTATCAAACCGGCTTGGCTGGTGTTCGCGCAGGCGGCCATCTTGCAATTCTTGGTGGCAGCGTTCATCTCGCTTGTCGTTCACCTTGCCGTGAAGATTGCCAATAACCCTACGCTTGGAATCGTGTTCGTATGTGCCCTGATGGGGGTGACGATGGTTCCCGGGTATTACGGAAGATCCATCGCTTTACGTGAGTTCGCCCTGTTGAATCCCCTTTCGTATGCGAACACCGAGTTGACCGTCGGCGCCTATAGCCCGTACCCGACAACGCAGATAGTGAATCTGCCCGGACTTTGCTTCGAGCGTGGCGCGATTACCCTCGTATGCGCAATCGGGATCGAGGTGCTGGCAATTAGCCTGCTTTGCGTTGCTGGAAAGAGCGGCTGCGCGCGCCCGATGCCCCCGATTTGTCTTGAGAGAGGTTCCCTCACCGCATCGAGAGCGGCAACTCGTTCGAGCGCTTGTGCCTCCGCCGTTGCATACGTAAGAACGATGGGGAAACTGCTCCTGCATTCTCCTGCCCTCGCCGTATGCGCGATTGCAATGTCGACGACGATGCTGGCCCCGGCTCTGGTCGAGGTGTTTCCTGACGCTGATGACGTTTCCGCTGTTCGGTATAGGGATGGGGAGCTCCGTTCAATAGATCGGTATCTAGAGCAGGACGCTGCGAATATGGATGTCGAGGGCAAAACGGCCCTGGAAGACATGCGAGATGCTCTTTCGGGTTTTGTGTACGCGCCTACGCCTGCGGAGGGGTTTCGAAGCCTTGCGACGTACGAGCGCGCTCGAGGTGAGCTGGGCGCGGCAGATGCGACCCTCCTGCAATCGATCGGACTCGAGCCGGAGACTCCTTCTCGTGCGGAGGCGCGCGCCCTTCTGCTCGAGTCGATCGCGAGCTTGCCGGACCCCAAGGTTTACGAGTTAAGTACGAAGATGCCCCCATTAATCCTCCTTTCGTATTTCCAGGCAGCGCTTCCTTCCTTGTTTTGGCTGTTGCCCGTGGTTGTCACATCGCTTGCGTGCACCCACCTGCAGTGCCGTTCCCTTCTGGTTTTCCAAGTCCCCGCAACAGCGCATGTGCGTTTTCTGACGGCTGTTGCGTTGTCTCTCCTGCTTGGCTTGGTGCTGCTTTTGGTGTCGATGGTTCCCGCTGCAGTTGTGTCCGCGATTAAGAACGGTGCGGGTGGATCGGAGTATCCCGTCGCTCTCATTCGAGCGGGGGCTTCGACAACGTCCATGGTGGGGGAGGCGGTGTTGCGTAGCGTTCCGTTGCTGGTCATGGCATACGGCGTGATTTCCGTCGTCGCTGCGTTGACAGCAGCGATTAGCCGCAGCCCCGTTGTCACCGGAGTGGTTTGCGCGGTTCTCTTGGTGTTGGGTTCGTTGAGCGCTCATGTTGAAAGCGCGGGCATGGGCGCCGCGCTGCTGGCTCCATTCGCCTCGTTTGATCCCGCTTCCCAGGTGGGGACGATTGGGTTCCTTGGGCGAGGGACGAACGCGATGCCTTTTGGAGAGGTCGTCGGCGCATCGGGCGCTCTGCTGGTGGTCTTGGGCGCCGTATCTCCGTTGTTGGTGCGCCTGGGTGTTCCGAAGATCGAAAGGGGATGATCTCGATGATTGACCTTCAAACGCTGACGATCTCTTATGGAAAGAAGGTGCTCGTAGATTCGGTGAACGCTGAGTTTGCCCCGGGTACGGTCTACGGTCTCGTCGCTCCGAACGGGCATGGAAAGACGACGTTGCTGCGTGCGATGGCAGGTTTGCCGGGTCCTCGCGTGGACGGGAGCATCGTTCTGGATGAGGTGCAGGGTACGGGTGCGAGAGAGGTCCGTTCTATGATCTTCTATGCACCTGGTGAGGGAACGCTGCTGTATCCCGGATTGCGTGCGGAAGATCACCTCAAGATGGTTTGCGATATGTGGCCGCATGCTCGTGATATCGAGGAGGTAGTGGAGCAAACGCAGATAGGCGAGTTCGCGAAGATGAGGATCCGCGCTCTGAGCCAGGGTATGAAGCAGCAGCTTACCTTGGCGATTGCGTATGCGACGGGTGCGCGGTACCTCCTGTTGGATGAACCCATGAACGCGCTCGATCCCAGCAGGGTGGACTTGCATTCCGGGATTCTCAGGAAGCTGGCCGATTCTGGTACGTGCATCATCATGTCATCCCACATCTTGGATTCGGTCGATAGACTGTGCGATGAGATTCTGTTTTTGAAGGATGGGAGGCTCATTAGAAGCATCCCGCAAGATGATGCTGCGCCGAAGTCTCCCGGATCCCATTTCGCAAGGCCTGCCGGACGCGCCGAGGGTGCGCTAAGCGCGTATCGGCGGCTCTACGGAGAGGGCGGGTAGAAATGCAAGTTAATAATCTATGTGGTCGATATAATACCGTTGAACCCGCATATCGATACCGCTCAGCCATTCGCCTCGCCCCCATCGCACGCATCTTCATTCGGTCTGTCATTATCAATCTAACGATGCTTTGAGGAATGTAGGTGCTTCTAAATGTACTGTCGACTTCTTCTCAAACTAATCCTAAGAGACAAGGCCGTATGGATTTCCACGCTCGTTCTCGCTGCAGCCTTCTCCATCCCCATTGCGTTCAATTCACCCATCTACGGCCCCTTCTTTATGAAGCAGGGCATGCAGGGCTTTGTCGACGCATTCAATACGCGCGCGCCCCAGGCCAGCGGCACAGACCTATCGCCAGAGCAGCAAGATGACGCTGAGCTTGCAAGATACGCGAACGCCGCCCTCGCCGCTCAAACCGACGCCGCCTTTCTCGACTCTGCCGAGAGCTACTACGCGCTCATGGACGAGGGCTTCCAATCCGGGTCCATCGTGGGGGACCAGGAGACCAATGACGCAGAGCTCGCATATTGCCGCGCTCTGAGCAGCTCCGGCATCGCGGATATCCCGGCCTCCGCAAACGACCTGCCGTTCCTCTCCTTCCTGCCCTACGCCATTGCCCAGGCGCCGTCCTTCCTTCCCTTCATCCCCTTCCTTCTCTCGTCGATACTCGTGCTCGGCGCCACAAGGCCCGGGACCCTGGCGGCAAAGGCGCCCGTGCCCAAATTCCGGCGCCTTATCCAAACCGTGTTTTCGATAATTGGCGCGGGGACCGCGATGCTCCTCGCCGGCCTTGCGCCCGGGAGTATTTACGCCTTGGCCCTAAACGGCTTCGGGCAGATCGGGTACCCGATCGCCTTCTTCCATGACGGCGCGCTTACCACCACGACCGCGGGAAACGTCTTCACGACCATACTTCTCGCGCTGCTCGCGGGCGGAACCTTGATATCCGTTTGTTCCGTCGTCCTATCGACCGCAACGAGGCGCGTCCTCGCGGGCCCCCTTACCTCCGCGTTGCTTGTCGCGGCCCCGGCATTCCCGTTATTGTCCGATTCGGCACTGGGGCATAATGCCGCGCTCGAGCTCCTGCCGCTGGCCGTGTTCTCGCCTATCGAGGCAACGGGTTACGTAGGATGCTTCCCGACAGAATTCATTGGCTCCGGTTCGGGCGGCGCATCGATGCTTGCCGTGGCCCTGGCATACGTCGCGGTCTTTTTTACGGTCGGCGCCGTTGCGACACGTTCCCCCAAACAGCCTGGACCCGCGAAAAAGCACCATGGGCTCGAGCTTCTGGACGCGAGCGTGGGATACGGAAGCACGACGATACTTTCAATCGGGTCGCTTTTCCTGAGCCCGGGAACGGCGGCGGGCCTCGTTGCCCCCAACGGCTCGGGGAAAACCACCCTTCTTGAAGCGCTGTCGGGCCAATTTCCCACCCGCATCCGCTCGGGAAGCCTGGCGGCAGACGGAATCTGCCAACGTCGATCAGCCGAATTTGCAGAACTCGTCTACCTGAGCTCTTCGGGCGGCGCGGATCTCTATCCCACGCTATCGGCCATCGAGCACCTCTCTTTCGTTAGGGAGGCGTGGAAATCGGCCGCCGACATCGACTCGCTCTGCGACTCCCTCGGAATCTCCCCATATCTCGACAAGCCGACCCGTAAACTCTCGACAGGAATGAAGCAGCAGGTAAAGCTTGCCATGGCGATAGCGACCGATTGCCCGTACCTCATCCTCGATGAACCGCTGAACGGCCTCGATCCGGGAAAGCGGAAAACCTCCTGCGACGCGATGCGCAGCGAGGTGGAGCGGGGACGCAGCGTGCTCATCTCAAGCCATCTGCTCGACGACCTGGCAGACCTCACCGACTCGTTCTACTTCATCGAGGCCGGCACGCTCGTGGAAAAGACCGAGTCGTCCTCGCAGACGCTCAAGCAGGAATACCTCGATACATACGAGGGAGGTGAATGACATGAAACTATTTGAACAGCTGAAGTCCAATGCGTCGCGCATGGCTGTCTACGCCATCCTCGTGGCAACGGCTTTATGCGGAATCGCGGCACCCGTCTATGCGCTCAACGGAGAGAAAGGCGATGTCGAACCCGCGTACATGGCTTCGACGGTTAAAGACCGGTACAAAGCCTTCTCTGGAGACGCGTTTTACGTAGCAGAGTACGACACGACCTACCGTGAGCTTCGCTACAACAAGAGATACGAATATCTAGGCGCAAAAGCAATCAGCTATACATCGGGTTGGTACGGCTCCCACTATGGACACATAACCCAGTTCAAGTGTAACTACCGCGTGTACAACTAAAGCAACCCGGCCGGGACGAGGGGCGACGCA
>CAJLAV010000083.1:0-8938 GCA_905204735.1 uncultured Collinsella sp. | reverse complement strand
TGCACGGTAACATCGCGCCGCGCGACCCGTTCGGCTTCGACAGGGGCGTCGAGCTTGCCGTCTCGCTTGAGGCAGGTACCGACAAACGCGCCATCATAATGCGAAAACACGTCTGCAACGGTATTCTCGCGACATCCCGTTCCACATACCACCGGCACATCGCCAACACGGACGCGCACCTCGTCGGCAAGCTCGCCCGAAGCGCCGCGCCCGGCAGCAGACCCGCCAATAACAAGGGCGTCGGGTAGGCAGTTGAATACCAGCGAATCGGCAATATCGGGAGTCGATCGGTCGTTAAGGTACACCTCGCCCTCGCTTGTGATGAAATGGAACATCTTTAGGTCATCCAGACGCAGGGCGGCACGGCGGCGCATGGTGTGCGCAAAGTCACGATTGATCAGGCCAAGATCGCCAGCCCAGGCACCGCAGAAATTGCAGCGTGTAAACTGCGCCTCAACGGCGGCGCACAGCTCGATCGTGGCATCGCCGTCATAAATAGCCTCTGCACCCCAAGGGGTCGAGAAATCTGCGGCAAGAGCTCCGATGACATGCCCCATAGCGGCAAGGGTCACTGCCGACACATGCTGCTCGTAGGGCATCGATAGCTCATTGGTGATCAGAATGCCGTCCACGCCACCCGACTGCAGCGCTTCGAGATCGCGCTTGGCGGCATCGATCACGCGCGAAACGCTGCCGCCCGGATAATACAGAGGATCGCCAGGCAGCGGCTGCAGATGCAGCATGCCAATTACCGGTTTCTCGGTCCCAAACATCGAAGCCATAAACGACATGGTCAATCTCCTTTAGCTCGCCGACTCACAGACATCAACTGCTACTCGCCCAGCACCTCAACGAACACTTTTCGCTTCTGAGGTCCATCGAACTCCGCAAGGTAGATGTTCTGGGCCCCGCCACATACAATGTGGCCGTCTTGAACGGGGAAGAAGCAGCTATTGCCGCAAATCATGCTCTTGATATGACCACAGGAGTTATTGCCCGTGGCACCATAGCTCGGCAAGAAATGAGCATGCGCATAGGGGCCATCGGGCGGGGCAATGCGATCGAGCGTCTCCATGAGATCGGTCTCCACGCACGGAAGCCCCTCGTTCACCACGATGCCGCAAGTCGTATGCGACAAAATAATCGCTGCCAGTCCATCGGTCACCGCACTACGCTCGATGGCGGCATGCACATCTTCTGTGATATCGATGAACTGGTCGGGCGCCGTCGATAGATAGCTCAATGTCTCGAGTGTCACCATGTCACTCATCACCTTTCAGAAAACGCAGCGCCGTACCGGAATACAGATTCTCCCGCGCCTCATCGCGCATGGGCACAGTATCAAGCGCCCGCTTGAGCTTGAAGGCGCGGAAGCGTGGCGTATTGCTGGCAAACATCACCTGATGAGACAGGGCACGCTCATACCACAGCGGTCCCATATCGACGGTGAAGAGCCGCTGCATCATTTCTTCGGGCGAATCGATATAGGTAATAGAGGCATCCGTATAGCAATTGGGATACTTGAGCAGCATCGCCACGGTCTCGCGCACCCAGGGCCAGCCAAAGTGCGTCAGGTTAAAGCGCACATCCGGATGCGTTGCGATGGTGTGCTCAAACGCAAGCGGGTGGCTTCGCGAAAGCTCCGCATCCGGCTCCCAGGACATACCGGCATGGAAAACCACCGGCTTGTTGTAGCGCTCACAGAGCTTGTAGAGCGGCTCGGCCACGGCATCATCGGGCGCAAAACCTTGCTTTGCCGGATGCAGGCAGAGCCCCTTGGCCCCCAGCTCGGTAAAGGCACGCTCCAGCTCATCGGCGGCGCCACTCACTTGCGGGTCCACGCTCGCGAATCCCCATAGGCGATCGGGGTGCGCGGCAACAAGCGCGGCAACCTGGTCGTTGGTGCCAAAGTGCCCGCCGCACGCCGTGGTCACATCGAGCGGCATGAGCACGCTTTTCCGCACATCGCAGACATCCATTTCGGCCACGAGCTCATCCCAGTCCATGGGGCCCATGTGCCCCATGCCAAACTCACGCTCCCAAAAACCAAAGCCGTCTGGCTCGTCGCCTGGCGTATAGATCTCGCCGTAGAGCATGGGCTGGACCAGCATATCGATTACCATCTTGCACTCCTTTCCAGGCTTTTATTCCTAGTACGGTTCGAACGACCCAATGACTCGGGACGAAAGCTCGGCACCGGCATGCATGCACGCCGGCACGTCAAGCCCATCCAGTACACCCTTGGTGAATCCGGCGATATACGAGTCGCCGGCGCCCACGGTATTGACAACCTTCTCGGCTGGCACGATCCCACATTCATAGAAGCGCTCACCGTCATAGGCGATGCTTCCCTTCTCGCCAAGTGTGGCGACTGCCACGCGCGGGCCCAGCTCCTGCACATGGCGCACCCAGTCGCGCAGCTCCGCGCTATCCTCCTCAAACGACATAAAGGCATAGTCAACGTAAGGAAAATGGTTCTCACAGGCGTATTCGGGATCTTGACTGAACACCGAAAAGTCCATGACGACGGTCTTGCCTGCCTCGTGCCATTCGGGCAGCAGGTCTAAGCAGTTTCCAAACAGGTCGGTATGGATGACATCGTGCTCCAGGATAAATGCCCGGTCATCATCGTTTGGTCGGTACGTTTCCATGACACCGTCAATCGCTTCGAGATGCACGCGGTCGACGCCGTCCTTCAACGCCATGAGCATCACCGAGGTATCGCCGTCCTCCACGCGAAGATGCGAGATGTCGAACCCCTCGGCAGCCAGCGCCTCGCGCATTTTGTCTCCGTACTCGTCCTTTCCGACGACCGACACCGCAGATACCGATATGCCCATTCGCGCCAGGTGGATACCCCAGTCGATGCCATTGCCAGTCGGATAGAACACTCCGATGTTTTGGTACACGTCCGCACAGCAAAAGCCAGCTGCACATGCTTTGATATCCATAGTCTTCTCCAGCAATCAAAAAGGGGCCCACCCAAGGCGAGCCCCTATCCGAATTCCGATGTAATCTAGCGTCAGTCAGCCAAGGCTTCAGCCCCAAGCCTCCCAGCGCTTTCTCAGGCTACTCGGTGATCGGAGCTCCGTGGCCCCAAGAGCCCTCCATGCCGCACACGGTCGAGGCAAAACCTGCCGCAAAATCGAGCGCACGCTCAATGGCCTCAGGTCCGTCCTCGCCGCGCTTGGCGGAATCGAGATAGCACATCAGGAATGAGGTCAGGAACGAGTCACCGGCTCCCATGGTGTCCTTCATGTCCGTTACGGGCTTTGCCAGCTGGCGATAGTAGCGCTCGCCGTCATAGGCGATGCAGCCCTCGGCGCCCGCCGTTGCGGACACAAAGCGCGGGCCCAAATTCTTAACCCAAGCGAGGCGCTCGCGAATCTCATCCTCACTTGCAGCATCGGCAGCGCTAAAGAAGGCGAAGTCGACAAACGGGGCAATCTGCTCATAGTATTCATCGGTGGAATCGTCCGAGAAGTCAAACGATACGGTGATGCCTGCAGCCTTCAGCTTGGGGAGCTCGCGCTCGGTAAAGCAGTAGTTGCCCGAGTGGACTACGTCGAACTGCTTCATGTATGCCAGATCGAAGCGATCGAGCACATAGCGCGCATCGCCACGGATGCCGCCCTCGTTGGAGCCGAGGAATACGCGGTCGCCATCGACCACGGTCACACGCGCCGCGCCGTTCTCGCCAATAAGCTGCTCGCACTTAGCGAGCTCGATGCCCTCGTCCTCGAGACTTGCAATCACATGCTCGGCAGCGGCGTCGTTACCAAAGATGCCCATGTACGCGGAGCGCGCGGCGCCGCACTTCTTGGCGTAAACGGCAAAATTCACCGCATTGCCGCCGGGATACATGGTATGGATATGCTCATAGCGATCGACGACGTTGTCACCGAACCCGAGCGCGTTCACGTTAAAAGCCATGGTATCCATCCTTCCTAGTACTCAACAACGCCCATGTAGCGGCGGAAGTCGGGGTCGTGATCGAACACCTTGCCGCGCGCTGCACGCAGCTCGCAGTTCATAGCGTAGAACAGCACCGGATCCAGATAGGCACGAACGCTCGCCGGCACGGCCTCCATACCGTACTCCTTGGCATCAAGCACCATCAGCGTGTCGGTATGGGTCTCGAGGAACGCCAGGGCGCGCTCGTCCATAGGACGGCACTCGCTCGAGCCCATCTGCAAGAAGTAGAAGACGCCATCCTGGGTAGCCTCAAAGGGGCCATGGAAGTACTCGGCGGAGTGGATATAGCTGCAGTGCTGCCACTGCATCTCCATCAGCGAGCAGATAGCGAAGCCGTACGTCTGGCTAAAGTTGGGACCGCTGCCCAGGATATAGAAGAACTCATGCTCCTGGCAAAGCTTGGCGAAGCGATCGCCCAGCTCGGCATTTACCTTTTCGCGTGCGGGAGGCAGAATCTTATCCATTTCGGCAATACCGGCATACATGTCGGCGAGATCGGCGTAGCCCTCCTGCTGGTCGAGCAGCTCGGCCGCGAGCGACAGCGAGATACCGGCAGGAACTTCGGCCTGCGGAACGCCCTCGCCCCACGGGTACACCCAGGTGACCCACTTGCCATTATCGATCTTGGAACCGGCGTTATCGGTCTGCGCGATCACCGTCGCGCCCGCGGCAAGGGCAATCTCGCAGCCCTCGACGACCTCGGGGGTATTGCCGCTGTGACTGCAGGCAATGACCAGAGACTTCTCGCCCAGGCGACGGGGACGCATGATGTCTAACTCACGGGCCGTATAGATATACGAGGTGAACGTCGTCGCCTCGCGCTGCAAGAGCTCATGGGCCGGGATCAGATCGATCATGGAGCCACCGCAGGCGATCCAGTAGACGCTGTCGAACTTGCCCTTCTCGGCAATTGCTTCCTTAATCAGATCATGTGCGTTCATGTTTAGTTCCTTTCCAGCTTGGCCGGCCATGCAGGACGTGTCTTGCATGGCCGAGCAAAATCTTATCTAGTCAATCAGATACTTCTCGAAGGCGGCCATGTTCTTGGCATCTGCCGCCGCCGGATCATCGAAGTAGCGACCGTCCGTGATTTCCTGGCCCAACATGCCATCGAAACCATGGGCGTTGAGCGTGGCGACGAAGGCATCCATATCGTGCTTGCCGTCACCCCAGACCAGATGGCCATAGGGATCGCCGTCGATAAAGTGCATCTCGTGGATCGCACCGTCGCCAAATGCGGCAAACCAGTCCTCGAGCGACTCACCCGCAACGCCCATTGCGGTCGTATCGACCATAGGCTGCAGGTACGGACTCGCGACCTCATCAATCATGCGCTTAGCATCGGCGACGGTCGTCACAAGGTTGCTCTCCTCGGGACGCAGGCTCTCCATCGTTAGCACCAGACCGTGCTCGCCGGCATACTCCGCCAAGATGGATAGGTGCTCGCGACTGCGCTTCCACGCCTCTTCGCGATCCTCGTCCCAGTCACCCCAACCCGAGTTTACGGACATGCGGTCGCATCCCAGCACCTCGGCAAGCTCGATACCATGCTTGAAGTACGCCAGGCTCCGCTGCTCATGGAGCGGCTTACGAGCGCAATACTGCCATGGGTAGACCACGTTCTCGGGACAGAGCGTCCGATAGCGCAGACCACGGTCGGCGGCCTTTTTCGCCAGAACCTCGGCCTCAAAATACCCAGTGTGATCGAGCGTCACATGGGGCTCGGCGCACCACAGCTCGATGGACTCAAAGCCCAGGCGCTGTTGCGTATCCAAAAAATAGTCGAGCGACCACATGATGTAGTGGATGTTCATGCCCGCGATCTGCTCGCGACGCAGCGTCGGTTTGGTTTCAGGCATGCTAAACCTCCTTATTTCGGTCGAACACGATACGTCCGTCCGACATGGTCATATCAACAGCAAGGTCACAAGCATCATGGTAGTCAAGGCCAAACACATCGCGATCGAGCACACAGATGTCGGCAAGCTTACCGGCCTCGAGCGTCCCCAGCTCATCCTCGCGCATGAGGTCATATGCGCCCCCTGCCGTCCACGCACGAAGGAGCTCGGCAATCGTCAGCGTATTGCCCTCATTCACGGACAAACCGTCGGCAAAGAAACCGCCGCATGCGCTAAATACTGATTCGCCCAAGCTCGGAATCAAGAGCGGGAGGTCGGTGCCACAGCACACCGTGCACCCCGCGTCTTCCATACCGCGACGGTTCCAGCTGTGCAGCAGTCGGACCTCGCCGATCTGCCGACGCATCATCGACAGGCAGTCCTCGCGTTTATCGAGCGTGAGGATCTGGGGGTAGACCTCGCAGATTCCGCCCAGCTTGCCAAACAGGGCAAGGTCTTCCGGATCAGAGTTCTCGAGGTCGGTAATCGCATGGCGTCGAAGCATGACTCCGTGTTCATCTCGCGGCAGCGAAGCATACAGCGCAACGGTGTGGCGAACGGCGCCGTCACCCTGACAATGAAGCGAGTAACGGAAGCCCTCGGCATCAATCGCGCGCAGCTCGTCCTCAATCAAACCCCACTCGGGCTCCTCGACAACCGTCTTGCCGGCAGCCCCTGCATCGGCCGTCTCCTCATAAGGATCGATCATCTCGGCAAGTCCTGCCCACACGCCACGATCGGTCATACGGTTGAAGCCCGAGAAACGAACAAACGGTCCCTGGAAGCGATCGCGCGCCGCACGAGCATAGGACAAATTCGCCCCGGCGCCCACCGGCTGCGACATCATGGAGACGCGAACCGTCAGCTCGCCAGATTCCTCACGACGCGCCATCTCGTCGGCAAATCCGTAATAGTCGTCGAAGGCCATCTCTTTGATAGCCGTGACACCGCGAGCGTTCAGCATCGCCATGTAATCAGAATACCCGGCGCGTACCTCGGGAAGCGCCAGGAAGTCCCGCATCATACGCCAGGTCTTCTCGGCGTAGCAGGCCTCGGGCGTAAAACCATAGCGCTCGCTGGCGGCGGCGTTGAGAACGCACGTCTCGGCACCCGGAGTAAAGCAAACAACAGGAACATCCCGGTAACTTGTGCATATTCGAGGAATTTGTCACTCGGCTTGCGGCGTGCAATCACTTCATAGAGCAGGAACATCACATGTCCGCCGTCCAAGGCCGGAATCGGCAGAATATTCATAAAGGCAAGGATAATAGAAAGGAAAGCCGTTTTCATCCAGAACGAATGCCAATCCCACTGCGCCGGGAACAGGCTGCCGATCGTACCGAAACCGCCCAGGCTGGAAGCCCCCTCTTTCGTAAAGACATATTTCATATCGCTGACATAACCTTTCAGTGTATTCACACCCAGCATGACACCAGCAGGGAAAGACTCAAAGAAACCATATTTACGAGTCACCGTCTGGTAGATTTCAAGAGGGGAAACAGAATAAACACCCATTTTCCCGGCCGTATCCGTATTCAGCGTCAATGTTTGCGGAACACCAGCACGGTAAAAACCGACCGAGACATCCTTATCCTTATTTTGTGCAAGCACTTCACCCACTTCATAGAAGGAAGGGGTTAAAAGGCCGTTAATAGACACGATACTGTCTCCCGGCTGCAAACCGGCAACTGCGGCAGGCGATTCGCCACTTTCCGTTTCACCCAATTCGCGCACGACCATCGGGAAACGATAGGAAGCAAACCCTTTCTTATCCCGCATAACACGCTGTGCCATATCTTCAGGGATGGGAATTACCGTTTCAACACCGCCACGCAAAACCGTTACAGTCTGTGCATTGAGTACATGGCGGAAACAGTCTTCTCCGAAACGCTCCAACTCCGTATCGTCTGCTTTCAGCAAGATATCCCCATCCTGAAATCCAACGTTATGGAAAGTCTCACTATAATCCATACCTGCCTTCACATTTTTCAACGGCAGGAAAGTATCGCCCCAAGTGAACAACACCATCGAATAAATAAACAGCGCCAACAAAAAGTTAAACAACACACCGGCAACCATGATCATCAACCGTTGTCCGGCTGACTTAGAACGGAACTCGTATGGCTTCGGCGGCTGCGCCATCGCCTCCTTGTCCATACTCTCATCGATCATACCGGAAATCTTGCAATAACCACCCAAAGGAAGCCAGCCGACACCGTATTCCGTATCACTGTTTTTAGGTTTGAATTTAAAAATCGAAAACCACGGGTCAAAGAAAAGATAGAATTTCTCCACCCGGACCTTAAAGATACGAGCAAAAATAAAATGCCCGAACTCGTGGACCAACACCAATATCGATAAGCTCAGAATGAGCTGTAGAGCCTTAACTAAAAATGTCTCCATACTTTGTCAATTTAAATAAGTTTCTCCGCAATTTTTCTCGCCTCCGCATCCGTCGCCACATAATCTTCGTAGGTGGGAACAGGAATGAAGGTGGCTTTCGCCATTGTTTTTTCAATCACGTCGCTCATCTGCAGGAAGCCGATTTCGTCACGCAAGAAAGCTGCCACTACCACTTCGTTGGCCGCATTCAGGATACAAGGCATATTTCCGCCTTTCCGAACCGCATCGAAGGCGAATGCCAAGTTACGAAAACGTTCCATATCCGGCTCCTCGAACGTAAGCGTTGCATATTGGGTGAAATCCAAACGAGGTGCTTTGCTATGCAACCGCTTAGGATAAGAGAAAGCATAGCTTATGGGAAGTTTCATATCGGGAATCCCCAACTGGGCGATCACCGCACCATCTTCGAACTGAACCATCGAATGGATCACCGACTGCGGATGCACCACAACCTGTATCTGTTCCGGTGCAAGCCCGAACAACCACTTCGCCTCGATCATCTCGAACCCCTTGTTCATCATCGACGCCGAGTCGATCGTGATTTTCGCCCCCATACTCCAGTTGGGATGCTTCAACGCCTGTGCCTTGGTCACAACTGCCAGTTCCTCCATTGTCTTGGTACGGAAAGGACCGCCGGAAGCCGTCAGCAATATCTTTTCCAC
>CAJLAV010000082.1:0-8950 GCA_905204735.1 uncultured Collinsella sp. | reverse complement strand
CCCCGTCTGGTGTGCGCGGATGTGTCCGCCAATCCGCGGCTGATGTTACATGCTGTTACGCGATGGTTGCGCTGTAGGAGGCGACGTCCTCGTAGGAATCGGTCAGGTAGGCGTCGATGCCAATGGTCGTGTTGACCAGGTCGTCGAGGCTATCGAGCTCGCCGCTCGAGAACGTGAATTCCTCGGTGGCGTTGGTGCCGGGCATCAGGTGAGCCGAGAACCAGGGTTCCTTCATGGTGCCGTTGACGTTGGTCTTACCGCTGGGAGCGTAGAAGGTCAGGTCCTTGTCGCTCTTGTTGGTGATGTTGACGACAAAGCCGATGTCGCCCCAGTCGTCCTTGAACTTCTCGGTGACGGTGATGGTGCACAGATCGTCATCGGCGACGGTGACGGCGGGGGAGATTTCGGCGCGCTGGACGTCGTCGTCTTCGACGGCCTCATCGATCTCCTCTTCCTTTTCGGCAGCCTCGCGATCCTTCTTCACCGTGTCGGACAGATCCTTGTCGGACTTGGTAAAGACGAGGTTGCCGTCATCCTCTTCGAGGATGAGTTTGCCGTCCTTGAGCTTCATGTCGTGCGACTCATCTTCGGCGGTGATCGTCACGGTGGTGGCGTCCTTTGCCTCCCATTTAAGGTCGACAACCTCAAGGAACAGGTCGAGGGCGCCTGTACCGTCCTCATCGAGAATCAGGACGCAGTGGACACCCCAATCCTCGAGCATCTTCATGTACTCATCGGTCAGCTCTTCGCCATCCACGGTTCCACCCGAGAGCTCCCAGCTGCCGACGAAGTCGGCCTTGGGGTCTTTGGCGCCGCCGCTGCAGCCCGTCAGGGCAAAGGCGAGCGCCAGGACGCATGTCAGGAATGCGAGCACGGACTTTTTGAACGTTGTCTTCATGGTGTCCTCCTTAATCGAACGAAACCCATAGAAGCAGGAGCGGGGGCGGCGGATCCCCCGCCAATTACCAGATAGAGGGGCTAGGGCCTGGGCGTTCCGCAGTTGCTGCAGAACTTGCCGCCGTTTTCGCTGCCGCAGTTGGGGCAGAACCACTTGGCCGGTGCCGGGGCGGGTGCGGGACTGCCGCACTCGGAGCAGAACTTGCCGGTGTTGGTGGCGCCGCGGCTGCAGGTCCATGTGCCGGCCGCGGGGGCAGCGGCAGGAGCCGGTGCGGGGGCGGGTGCCGGAGCTGGCTGTGGGGCAGCCTGCTGCTGTGCCTGGCCGGCGGCGAACAGCTGGCTGGCGTTCATGCCGCCCATGCCGCCCGCCATGCCCATGCCCATAAAGCCGGCCATCGCGCCGTTGGGGTTGGCGGCTGCCGCGCGCATCGCATCGCTCTGGGCGCTGGCGATGTTGGCGGCTGCCATGGTGGGATCGCGCATGACCGCGGCCTTCTGCAGGTCCTTGATCATCTGCTCGTCTTCTTGCGAGGCGGCGATGGAGTTGACGCCAAAGCTCACGATTTCGACACCACGCAGGTCGCGCCAGTCGGCCGAGAGGACCTCGTTGAGCGCGCGGGCGAGCTCGGTGGTGTGACCGGGGATGGCGCTGTAGCGAATGCCCATCTCCGAGATCTTGGCAAAGGCGGGCTGCAGAGCGGTGAGCAGCTCGGACTTAAGCTGGCTGTCGATCTTATCGCGCGTGTAGCTATCGGTCACGTTGCCGCACACGTTGGTGTAGAACAGCAGCGGGTTGGTGATGCGGTACGAATACTCGCCGTTGCAGCGCACGGAGATGTCGACGTCCAGGCCAATGTTGTTATCGACCACGCGGAAGGGCACGGGCGAGGCGGTGCCGTACTTGTTGCCGATGATCTCCTTGGTGTTGATAAAGTAGACGCGCTGGTCCTTGCCCGCGTCGCCGCCAAAGGTAAAACGGCTGCCGATATTGGCGAACGTCTCCTTGATGGAGTCGCCCAGGTTGCCGCTAAAGACGCTCGGCTCGCTGCCGGTGTCAAAGACAAACTCGCCGGGCTCCAGCGCGACCTCGATGATCTTGCCGTTTTGCACCACGAGCATGCCCTGGCCGTCGTTGACGGCGATGACCGAGCCGTTGGAGATGACGTTGTCCTCGCCGCGCGTGTTGGAGCTGCGGCCGCCGGTGCGCTTGCTGCCCTTGCAGGCCAAGACGTCAGCGGGCATCGATTCGCAATAGATAAATTCTTTCCACTGGTCGGCCATGACGCCGCCGGCAGCTCCCAATCCAGCTTTCAAGAGTCCCATGGTGATCTTCCTTTCTCGTCAAAGGCCGGGTGGTATTGGTCAGAATGGCTAATCGTCCTTGTTGTCCTTCATGACAACGGTGGTCTCGGTGTGGCTGAAGGTGTCGTGCTTCTCGGTCAGGTCGAGCTCGCCACAGTAGCAATCGGCGTGGGTGGCCTCGTTGGCCGTCTTGAGCTGGCCCACCAGCAGCACGTCTGCGATGACCACGATGATCAACGGCGCGACGATGTTGATGAGGATGCCCTCGACATCAAAGGTGAGGTAGTCCGGATCGAAGGCATTCCCACCCATAAAGAGAATCTGGGAGAGGACAAACCCGATCACAAAGAACAGCACCGAGGCGATGGCGAGCTTGGGCTTGGAGCAGGGGAGCTCGCCGACCATGCGACCGGTCTGGCCGTTCATGGCAAACAGATAGCTCTTGCCGTTCCACGAGGTGGAAAGCATCCACACGGGGAACAGGGCGTAGTCGCTGTCTTCCCAGGTGTAGTCGAGCCGCTTGCTTTCGACCGTGGCATCGTCATACTCGTCGACGACGGTCTCGCGCAGGGCCGAAATCGTGCTTTCTTCCATACGACGCTCGGCGCGCGCCTTGCAGGTCTCGCAATCCTCGTCGTAGCGGTTGGCGATGTATCCGGGCATATAGGCGACCGAGAACGGGCGCAGCGCGTCGTAGTCAAACGGCTCGATGGCGTCCATGTGGCCGTCGGGCATCTTGGAGGATCCGTCGACGGGCACGCGCTTAAACGAGATGTTTCCCTTGCGGTAGGCGTCGTAGTGGTCGGTGGTCGTGACGGTGCGGTCGGATTCCTCGGTTACAGTCTCGTTGGTCGCATCAAAGCACACCTCGCCGTCCACGCGGGCGCCGTAAAGCCAAAACGGCACGTAAACGCCTTGGACTTCGTCGATGTGGTTGCCGGTGACAAAGCTCTTGGGCAGCAAGATCTTGCCCTTGTAGTGTTCCTTGAGTGCGGCCGTGACATCGTCGCGCCCGAGCTTAAACGGAATCACCAGGTCGGGCGAGAAGTCGCCCGAAAGCTGACCGGGCGCTACGGCGGAGTTGCCGCAGTACGGGCAGGTGGTAACGGCGACGGTGCCGTCCGAGACCAACTCGGCGCCGCACGACGAGCAGATGTAGCCGGCGTTTTGAGCCAGCTCCTGCACGGCATCGTCGACAGCAGGCTTGGGGACCGCGGCTGCGGCATCGGCTTTGGCATCGGCCTTGTCCTGGCGCTCGCGATAGAGGGCCTCGACTTCTTCGACTTCAAAACGCGAATCGCAGTAGTCGCAGACGAGCTTTTGCTCGGCACTGGCAAAGTGAAGGGGACCGCCACATGCGGGGCACTGATAGTTGACACTCTCGAAGGCCATGATTGGTCCTTTCCGTGCCGGAGACTATGCGCCGATGGCGCCGCCGCAGTATTCGCAGCGCCCACTGGCATCGGGAATGGTGGTTGCACCGCAGAAGGGGCAGGTGACCGCGGTCTTGGGGGCCTTGGCGGCCACGACACTGTCGCGCGTTTCCTGGCGCAGTTGCACCAGGGCGTCGCGGACCTCGGTTGCCTGGCGCTTGGCCTCGCGGTATTCGATGGAACCGCGCTGGTCGATGGTGGAGTCGTTCACGCGCAGGTTGATCTCGGTAAAGTACGGCGTGTTGACGTGGATGGTCAGGTTAAAGTCGTAATCCAGGTCGTAGCGCGGCGGGTTATAGCTCTCGCGCTCGCCGTCCTTGGTCTCGCGATAAATCTCGGTGCGATGCTCGTCGATATCCATATCGCAGCCGAGCACCTGCGAGAACTCAATGATGTCGGGATTGGCGTCGCGCCAGCGGCTCTGCGAGGTGATGATCAGCAGGCCCGCGTCTTCGTCGAGCATGATGTTGGTGCGCCCGGCAGAGAGCGTGCGCGTGGGGTTGAACGAGGCCAGGCGCTCGGCATTGGCCTCGCGGTAGGCGAGTTGCTCGCGGATATCGTCCGCGGTGCTGGAACGATAGCCGCCAAAGAAGGGGGAGAGCTTGCCGACGCACTCTTTGCACAGGTAGCCTTCGTTGATCTTGGTCTTTCCCAAAAGTCCCAGCTCGGTACCGCAAATCGCGCACTCTTTCTTCTCGAACATCTTGTCAAAGAAGCCCATGGCTGCCTCCCATCAACAGGTAGCGTGTGTCACTTTTGATGATGGGGGAGTGCGCGATCTTTCACGATACCCAGACGGCTCAACGAGTCTCCACAACTGGGACACATGGCCCATTTTTGACTAGTCGCTGGGGACGTACGCTACTGGGGCAGTTGGGGCGACGAGCCGATGATGTCGTGATGTGGGATGGACTGGCACTTGCTACCGACGATCTTGGTGGGGATTTTGCACCCGTATGTTCCGATTCCGCGCCCGTGGAGGCAGTGGAGTTCACGCCCGATGAGTGCCTCGATGCCTTCGTTGCCGCCTTTGGGCTTACAGAGCGCGAGCGCGATATTCTTGAGGTCTTGGTCGTTTCGGACCAGAGCGTTCAGGACATCGCCGCAACGCTCTTCCTTTCGCGCTCAACGCTCTACCGTCACATTTCCTCGATCAACAAAAAGACCGGCACCACCTCACGTGTGGCCCTTATCAACTTCTTCTGGTCCTGGACGCCCAAGGACTAGCTAATCTTCCAATAAGTTGCGGTGGAATAGTCCCTAAATTAAAGTCAGGGGGCTTTAAACAGGAACTATTTCACCGCAACTGCTGAGGGGATAGACTGCGGCGGCGGCAGAGGCAACGGCAACGGCGTCGGCAGCTGCGGTAGCGGTAACGGCAGCTGGCGGGGTGTTTTCCGTCTGCTCGCTACAGTAGCTCGCCGTGGCGTGCAATGTAGCGGCGCTTTGCCAGCTGAGTGAGCGCGATGTAGGCGGTGACGATGCCGATGAGCAGCGCGAAAAAGCTCGCGGGTAGCGTCATGAGGCCGAGTGCATCGGCGATGGGGCTTGCCGGCAGCCAGGTGACGAGCGCCAGACCCAGCACGGTGAGAACGCACAGTGCGGGCGCGGCGTGGTCGCGCGGGCTCGGCAGATGCGGGGAGCGCAGCATGTGGACCACGAGTGTCTGCGACCACATGGACTCGACAAACCAGCCGCTCTGGAAGAGTGCAGCGAAGGCCGCCATGCCCGCGACGTCGCCCGCGGCGGCAAGCTCGGGCCAGCTTGCGTCCACGGCGGCGGGGCACACGACAAAGAAGAGCGCGGCGAAGGTCACGATGTCAAACAGCGAGCTCACGGGGCCCAGCTCGAGCATAAAGCCCTTGATGGACGCGGCGTCCCAGGCACGCGGGCGGGCAGTCCAGGCGTCATCGACGGTGTCCCACGGCAGCGCGATGCACACGATCTCGTAGACCAGCGACAGCAGTACCAGCTGCAGGGCGCTCATGGGCAAAAACGGCAAGAACAGGCTCGCGACGGTCACGGACAGCACATTGCCAAAGTTGGAGCTCACTGTGGTCTTGAGGTACTTGAGCAGGTTGCCGTAGGTGCGGCGGCCTTCGATGATGCCGCGCTCGAGCACGCCCAGGTCCTTCTGAAGCAAGATGATATCGGCGGATTCCTTGGCAATGTCGACGGCCGAATCGACCGAGATGCCGCAATCGCTCGCACGCATGGCGGCGGCGTCGTTGATGCCGTCGCCCATAAAGCCCACGGTGTGGCCGAGCAGCTCGCGCATGACGCGCACCAGGCGCGCCTTCTGCAGCGGCGAGAGCTTGGCGAAGAGGTGGGTTTTCTCGGCGCGCTCGGCAAGTTCGGTGTCGTCGAGTGCATCGATCTCGGAGCCCAGCAAGACGTTGCTCGCGTCGATGCCAATCTGCTCGCAGACGGTGGCGGCGACGCGGTCGTTGTCGCCGGTCAGGACCTTGACCGCCACGCCTTTGGCCTCGAGCGTTGCGACGGCGCCCGCGGCACTTGCTTTGGGCGGATCGAGGAAGGCCAAAAAGCCCATCAGCACCATGTCGCACTCGTCGGCGATGCCAAACTCGCCCACGCAGCGTGGATCGGTCTTCTGCGCCACGGCAATCACGCGCAGGCCCTCGGCGTTAAGATTGGCGACCTGCTTGCGAATCTGGGCGAGCTTGTCTTCGGCGAGCGGCCGGGCGATACCGTTGACCTCGACAAAAGAGCAGATCTCGAGCATTTCCTCGGCAGCTCCCTTGGTAACCATCTGGGTTTTGCCTTGGGCGTCGGAGACAACTACGCTCAGGCGACGGCGCGAGAAATCGAAGGGAACCTCGTCGACCTTGGTGTAGCGGTCGCGCAGGCTCTGGCCCAGCATGGAATCGGGTGCGACGGTCGAGGGTGTCACATCGGCACGGTCGATTACGGCCAGGTCGATAAGATTTTTGAGGCCGGTCTGGAAGAAGCTGTTCAAAAACGCATGGCGCAGCACGCGTGCGTCCTCGTTGCCGTCGGTGTTGAGGTAGCGCTCGAGTACGATGCGGTCTTCGGTGAGGGTGCCGGTCTTGTCGCAGCACAGGACGTCCATGGCGCCCAGGTTTTGAATCGCCGGCAGCTCCTTGACGATAACCTGGCGACGGGCGAGGTCCTTGGCGCCCTGCGACAGACTCGTGGTCACGATGACGGGGAGCATCTGCGGCGTGATGCCCACGGCCACGCTCGTGGCGAACAGCAGCGCGTCGATGACGTTGCCCTTGGTCGCGGCATTGATGGCAAAGACGGCCGGCGCCATAACGAGCATGAGGCGTACGAGCAACATGGAGACGCTGGAGACGCCGCGGTCAAACGCGCTCTTCTCGCCACGCCCGTTGAGCATCTTGGCGATGCCGCCCAGGTAGGTGTCCGAGCCGGTGGCAACGACAAGCGCCATGGCGGTGCCGTTTTGCACGGAGGTGCCGGTAAAGACGATGTTCTTGCAGGCAGAGAGCGGCAGTGCGGAGCCGTCGGCACCCTCGACGATAGTGACGGCGGTGGTCTTCTCGACGGCCTCGCTCTCGCCGGTGAGCGCGGACTCGATCACAAACAGATCGCGCGCGGTGATGATACGGGCATCTGCCGGAACCATATCGCCGGCAGAGAGGCGGATCACATCGCCGGGGACGAGCTCGTCGAAGGGGATCTCGATGCGCTCGCCGTCGCGCAGGGCGGTGCAAGTGTTGGAGACCAGGTCCTTGAGGGCCTCTGCCGCATTGCCGCTGCGGGCTTCCTGGATAAACTTCATGCCGCCCGATACCAGCAGCATGATGCCGATGACGATGACCGTGGAGGGGTCGCGCTGCGGCTCGGGCACGGCGAGCACGTCGATGTAGAGCGAGACCAGCGCAAGCGCGGCGAGGATGCCGGCGAAGGGATCGATGAAGGCGTCGGCGATGCGACGGGCGAGCGTCTTGGTCGGTGCCTCGATGGTGTTGGGGCCGGAGGTGTCCAGGCGCTCGGTTGCCTGCTCGGCGGTGAGGCCGTTTGCCGTGGCTTCGAGCAGTACGAGGGCGTCATCGGCGCTATGGGTGGCGGCGAATATGGTGTTCTTGGACAGGCCGGTGTGAGCGGCGGGGCGCGCCGTGCGGCGGCGCTTGGAGATAGCTTCGAGTACCGTGGCGGTTTTGAGCATCAGCATAGGGTCCTCCTTGTTGAAGGGAGTTAGCGTACGTGTCGTATTGAGTTGCAAAAAACCTAGATGTCGCTCACGTCAAGCTCACGAACCACCACAAAGGGGACAGGCACCTTTGTGGGGGGGTGACGATCTGCCGGTGGCGTTTATGCGTGTGCGGAGTCCTCGCGGCGTGCCGAGGGCGACATGCAGGTTTTTCGACTAGGACTGCCTTCCATGGCACACCTCCTAAAGGCTGAGCGCAGCGCGCTTTGGGTATCTCGTACCCCTTTTTAATCCGCCCGTATTCTTGATGAGGGGGTTTGACATGTCAACCCCATTGTTCGGAAAACCATTCCCTTTGACAAAGCCTTTACAGAATGCCGTGGCCCCAAAGCGCGCCCGCATCTACGCTTCGCCTGCGCTAAACTGGAAGGTACGTACGCGATTACGAGAGGAGCCCGCATGGAGGCTTACAAGCAAGAGTTCATCAAGTTTATGGTCGAGTCCGACGTCCTTAAGTTCGGCAGCTTTACGCTCAAGAGTGGCCGTCAGTCCCCGTTCTTTATGAATGCCGGCGCTTACGTGACGGGCTATCAGCTCAAGAAGCTGGGCGAGTATTACGCCCAGGCCATCCACGATAACTTTGGCGACGACTTTGACGTGCTGTTTGGGCCGGCCTACAAGGGCATTCCCCTGGCCGTCGTGACCGCGATTGCCTACCACGAGCTGTACGGCAAGGAGGTCAAGTACTGCTGTGACCGCAAGGAGGCCAAGGACCATGGCGCCGACAAGGGCAACCTGCTGGGCTACGAGCCCCAGGACGGCGACCGCGTGGTCATGGTCGAGGACGTCACCACCAGCGGCAAGTCCATCGACGAGACCTATCCCAAGGTTAAGGCTGCTGCCGACGTTGAAATCAAGGGCCTGATCGTGTCCCTCAACCGCATGGAGGTCGGCAAGGGCGGCGTGACCACCGCGCAGAAGGAGATCGAGGCACAGTACGGTTTCCCCGTCGCGAGCATTGTTTCCATGGCCGAGGTCGTCGAGACCCTCTACAACCACGAGATCGACGGCAAGGTTGTCATCGATGACGAGCTCAAGACCGCCATCGACGCCTACTACGAGCAGTACGGAGTTCGTTAGTTACGGCGTTTTACCAAACGCC
>CAJLAV010000081.1:0-8996 GCA_905204735.1 uncultured Collinsella sp. | reverse complement strand
TCGACACCGCCGAGTTCGCGATCCCCGGCCTTGACGACGAGTTCCGCGTCATCGTCTCCCCGTGGATCCTCTCCTCGCTGATCACCGATCGCCTTGCCGCTTACTACGAGACGGTCACCAAGCACAACCTCAACTACCGTCGCTACTATCACCAGTTCGACTACTAAGAGCAAATAACGTTTGTGTAATCGGGCCCCGCTCCTATATGGAACGGGGCCTCGTTTGGGTTGGAGAGTAATTATGAGCTATCCCCAGCTTGCCGTCATGAATATCAGCCATCGTTATTTTGACCTTGAGGAATTCTTTTCTTCGGCAGCGGCCTCGGGCTACACGTGTTGCGAGCTTTGGACCGGGGCGATGCATCTGTATGTCGATTGCCATGGATACGATTCGCTCGAGCAGGTGCGGGAGCTGTCGCAGCGGTATGGGGTTCGGATTGTGGGGCTTTGTCCCGAACAGAACAACCCCAAGCCGTGGAATATCGCGGCGCGTGGGAATGAGGCGCGCGCTCGCACGCTCGCGTACTTTAAGAACGTTGTGGATATCGCGGCGGAACTTGGAGCCGAGCAGGTCATGGTCTCGAGCGGCTGGGCATTTTTGAACGAGCCGATCGAGGACGCGTGGGGTCGCAGCGCTTCGATGCTGCGTGCGATTGCCGAGCATGCGGGAGAGCGCGGCGTGCGACTGGTGCTCGAGGCCCTACAGCCGGTTGAGTCGATGATCGTGAACTCGGCGGCCGACACGAAGCGCATGATCGAGGCAGTTGATCATCCGGCACTTAAGGCGTGTCTGGATTTGGGCGCTATGGCGGTGGCAGGGGATACCATCGACGATTATTTCGATCTGCTTGGCGATGATGTCGCCCACGTGCATTTTGTCGATGTTGCGGCAGATGGCACGACGCATCTTGCCTGGGGTGACGGCGACCGCGATATGCGCGCCGACCTGGATAGGCTGGTGGCGCGCGACTATCGCGGAGTTGTTTCGGCCGAGACCTATGACGGGCGCTATTTCGCCGACCCCGCAGCTGCCGATGCGCAGGTAATGGCAGAGTATCGTCGTGCGATTGGCGCCTAGGCGGGTTTGGGTTGCGGCGATCTGCCCTATGTTTCCAGATGAATACGGCGTGAGCGGCTGCGATGGATTTTCCCCGCAAACACTCTAGTATGCTAAAGTACCCAGAAGACCGGCGGAGCTATGCCGGTCTTCTGTTCTATATGAAACACAGCATGAGGAGGCTTACCAGATGACGGCCACACCGTGGGGATTCCGGGACATATTGCCCGAGGAGGCTCAGGCGCGCGAGGAGATCGCATGTACGGTGAAGGGCTGCTTTAGGGAGCATCATTACCTGCCGGTCGAGACGCCGCTGCTCGAGGACAAGGGTTCGCTCGAGGAGGGCGGCCGCATTGCGGACACGCCGTTTAAGCTCTTCGATGACGACGGTCGCCTGCTGGTGGTCCGTCCCGACAACACGCTGCCGATCGTTCGCCTGGTTTCGACTCGCATGCGCGCGGCCGATCTGCCGCTGCGCTTGCGCTATGAGGCGCCGGTGGTCCGCGAGTGTCAGCGCAATGCCGGTGGCTCGCGTCAGTTTACGCAGCTGGGCTTTGAGCTTATCGGTGCGGGCGATACCACGGGCGATGTCGAGATCGTCTCGCTGGTGGCCGAGGCCGTGCGCAAGCTGGCACTGCCCGATGCGCGCATTATCGCAGGTAGCGTGCGTCCGTTTAAGGAGCTGCTCGCGGCGTGTGAGGATCGCGAGCTGGCCGCTGAGGCCCTGCGCTGCGTGCACGCCAACGACTTTGTGGGCCTCGATGCCCGCGTGGCGGCAAGCACCGAGTCCGATGCCGTCAAGGCCGCCATTAGCGAGCTGCCGCGTTTGCACGGCGGTGCCGAGGTGCTCGACCGCGTGGACGCGCTGCTGGAGGCCGCCGGTATTGTCGCGCCGCTGACGCGCGAGCTGCGTGCCCTGGTCGAGGGCCTGGCACCCGAGGACGCCCAGGTGCTGTCATTCGACTTCTCCATCATGAACTCTTTCGATTACTACACGGGCCTGGTCTTTAAGGCCTATGCCGGCGGCCTGCCCGATCCGGTGGGCTCGGGCGGTCGCTACGACTCCATCTTTACCGGCGCATTTGGCGACGGTATCGAGGTGCCGGCGGCGGGCTTCGCCTTTTCGCTCGAGCGCCTGGAGGCCGCGCGCACCTCGGCCGAGGATGCCGCTTCCGATGGCGACCACGCCGTGGGCCGTGGCGCCGAGGGCCCGCTGCGCATTGCCGTGCCCAAGGGCTCGCTTAAGGCCGACACGCTCGACGTGCTCGAGACCGCGGGCCTGGACGTCTCCGAGCTGCGTGACCCCGGCCGTCACCTGATCGTGCGCGGCCGCGACACGCGTGCCGGCGAGGGCGCGGTCGGCGATATCGAGTTTGTCATCGTGCGTCCCAGCGATGCGCCTGCCTTTGTGGGCTGCGGTGGTGCCGATTGCGGCATCTGCGGTTGGGACTCGCTCATCGAGGCAGACCTCAACCTGCTGCAGCTGGTCGACCTGGGCTATGGCCTGTGCACCTTTATCGAGGCGGAGCCCGCATGGCGCGCCGGTCAGGCCGAGCGCAACTATACTCGCCGCGGGTCGCTTCGCGTGGCCACCAAGTATCCGCGCATCGCGGGTGCATGGTATGCCGAGCGCGGCGTGAACGCCGACATCGTTTCGCTGCACGGCAACATCGAGTTGGGCCCCATCGTCGGCATGACTGATCGCATCGTGGATATTACTGCCACGGGCGCCACGCTGCGCGACAACGACCTGGTCATCACCGGTCGCATTATGGACTGCACGGCCCGCTTCTTCGTCAACCCGGGTGCTGCGCGCCTGGATCCGCGCGTGCGTAATCTGGCCGATCGCTTGGCGGCAGCCGTGAAGGACAAGCATTTTGAGCCCGTTGCGGGCTCGGCACAATAGCGCGAGCACGTACGGGCGCCCCAACGTCCGGGCTGCGGGCTGATTGGCGCCGCCGCCCGGCCTCTCGTTTTTCGAACATAACCTCGACCGATAGGGGATACCGATATGAAGACCATCAAGCTTGCTCCCGGTGAGCGTCTCGTTACCAATCAGCTCAACCGCAAGGGCGTGCTGCCGCAAAACATCGTCGACGCCGCCCGCGATATCGTGGCCAACGTGCGCGCTAACGGCGATGCCGCGGTGCGCGACTACTGTCGGCGTTTTGACGGCGTTGATCTGCAGAGCTTCCGTCTGCCGCAAGAGCAGATCGATGCCGCGCTCGAAGGCCTCGATCCCGCTTTTGTCGCCGCGCTCGAGAAGGCCGCGCGCCAGATTCGCGAGTTCCACCAGCGCGAGGTCGAGCAGAGCTGGTTTACCACGCGCGCGGACGGCACGATGCTCGGCGTTAAGGTGACCCCGCTCGCGGCGGCCGGCATCTACGTGCCGGGCGGTCGTGCGCAGTATCCTTCCACGGTGCTCATGAATGCCATTCCCGCCAAGGTTGCCGGCGTCAAGCGCGTGGTCATGGTGACTCCGCCGCAAAAGGATGGCCTGATCAGCCCCTACACGCTCGCCGCGGCAAAGCTCGGCGGCGTGGACGAAATCTATATGGTGGGCGGCGCCCAGGCCGTGGCCGCGCTGGCATACGGTACCGAGACCATTCCGCGCGTCGACAAAATCACCGGCCCGGGCAACGCCTTTGTCGCCGCTGCCAAGCAGATTGTCTCGGGCGACGTGGGTATCGACATGGTCGCCGGTCCCTCCGAGGTCTGCGTGCTGGCCGATGCCACGGCCAAGCCCATGGTGGTCGCGGCCGACCTGATGGCTCAGGCCGAGCACGATCCGCTGGCAGCCTGCTATCTGGTGACCTGCGATGAGCAGTTTGCGCGCGAGGTCGAGGCCGGCATCGATATCCTGGTCGCGCAGTCGCCGCGTGCCGAGATCACGCGTGCCTCGCTCGACAATGAGGGCACCATCGTGGTGGCCGCCGATATGGCTGCCGCCGTCGAGGCGGTGAACACCGTGGCGCCCGAGCACCTGGAGCTGCACTGCAAGGACGCGATGGGCCTGCTCGGCGGCATTCGCAACGCCGGCGCCATCTTTGTGGGCGCTTGGAGCTCCGAGCCGCTCGGCGATTATGTTGCCGGCCCCAACCACACGCTGCCGACCGGCGGCACGGCCATGTTCTCCAACCCGCTTTCGGTGGAGGAGTTCGTCAAGCGCTCGAGTGTCATTTGCTATACACCCGAGGGCCTGCTCTCGGACGCTCCCGCTACGCAGCGCCTGGCCGAGGCCGAGGGCCTGTGGGCGCACGCGCTTTCGGCCGCTCTGCGCCGCCGCGTGCTGGAGCAGGGCGAGGATGCCGTGAGCGCCGCGTCGCTGGCCGCGGCCGATCTGACCAAGGTCGCCTGGCCGGGCGACGCCGTGGCGACGGTTGCCGAGGGTGTGGACCTGGTGGCTGCAAGTGCGGATGGCGCTGGTCCGACTGGCGAGGGGGCCTAAAATGGCTGAACTCACGCCCCGCATGAAGGAGCTCGTCCAGCCCTACCTGGCCGGCATTGAGCCCTACGATCCCAACTTTACGCCCACGCGCATCAACCTTTCGGCCAACGAGAACACCTATCCCGTGCCGGCCGGCGTGCGCGAGGCGGTCGACGCCGCCCTGGCTGCCATACCGCTCAACCGCTACCCCGATCCCATGTCCAACGACCTGCGCGATGAGCTTGCTGCTTGGCATAGCGTGGCACGCGAGAACATTTGCGTGGGCAACGGCGGCGATGAGCTGCTCTATAACTATCTGCTGGCGTTTGGCGGCGCGGGCCGCACGCTTCTCAACTGCCCGCCGTGCTTTAGCGAATACGCGTTTTTTGCCTCGCTATGCCAGACCGAGGTGCGCGACGTGTGGCGCGACCCGGCGACCTTCGAGCTCGACCAGGCCGCTGTGCTCGCGGCGGCACCCGAGTGCAACCTGGCGATCGTCACCTCGCCCAACAATCCCACGTGCGACGTGGCTCCGCTCGATTTTGTCGCGGCGCTGTGCGACGCGTGCCCTGGCATGGTGATGGTCGACGAGGCCTATGTTGAGTTTGCCGATGATTCGTTTGGCGCTGCCACGACGGCGCAGGCGCTCATCGCCGAGCATCCCAACCTGGTGATTCTGCACACGCTGTCCAAGGCGTTTGGCGCTGCCGGCGCGCGCCTGGGCTATGTGATCGCAGCGCCCGAGGTTATTGACGTGTTCGCGGCGATTCGCCAGATCTACTCGGTTAACGTGCTGAGCCAGGCGGCGGCGCTCGCCTGCGTGCGTGCCCGCGATGCGTACGCGCCCGTGGTGGCTCAGGTCGCGGCTGAGCGCGATCGCGAACTTGCAGCGCTGCGTGCGATGGCCGCCGAGGGCATGCCCGTGGAGGCATGGCCGAGCTCGGCGAACTTTGTGCTCGTGCGTACGCCGCATGCCACGCGTGTGCGCGAGCGTCTGCGCGACGAGTATTCCATTCTGGTGCGCGACTTTAGCTACGCGCCGGGTCTCGCGGACTGTCTGCGCATCACCGTGGGCACGCCGCAAGAAAACGACGAGGTGCTGGCTGCGTTTGCCGCGCTGGTGAAGGAGGAGATGTAGATGGACCGTTATGCCGAGGTGACCCGCAAGACGGGCGAGACCGATATTGTCGTAAAGCTCGACCTGGACGGAAGCGGCGTGTGTGATATCTCGACCGGCGTGCCGTTTTTCGATCACATGCTCAACGCCTTTGGCCGCCACGGCCTGTTCGATCTGACGGTACATGCGGTGGGCGACGTTGAGGTCGATGCTCACCACACTGTCGAGGATACGGGCATTGTGCTGGGCGAGGCGTTTTGCCAGGCGCTGGGCGACAAGGCGGGCATCACGCGCTTTTCCGATGCGGCGATCGCCATGGACGAGACGCTCGTGATGGCTGCCGTGGACATCTCGGGCCGTGGCCAGGCTTATTGCGAGCTGCCCGTGCCGACCGAGCGCGTGGGCACGTTCGATACCGAGCTGGCCGTCGAGTTCTTTTATGCCTTTGCACGCGATGCCAAGCTCACACTGCACGTGCGCGAGCTGGCGGGTGGCAACTCGCATCACATTATCGAGGCCGCCTTTAAGGCCGTGGGCCGCACGATGCGCCACGCCTGCGAGCTGGACCCCCGCGTACAGGGCATCCCCAGCACCAAGGGCTCGCTGTAGCTGACGGATCGCACAAACCACCACAGAGGTGCCTGTCTCCTTTGTGGTGGTTTTGGATGATGAGATAAGGGAGGGGTCGCGTGGGCGAACCGAAGATCGTGGTGGTCGACTACCACAAGGGCAACTTGTCGAGCGTTGCGCGCGGGCTTGCGCGCGCCGGTGCCGCCGCCTGCACGTCGGACGATCCGGAGCAGATCCGCAACGCCGACGGCCTGGTCATCCCGGGCGTGGGCGCGTTTTACGACGCGGTCGCCTTTATGCGCGAGGGCGGCGAGGCGGACGCGGTGCTCGACGCCGTTGCCGCCGGAACTCCGTTGCTCGGCATCTGCCTGGGCCTTCAGTTGTTTTTTGAGCGCGGCAACGAGGGCGTTCCTGCGAGCGAGAGCGCGGTCGCCGACGGCAACGCCTCCGAGCGGGCCGGTGCCCTCTGGGTCGATGGCCTGGGTATTATGCGCGGTTCGTGCACGCGCCTGGAGTCGAGCCGCCTGAAGGTGCCGCACGTGGGCTGGGACCAGGTGCACATGACGCCCGCCGGTGCGGCCGATCCGCTGCTTACTGGTTTTGCCGAGGGTGCCAACATGTACTTCACCCACAGCTACGCGGTGGCCGACGATTCCGATGCCGCCGATGTGCTGGCGCGCACG
Source organism: uncultured Collinsella sp. (assembly GCA_905204735.1). Classification (GTDB taxonomy): domain Bacteria; phylum Actinomycetota; class Coriobacteriia; order Coriobacteriales; family Coriobacteriaceae; genus Collinsella. The sequence goes on along the minus strand of CAJLAV010000081.1, from coordinate 2,143 downwards.
CACTATACGCGGAGCTTCCCGTGCATCGTGCGCCATGGCAACGTGTGGGGTTGCCAGTTCCATCCCGAGAAATCCTCCGCGCTGGGTCAGCGCATCCTTAAGAACTTCGTCAACATCGTCGAGGAGGTTGGCCGATGATCCTGTTTCCCGCAATCGATCTGATCGGCGGCAAGGTTGTGCGCCTGGAGCGCGGCGACCGCAACCGCTGCAAGGTATATTCCGATGACCCCGTGGCCGTCGCCCGCTCGTTTGCCGAGCAGGGCGCAAGCTGGGTGCATGTCGTCGACCTGTCCGCTGCCTTTGGCGAGGACGAGGACACATGCGCTGCCAACTCGGCGGCGATTAAGGCCATCTGCGGCGTCGACGGTCTGTCCGTGGACGTGGGCGGCGGCGTTCGCTCACTCGCACGCATCGATGAGCTGGCAGGCTATGGTGCTCGCCGCATTGCGCTGGGCACCGTGCTCGTGACCGAGCCGGGTTTTGCTGAGGTGGCGGCCCAGGGCTTTGGCGAGCTGTTGGTGGCAGATATTGCCGCACGCGACGGCCAGGTCAAGGTGAATGGCTGGCGTGACGGCGCGGGCGTGGCGCTCGACGATGCCGTGGCGCAGCTTTCCGAGCTGGGCTTTAAGCATCTGGTGTATACCGACATCGCGCGCGATGGCATGCAGACGGGCATCGATGTGGCGGCGTATCGCCATGTGGCCGAGGTCGCGGGTTTTCCCGTCGTGGCTTCGGGCGGCATCTCGGCGCTCGACGACATCCGCGCACTGGCCGCAGTGGGTGAGGGCGCGATTGAAGGTGCCATTACCGGTCGTGCGCTCTACGAGGGCAACTTTACGCTGGTACAGGCGCTGACCGCCGCCCGAGGGGAGGAGTAGCCCATGCTTACCAAACGTGTGATTCCCTGCCTGGACGTCAAGGACGGCCGTGTGGTCAAGGGCGTCAACTTTGTGAGCTTGCGCGATGCGGGCGATCCGGTGGAGCTGGCGCGCGCCTACGACCGCGAGGGTGCGGACGAGGTCGTCTTCTTGGACATTACCGCCACGAGCGATAACCGCGCAACGACCATCGAGATGGCGGCGCATGCGGCCGAGGAGCTCGCCATTCCCTATACCGTGGGCGGCGGATTTCGCGACCTGGCGGGCATGCGCACCATGGTTGCAGCCGGTGCCGACAAGGTGTCGCTCAACTCGGCGGCCGTGCGCAATCCGTCGTTGATTGGCCAGGCTGCCGCGGCGTTTGGCAGCCAGGCCGTGGTCGTGGCGATCGATGCCAAGCGCGTCGGTTTGCCCGGCGCATCTGGTGCCGACAAGTGGGAAGTCTTTACCGCAGGAGGCCGCAACGCCACGGGCATCGACGCGGTGGCGTGGGCCGAGGAGGCGGCCCGTCGCGGCGCCGGCGAAATCCTACTGACCAGTATGGATCGCGACGGCACCAAGGCCGGCTTTGACCTGGCGCTCACCCGCGCCGTGGCGCGCGCGGTGCCGATTCCGGTGATCGCAAGCGGCGGCGTGGGCACGCTCGAGCATTTTGCCGAGGGCGTGATCGAGGGCGAAGCTGACGCCGTACTGGCGGCGAGCGTCTTTCACTTTGGAACCTTCAGCATTCGCCAGGTGAAGGAGTATATGGCCTCTCAAGGCATCCCTGTCAGGCTGGACTTCTAATGCTGCGGCTTGCCCAGGCACCGCATCTTGCCGCTCAAACCGTCGCTCGCGTACCAAAGTACGCGTCGCTCCTCTTTCGCGGCAACCTGCGGCACCTGGACAACCCTCGCCGACCTGCGATGTTTAAATTGGGGAATTGAAATGAGAGAAATTACTACTCCAGCGGAACTTAAGTACGACGCCAGTGGATTGATTCCTTGTGTGGTTCAGCAATATGACACTGGCGAGGTGCTTATGGTTGCTTGGATGAACGAGGAATCGGTGGGGCTGACGCTCAAGACCGGGACTACGTGGTTTTGGAGCCGCAGTCGCCAGGAGCTCTGGAACAAGGGCGCGACGAGCGGCAATATGCAAGCGGTCAAGGAGCTCTGGGCCGACTGCGATAGCGATACGCTGCTGTTGTCCGCCTGAGAGGGAATCTACCTTTCTCTTTTCGTATCCGCTCAAGTTCACCAGTTTGAGAGCGTACTCCACCTTAT
>CAJLAV010000080.1:0-9006 GCA_905204735.1 uncultured Collinsella sp. | reverse complement strand
TGTCGTCGGCCCGCCCGCGCCTGGCGGCGTGGCCGCGCTGCTGCAACGGGTGCGGCCGCTACCGCGCGATGGGCTGCAAGCGCCGCCCGCACGTCTTCTACGAGGCCCGCGCCGCGCAGCTGTGCGCCGACTCGGTGCTCGTCTCGTCCAGGCGCGGGATAGACGCCGACGAGCCCGCCGCGGCGGCCAGGCTGGAGGCGATAAGGGACTGCCTGCGCCGGGGGCTGTCGCCCGAGCAGATGGCGGCGCGCAACGGCGGCCCGGTGGACCTGTCGCCGTCGACCATCTACCGCTGGGTCTCGGCGGGCTACGACGGCATGACCAACATGGAGCTCAGGCGCAAGGTCGGCTACAGGCCGAGGAAGCGCGCCGCGGGCCGGGCGGCCACGCGCCACTCCGCCCGCAGGTCGCATGCCGCGTTCCTCGCCCTCGGGGAGGACGCGTGCGCCGCGGCCCGGGAGATGGACACCGTCGAGGGCGCCCGGGAGGACTCGGCCTGCCTGCTCACGCTGCTGCACCGCCCCAGCAGGCTGCAGCTCGCGCTGCCGCTGGCGGAGAAGACCTCCGGGTGCGTCGCGGCCGCCCTGGAGGGCGTCCGGGCGGTCCTCGGCGCCGACGGCATGGGCAGGGTCTTCCGCGCCGTGCTCACCGACAACGGCGCCGAGTTCTCCGACGAGGCGGCGGTCGCGGCGCTGCTCGGCGAGGGGCCGGGCGAGACGAGGCTGTTCTACTGCGACCCGAGGCGCAGCGACCAGAAGGGCGCCTGCGAGCGCAACCACGTCGAGATAAGGAAGCTGCTGCCCAAGGGCGCCGGCCTCAGGTTCGACCGGCTCTCCCCGGCCGACCTGGCGCTCGCGATGTCGCACGTGAACTCCGAGCCCCGCGGCGCGCTCGGCTTCTCGACGCCCGCGCGCGCCTTCAGGGCGATGCTCGGGGACGATGCGGCGGCGCTGCTTGACGCCTACGGCGTGGAGGATGTGCCTCTGGCCGAGCTCGACCTGACGCCGGGACTCATCGAGAGGGCGCGCGCAGAGAGGGGCGATGCCCCGCTGGCCTAGCCTGAAGGCAAAACGGAATAGACTGACCGACCGTCCGGCTGAGTCTGGGAAGAGGTGCCGGGCGGAGGGCGGAGCATGGCCACCGGACCCATCGAAACACATCTCCACCGTTCCTTCGACTGGGAAAACGGCGCCCCCGGGGCCCGGATGGGGCCTCGGGGGCGTTCGGCTAGCTGCGGGAACGGCCTGTCCGCCTAATGTGTTCGGCTGAGATCGGAAATCAACCACCCTTTTTGAACAATTGAGTTGATCAACCACGCTGGTCGGAAGCCGTTTTTTGGCACCTCAAACCCCACTGCAACGCCAAGTGCGGCCAAGCGTTTTAAAAAATGCTAAGTTTTCGGCTTGCACCTTGCGATTCCTCGTGTATACTAACTTTCGCATTTAACGGAGAGTTGTCCGAGTGGCCGAAGGAGCACGATTGGAAATCGTGTAGGCGTCAAAAGCGTCTCCAGGGTTCAAATCCCTGACTCTCCGCCAGTTAATTCCAAAGCAGGCCTTTGAGCCTGCTTTGTTTTTACCCCACGCGGAGGGGTGGCAGAGTGGTTGAATGCGGCGGTCTCGAAAACCGTTTGGCCTGTATAAGGTCACGAGGGTTCGAATCCCTCCTCCTCCGCCATTTTGGTTGAGAAAGCTCCCAAAAATGGGAGCTTTTTTGTTATCGAAATACGTCTCGATCCCACGCTTCCCCAAACATGTACGTCAGCCTCAAAAAACGACATTTTTCGACATCTTTGGAGGCTGACGTACACGTTTGGATTGAGCTCACGGGAGCGGCGCTATTCGGAAGGCGCCTCCTCGTCTCGTATGCTTTTCCAGTTGCGGATAAGTGCCTTGCGTAGTTCGTTTTGTTTTCTCTGGTACCCGGTGTCGGTACAGCGAGGCATGCCGAGTGCTTCGCGTATGTTGTTCATGGCGCGGTGAAAGGCGAGCTGGCTGCCGAACTGAGCCGAAGTGAGCGTAACGATTCGATATCCCATTTGGGAGAGAACGGCCTCTCGCTCCGCATCTGCTCCCTTGCGCTCGAGCTCATCGTGAAAACCGCCCTTATATTCGATACCGAGCGCCCTGCGCTTATAGGTCACGAGCGCATCGATTTTGAGCGTTCGAGCTTTGGCGCAATGCCAGAGACGTTGAGGGATCTCGAGCGGTTTGTTGAGTTCGACACCTCGGATGCCAACGCCGCCTTCGCTTGTTGGGAGCGAGAGGGCGCTTGCCGAAGCGGTCTCCATAGGCGAGGCCGAGCGATCGTAGATGTGCCTGAGCGCGAGCCGTGCACGTGTGGCACCGGGTTTTCCGGGGTGCCGATCGAGCAGTTCGGTTATTTCATCCTTGGAGGTGGTGGCTGGTTGCTCGGTATAAGGGTCGGCGGGATTGAGCCTCATGCGATAATCGCCGCAAACTTCATAGCCATATTCGAGATATTCGATCCTATCCATCCACTCGGCAGCGAGCACGAAGGCGAAGGCTTCGTCGGTGATGAAGATTCCGGGCGTCAACTCGTTAATATGCTCGTAGGGAAGATTTTGTCCAAGAATGTGGCAAACGACGCCTTTGGTACGAATTCGCTCAAATTCGAATACAACCGCGATATCGATAGTCTTAAGCATATCGGACGGAATGCCGCAGTCGGTAAGGGCCTGTCGTATGCGCGCAACACGTTGCTGGGTGGAGATGCCTTGTGCGCCTATCTGGTAGTCGTGCCGCGCAAGTGACTGAACCAAATTCTGGGGTGCATGATGGACAAGCCATGCGGTTTTATGCGAAATGAGAACAGGGGTATCCATTGAGGGCCTCTCGCTCTGAGCCGGTATCCAACTCTTATGTCCGTTGAAGTGGGGAAATATACCGGATGTGAGTAAATCAACTCACTCATGCTGTGAGCTCAATCCAAACATGTACGTCAGCCTCCAAAGATGTCGGAAAATGTCGTTTTTGGAGGCTGACGTACATGTTTTGGACCCTTGGCATTCCAGTAACGCCACGCCCCCACCCAGTCCCGACCGTTTGCCGAGCAATAGGGTCGCAATCGGCGCCGAACATGTACTATGTACGGGCATTGTCTAAACCCGTAACTCAAAGGACCCCATCTTGCCCGTTGCCGCCGCTATGATCGTTACCGCACACGCCTCGGATGCCATGGTTGCCATCCCGTTTTGGCTCGAGATGTTCGCCGTCGTCGCGGCATCGATCTCGGGCGTGTTGGTCGCACGCGAGCACAAACTCGACCTGGTGGGCGCCGTCGCGCTCGCCGTGGTCTGTGGACTGGGCGGCGGTCTTTTGCGCGATATGACGCTGCAGGTGGGCAACGTCTACATCCTCAACCAGCCGATGGCGCTCCCGCTCTCCATCGCCACCGCGGCCATCATCTACATCTTCCCGGCAATCGTCGACAAGCCCGAAAAGCTCATTCCCCTGCTCGATATCATCTCGGTTGGTATTTATGCGGCAACCGGCGCAGACAAGGCGCTGGTCTACGGCTTTGCGCCGGCGGTGTGCATCATGATGGGCTTTTTTACCGCGGTGGGCGGCGGCATGCTGCGAGATGGTTTTATGGGTGTGGTGCCGGGTATCTTCCAGCGCACCAACTTCTATGCCATCGCGGCCATCGCCGGATCGGCAAGCTATGTTTGCCTTGTCATGAGCGGCTTGGTCAGCAATGTCGTCGCACTGGTCGTTTGCGTCGTGGTGACCATGGGACTACGCTGGCTGTCGCTGCGCTTTGATATCAAAAGCCCCACCGAGGATGACATCGCACGCTTTTTGCACCGCAAAAAGTAGGTGGCGCGGGCTCATCCCTCGAAATGCAACCGAGAGGTTCTTTTAGAGCGCCCACGCGTTGGGTACCCTGTTAGGTGCATGTCGAACACCTAACAAAAGGATCAACCATGGCTTTCAATCAAACCGCGGCGACGCCGTCACACAAGATGCGTCGCTGCCTGCTTATGGCATTCGCGCTCATCGCGCTGGCGATCACCGCGCTTCCCACGGCGTCGTTCGCCGGCACGGACACCGCAGGCAACGTACTTGCGACCGACAATGACGCCAATTCGTCCGGCGTCGAAGGTGACCTGTACTGGGCAGGTCAGGCCCTCAACTTGGACGATGCGTCCATCGGCCGCGACATAATTGCAGCAGGCGAGAGCCTCTCCATCCGCGACTGCACGGTGGGCGGCGCCGTCCGCTTGGCGGCACGCACTATCGATATCGCCCAGACCACGGTTGATGGCAGCGTCACGGTCGTCGGTCAGCATGTCGTGCTCAATTCCGACAGCACCGCCAACTGTTTCTATGCGATAGGCGAGACGGTTGCCCTGCGCGGCTCTACCAAGTCGGCAGCGCTTGCGGGCGATACGGTGACCATCGATGGCACCGTCGAGGGCGATGTCGAGGTTTGGGCCGACAAGCTCATCCTGGGCAAGAACGCCCACATCACCGGCACCGTGAACGCGCACGTCTCCGAGGACCCCGAGCGCGCCGCGGGAGCCGAGGTCGGCGCGCTTAAGATCGACCGCACCGAGAACGAGAATACTTCCACCGTTAACGATGTCATCGGCGGTATCGTCGCCGCGGCACTTTCGACTTGCCTTGTCGCTCTGCTGCTCGAGCTCGTCTTTCCGCGCGCGACCGCCGGCGCCGCCGGCATGCTCCACCAGCGCCCCACGCCCCTGTGGGTGAGCGGTCTTCTGGGTACGATTGCTGTCGTCCCCACCGTCCTACTGCTGATTATCTCTATCGCCGGTCTATCGCTTGCCGGAGCCCTCTTGTGCGGCGTTATCGGCATCGCGTTGGTGTCGAGTGCCTTTGCGGGGTGCGCGATCGTCCGCATGGTCGGACACAGCCAAAACCGCTACGCCATGGCAGCCGTGGGTGGCATCGCCGCGGGCGCGCTTACGGCAATCCCCCTCGTAGGCGACTTCATCAGCGGCGTGGCCTTCGTCTTTACACTCGGCTACATCATCCAAATCATCTGGCGCAACGCCCACCTCAAACCGCAGCAGCCGGCTAACACGCCAGGACTCCCCACCGCTTAGCCGCCAACCACCATAAAGGGGCCAGGCACCTTTGTGGTGGTGCAGACCAGCTCAGTCCCTGTGCACAAAAAGGGCGCCGACCATTGCGGTCGACGCCCTTTCTTGTTAGACGCTATAAAGCCCAGCGCTTATTTGTTGACCTGACCGGCGCGGACGGCGGCCTTCTTGCGGTCGGTGGCGTTGAGCAGACGCTTGCGCAGACGAATGTTCTTGGGAGTAATCTCGACCAGCTCGTCGTCGGCGATGTACTCCAGCGCCTCCTCCAGCGAGAAGGTGCGGGGCGGCACCAGCTGGACGGAGATATCGGAGGTCGAGGAACGCTGGTTGCCCAGGTTCTTGGTACGGGCGATGTTGACGACCATGTCGCCGGCCTTGCTGCGCTCGCCCACGATCATGCCCTCATAGCACTCGGTGCCCGGCTCAACGAACAGCTGACCGCGCTCCTGCAGCGTGCCCAGAGCGTAGGCAACGGCCTTCTCGGTAGTCATGGAGATCATGGCGCCGTTCTGACGGTTGCCGATCTCGCCGGCGTAGGGACCATACTCCAGGAAGGTGTGGTAGAACACGCCCTCGCCGTGGGTGACGTTCATGATGCGGTTCTTAAGACCCATGATGCCGCGGGTCGGGATCTTAAACTCGAGGTGCGTCACGATGCCCGAGGTGTCCATGCTCGTCATGATGCCGCCGGAGGTGCCGAAGACCTCAACGACCTTGCCCGAGTACTCGTCCGGGCACTCGACGACGGCCTGCTCGACGGGCTCCATCTTGTTGCCGTTCTCGTCCTTCTTAAACAGAACGCGGGGACGACCGACCTGGAACTCAAAGCCCTCGCGGCGCATGGACTCCATCAGAACGGACAGGTGCAGAATGCCGCGGCCCGAGACCTCGACGCCGCTCTTGTCCTCGAGCTCCTCGATCTTCATGGTCACGTTGTTCTCGGCCTCGTTGAACAGGCGCTCCTTGAGCTGACGGGCGCCTACGATGTCGCCGTCGCGACCGACGAGCGGGGAGGTCGAAGCCTCAAAGACGATGGACAGGGTCGGAGGGTCGATCTCGATGGGCTCGAGCTCGACGGGGTTCTCGGGGTCGGTGTAGACATCGCCGATATCGGTGCGGTCAATGCCCACGACGGCAGCGATGTCGCCGGCGCCGACTTCCTGGCACTCGGTACGGCCCAGGTAGTCGAAGGTAAAGAGCTGCTTGACGGTAGCGGTGGCGCTGGAGCCGTCGTTCTTCACAACAAGAATCTGGTCGCCCTGATGGATGGCGCCGGAATACACGCGACCGATGCCGATACGGCCAACGAAGTTGGAGTGGTCGATGGTCACGCACTGCATGGCCAGCGGGGCGTTCTCGTCAACCTCGGGCGCGGGCATGTCGTCGATGATCATATCGAGCAGCGGGTACATGTCCATATTGCCGTCGTTGGGATCGAGACGGGCAAAGCCATTCATGGCGCTGGCGTAGACCACGTGCTCCATGGCGAACTCAAGCTGGTCGTCGGTGGCACCCAGGTCGGCCATAAGGTCCAGACAGTCGTTGTAGGCCTTCTCGGGGTTGGCGCCCGGACGGTCGATCTTGTTGATGACGATCATGATCTTAAGGCCGGTGTCGATAGCGTGGCGCAGCACGAAGCGGGTCTGGGGCATGGGGCCCTCAAAGGCGTCGACCAGCAGCAGGGCGCCGTCGGCCATACGCAGCACGCGCTCGACCTCGCCGCCAAAGTCGGCGTGGCCCGGGGTGTCGATGACGTTGATCTTGACGTCCTTGTACTCGATAGAGATGTTCTTGGCGAGAATCGTGATGCCGCGCTCGCGCTCCTGGTCGTTAGAATCCAGGACGCGGTCCTCGACCTGCTGGTTGGCACGGAAGGCGTCCGTGGCACGCAGGAGCTTGTCGACCATCGTCGTCTTGCCGTGGTCGACGTGGGCGATGATGGCGATGTTCCTCAGATTGTCTACGCGCATGTAGTTCCCCTATCTTCTATCCATATACAAACGGCACGCGTATGCGGCCCGCCCAGCGATACAACGCTCAGCGGGAATATTGAGCCTTTTACCGAAAACTCGTTTATTTTAGCGATTTTAGATGAGAGGGGTTTCCTCACCTGCAGGTTCAGGGTCGCTCCACATAAAACCATCGCCGGCACCCATGCCCTCATACAGCACATATGCCGAAAAACCGCTCTCGAGCGTCGTCTCGAAAAAGCTCACGAGCAGAGCGTCGTGGTAGCCACCGTCAATCTCGACGCAGCCGGTATAGCCGATGGCATAGCGGACGATACGGCCCAGGCCCTCGTCCTTAAGACCCATCTTGTGCTCGGAGATAAAGTTGGTGGCCGCCTCGAGGCACGCCTCTTCGCCATCCTCATCGAGCGCCGCCAGATAACGGTTGGAAGCGGCGTCCTCAATCGCCACGACCACGCCGGGGTTTTCACCGGCGGCAAGGTCGTCCAAGAACGCGCCGATCAGATCGCACACCATGGCGTCGAGCTCGGCGGAGACGTTACCGGCATCCTGCATATCCTGTGCCATCTTTAGACCTTCCCATCGAGTCTGGCGTCGTTACAGTTCTTGCGCCTCGGCGGCGATCTTAGCAGCGGCATCGCGGGCGCGCATCATGTCCGCCGCGCGTTTGTCGAGCACCTTGATCTGGCTAGTCAGCATGACCGCATCGACCACGCCCCAGATCACCAGGCCCGTAGAGATCGAAAACCCAAGCGCACCAACTGTACCACGAAGGCGCGAACAGATTGCCGCGACAAGGGCGGAGATGACAACCATCTTGATAAACGAGCCGCGGCGTTCGCGAAGCGTGCGGGCCTGCGTCACATAGGCAATGCGCGCCGCCTCAGAAGCCTCCGAGCGCATCTGGGCTTCACGCGCGATGGCGGCCGCTTCAGCCGATACGCGGGTACCCATCAGCGACCTCTCCGCTCGCGTGCCAGACATTTAGAAGTCATCGGGGGAGAGCGTATGGACGAACTCGTCGAACTTCTCGAACTCCTGCTCGTCGTCGACTTCCTCGGCGTGGGTGGAAACAGTGCCCAGGCGATTCATGATGTCGTCCTCCACAAACATGGGGGCATTGCTGCGCACGGCAAGGGCAATGGCGTCACTGGGGCGGGCGTCGATCTTGCGCTCCTCGCCATCGGCCAGTACGACGATCGTCGCGTAGAACACCGGCGGCTCGGCGCGAACGATCTCGATGCGCTCGAGCTTGGCGCCCAGGGCGTCAACGGTATCGAGCAGCAGGTCATGGGTAATCGGGCGCTCGGCGCGGCCGCTATCGATGCCGCGGCTGATGGCAGCAGCTTCAAACGAACCAGTCTGAATGGAAAGGGAACGCAGCGGCGCGGGCGAGTCAGATTTGCTGCTGCGCTCACGAAGTACGATAAGCGATGGCACGGGACCGGCGGCCATGACGATGGTCTCTATGTCGACACGAACCATGGAACACCTCCGGTACGTAGCGGTTAACAGGCGGCAGGGTCGCCGCATTGAATAGCTATACTACCCAATCTTTCGCCCAGCACACAAAATCAAAGTAGTTAATTTGGGACGGGGTATTTTGACTACTTTTGTTTGATAAGAAAAAAGCCCCGAGGCAATGCCCCGGGGCTCTTCACGTTTTTGATGGTGGACCTGACAAGATTCGAACTTGTGACCTCCCGGTTATCAGCCGGACGCTCTAACCAACTGAGCTACAGGTCCATCATGGTGGAGGTTAGGGGGATCGAACCCCTGACCTCAGGCTTGCAAAGCCCGCGCTCTCCCAGCTGAGCTAAACCCCCACGGAAAGAGTAATAAACACCCCAGCGGCGACTCGGCTCTCGCTGGGGTGTTTATTGCGAAAGAAAATGGTGGACCTGACAAGATTCGAACTTGTGACCTCCCGGTTATCAGCCGGACGCT
>CAJLAV010000079.1:0-9098 GCA_905204735.1 uncultured Collinsella sp. | reverse complement strand
GGCCCGTGGGTTATACCCTAAGAGCAAACCACCCTTTTTAAGGGTGGTTCTGATTATGATGAAAGTGTGGCGAAATGAACTTAAAACTTCCGTAAATGTGATAAATGTCACGTTTTACCTAGGGTAAAATGTGGGAAATATCACGTTTACGGAAGTTTCTTTGCGGGAGGTTCGGTCATGCAGCGAGATATCATTGCCAAGCTTAACGCTTGGAAAGCGTCGGAATATCGTAAGCCGCTTATCCTTAAGGGGGCGCGCCAGGTTGGAAAGACGTGGGCGCTTAAGGAGTTCGGTCGAACCTCGTACCGCAATTTTGTGTATCTGACGCTCGAGGAACCGTCACCTGGGGTACAGAGCGAGTACGCTCAGTTTTTCGAAGGTACGCGCGATCCTCGGCGGATCATCTCAAACCTTTCCCTGGCACTTGGACAGCCTATCGATCCCGGCGAGACGCTGCTTATTATTGATGAGATCCAGGATTGCCCTTCTGCAGTCGGTGCCCTTAAATACTTCTGTGACGAGGCCCCCGAGTATCACGTCGCATGCGCAGGGTCTTTGTTGGGCGTTCGCTTGTCCCGTGAGACCAGCGCTTTTCCGGTGGGAAAGGTCGAGTTCATGGAGATGCACCCTATGAGCTTTTCCGAGTTTCTGAAAGCCGAGGGCGCTGCAAACTACGACGAATACCTTGGCGGCCTGGATCAGATCGAGACAGTGCCCGATTTCTTCCATATCCGTCTCGTCGAGCATCTTCGTCGTTATTTTGCATGTGGCGGCATGCCAGAGGCTCTTGGTCGGTGGGTGGAGACGGGCGATATCGTTCAGGTCGATAAGGTGTTGTCCGATCTCTTGGATTCCTACGAGCGCGATTTTGCCAAGCATGGTGGCCATGCGCAGTTCGCCAAGCTTTCGCAAATATGGAACTCGATTCCAACTCAGTTGGCGCGCGAGAATAAAAAGTTCGTTTGGGGTGCGGTGCGCGAGGGGGCTCGTGCTCGAGAATACGAGGATGCTCTGGAATGGCTTGCCGATGCTGGGCTCATCATGGCGGTTCGCCTTAATGCTGCCGGTGGCGTGCCGCTCTCTGCATACGATGACCTCAAGGCATTTAAAGTCTACTGTCTTGATGTCGGTTTGCTGCGCCGCATGGCAAGACTGGATGCGTCCGCTTTTGCCATCTCGGATGCGCTATTTTCGGAGTTCAAAGGTTCGTTCGCCGAGAATTATGTGCTTCAGGCATTGCTTCTGCAGCTGGATGTCGCTCCGCGCTATTGGACAAACGAGAAACCGAAACACGAAGTCGATTTTTTGATTCAAGTCGGAAACGAAATCGTTCCCGTCGAGGTCAAATCGGGAGAGGTCGTTCATTCCAAGAGCCTTAAGTACTATGCCGACAAGCATGCGGAGACGACTCCACTGAGGGTCCGCTACTCACTTAAGAACCTAAAGCTCGACGACGGGGTGCTCAACATTCCGTTGTATTTGGCTGATCGATCTGTCCCTCTTATCAAAAAGGCGCTCGATTGTGCGCATCTTGACGTTTAGATCCTGGGCGAGCTGATGGGCGGCGGCTAATTAAATCGCTCCGTAACGGCCAAGGAGCTTGGACCTTAGCGGTGCTTGCTTCGCCAAGCCGTGGGTGTCATGCCGGTGTATTGTTTGAACGCTTGGGCGAAGGCCGCCTGTTGGGGATAGCCGAGTCGCTCGGCTACTTGGGCTATCGAAAGGGGGCTGTCGGCCAAAAGGTCCTGCGCGCGTTCCATACGATGCCTCCGCATATAGGAGCCCAGTGATTCGCCCGTCTGGACTTTAAAGGTGGCGCAGAGTTTGGAGCGGCTTGTGTAGAGCCGCTCGGCGACCTCGTCCACGCCGATGCGACGCCCCTCGTCAAGGGCGCGCTCGACAGCCAGGATCGCTTCTTCGACAATGTCCAGAGCGGCCTGTGTCCCTTCGGCCTGACGTGCCTGCTTGTGGGCTGTTCGCGCGTACGCCAGCTCGGCAACCATGGTCTCTACGGTACCCTTCATGTAAAGATGCCCGCCCGTGACACGAGCGCGCGTCTCATCGAGGCGGCAGAGTGTCCGATCGATCGCCGATAGCGCTTCTTCGCCCCACGACTCGGCAAAGGCGTCAAAAAGCCCAGCGAATTCGCCGGGGTAGCGGCGTTCGAAATCGTCGAAGTATCTCGGTAGGAATAACACCGAGCGCGAGTGATAGAGCTGTCCGGCGTATAACGGACTGAGCTCGTTTCCGCAGGTATCCTGGATAAAACTACAAATTGCATTGCTCGGCCACGACCCGCGCAACGGCTTGAGGTTTGCGGGTGTTATGCCTATCTCGGGCATGCAGGTGAGCGTGGCGCTGCTGATTTGGCTCACGCAGGCGTATGGCTCGGGTGTGTATTCGGCCAGGTACATATCGTGCGTCGGGGTGATGAAATGCTCCATGACGATGCAGGTGGGGGAGAGGGGCATGATCCATGCGCGTCCGTGCGCCCGATCGTTTGCCACCTCGCCGGTAAAGACAGCGCCCTTGCCGGAAAGCTCCAGGCCAAACTGCTCAAACTGTGGTGCGTAGAGCTCAGTTATGTCGGTCGCAGCCCGATGCATTTTCAAAAGCGTCCCCTTCCTTTGCGAAAACGTCCACGCCTGGCTCGATTGTGTGCCTTGGCTAACATATCAATGATAAGTTGAGTACGGTTAACTCTCAAGCCGTTAGAAAGGAATCTCATGGCAAAGGGATCAAAAAGGGAAGGTGGAGGCATCGGCGAGTTGCTCGCGTATGCCGGTGACCGCAAATTCCTAACGTATTTGGGCATGGCGCTCTCGGCGCTCTCGCAGCTGCTGAGCTTTGGCCCGTACGTGTGCATTTGGCTTGTCGCGCGCGATCTGATCGCCGTGGCGCCTAACTGGAGCGAAGCCTGCGACATCGCGATGTATGGCTGGTGGGCCGTGGGTTTTGCCCTGGCAAGCATCGTAGCTTATTTCGTGGGGCTCATGTGCACGCATCTGTCCGCGTTTCGCTGTGCGTCCAATATCCGCAAGACTACGAGCGAGCACCTGCTTAAGCTGCCGCTTGGCTACTTTGACACGCACGCCACCGGTGAGCTGCGTCGTGTTGTAGACGGATGTGCCGCCTCCACCGAGACTTTGCTCGCACACATGCTGCCCGATATCGCCGGCGCCGCCGCCATGGTCGTGGGCCTGCTCGTATTGCTTTTCGCCCTCGATTGGCGCTTGGGCGCGGCATGCCTCATCTCGGTGGCCATTTCGTTTGGCGCCATGGCCACCATGATGAGCGGCAAAGGCGCCGAGTTCATGAAGGCCTACATGGGAGCGCTGGTCAAGATGAACAAGACCGGCACCGAATACGTACGCGGTATTCCCGTGGTCAAGGTGTTTCAGCAGACGGTCTACTCCTTTAAGGCTTTCCACGATGCGATCGCCGAATACGCCGACATGGCACAAAACTATGCGGGCACGTTCTGCCGAGGTCCGCAGGTACTCAACCTTACCGCGCTCAATGGTCTTGTGGCATTCCTGTTGCCCGTGGCGTTGCTGTTGGCGCCGGGCGAGACGGACTTCGCACATTTTATGGCCAACTTCACGTTTTACGCGATATTTTCGGCCGTGGTACCGACGGCCATGACCAAGCTCATGTTTGTGGGCGAGGCCTCTCAGATGAGTGCCGATTCGCTGGCTCGTATTCGAAGTATCATGGATTCCAAGCAGCTCTCCGTGCCCGCCCAACTCAAGCACCCTGCCGGCGGCGAAGTGCGATTTGAGGACGTAAGCTTTACGTACGAGGGTGCCGAAGCACCTGCCGTTAGCCATGTAAGTTTCAGCGTTCCCGCTGGTAGCACCCTCGCCCTAGTGGGTCCTTCGGGCGGCGGCAAGTCAACCTGCGCAAGCCTGATTCCTCGTTTTTGGGATGTCTCTTCGGGCCGAGTGCTTGTAGGCGGTGTGGACGTTTGCGATATGGATCCGCACGAGCTTATGGACCAGGTCGCTTTCGTGTTCCAGACTAACCAGCTGTTCCGGCAAACACTTGCCGATAATGTGCGCGCCTCCAAGCCTACGGCCACTGACGACGAAGTGCGTGCGGCCCTCTCCGCAGCTCAGTGCGACGACATTGTGGCCAAGCTCCCACAGGGCATCAATACCATGCTCGGTGCCGGCGGAGCATATCTTTCGGGCGGCGAGGTCCAGCGCGTGGCACTCGCCCGCGCGATCCTTAAAGACGCGCCTATCGTGGTGCTCGATGAGGCCACGGCGTTTGCCGATCCCGAGAACGAGGCACTCATCCAGCGCGCCTTTAGCAAGCTGGCGGCGGGTCGCACGGTCATTATGATTGCGCACCGACTCTCGACTGTAGTGGGCGCAGACCAAATCGTGGTGCTCAACCAGGGCAGCGTGCAGGAGTCGGGTACTCATGCCGAGTTGCTGTCCCAAGAGGGTTTGTATGCCAAGATGTGGGCCGAATACGAACAGGCCGCGAGCTGGAAAATCACTGCAGCGACCGCGGATGCCGCCGTCACGAAGGGAGGCGAGGCCTAAATGTTCGCCTCATTCCAAAAGAAGTATTTCCTATCCGATAAAGGCGTCGCCGGCGTAAAGCGCGGCATTTTCTGGACCACGCTCACCAATCTTATTACCATGGCCGGCATGGGCTTTTTATTCCTGGTCATGGCCGGTTTTGTCGAACATCTCGCCACTGGCGCCGACCTGCCGGATGCCCTGCCGATCGTGGGCGGCCTCGTGGTCTTTTTTGTGTTGCTCTTTGCCTCTAACTGGCAGCAGTATTACTACACCTACTGCATCTTTTACGAGGAGTGCGGCAAGCAGCGTATGGAGATTGCCGAGCGCTTGCGCAAACTGCCGCTGTCGTTTTTTGGTCGTCGTGATCTGGCCGATTTAACCGAGACCATCATGGGCGACGTCCAGGCCATGGAGCACGCCTACAGCCACGTGTTGGGAGAGCTTTGGGGCGCCATTATCGCAAGCGCTATTGTGTTCGCAGCATCGCTGTTCTTTTGCTGGCAGTTGGCGATCGCGGCGTTCTGGAGCGTTCCCGTGGCCTTTGCCGTGCTGTATTTGACGCGCGGCCCCATGGTCCCGGTGTTCGACCGTGTTCGCGCCGAGAAGGTCAAAGTCACCGAGGCGATCCAGGAGACGCTCGATTGTGTGCGCGAGATCCGCGCTACCAACCAGGAGGCCTATTATCTTGAGGGACTCGGTGCCGTGATCGATGCCGAGGAGCGCGAGACCACTAAGGGAGAACTCGTTAACGGGCTTTTGGTCAACTCTGCCTTTGTCATTTTGCGTCTGGGGGTCGCTTCCACGCTGGTAACGGGTGCCGCGATGGTTGCCTCGGGGCGGGTCGACTTTTTGGTGATGTTTGCCTTCTTGCTTATGGTGAGCCGTATCTATGCACCCTTTGACCAGGCGTTGATGCTGGTGTCCGAGCTGTTTGCCGCCGAGTCGTCAGCTAAGCGTATGCGCTCTATCATGGAAGAGCCTGTGGCGCGGGGCAGCGAGAAATTTGAGCCCGTGGGCCACGATGTGGTGTTCGATCACGTGGCATTTGGCTATGGTGCGGGCGAGGACGGCCGCGCCGGCGAGAAGGTCCTTACCGATGTGAGCTTTACCGCTAGGGAAGGGGAGGTTACGGCACTCGTTGGTCCTTCAGGCTCCGGTAAGTCTACGGTGAGTCGCCTAGCTGCGCGCTTTTGGGATGCTACTGCGGGAAAGGTTACCGTGGGCGGCGTGGATGTTGCGAGCGTGGACCCCGAGGTGCTGCTGTGCGACTACGCCATTGTCTTTCAGGACGTGTTGCTCTTCGATGATACGGTGATGGGCAACATCCGTCTGGGCCGTCGCGATGCAACCGATGAGGAAGTGCTTGCTGCCGCGCGTGCCGCCAACTGCGACGAGTTTGTGAGCCGCATGCCGCAGGGCTACAACACTATGATCGGCGAGAACGGCTCCAAGCTGTCCGGCGGTGAGCGCCAGCGCATCTCTATCGCCCGTGCGCTGCTCAAAGACGCGCCTATCGTGCTGTTGGACGAGGCGACGGCGAGCTTGGATGTGGAGAACGAGACCGTGGTTCAGCAGGCGCTCTCCCGTCTGCTTGCAGGTAAGACGGTTATCGTTATTGCCCACCGTATGCGTACGGTGGAAAATGCCGACAAAATCGTTGTACTCAAGGATGGTGTGGTTGCCGAGCAGGGCACTCCGGCGCAGCTCAAGGCGGCAGGTGGAGAATTCGCCCGCATGGTGGCGCTGCAAAAGGAAGCAGCTACCTGGCAGTTGTAAGAAGGGGCAAAGGGACAGTCCCTTTGTCACATTGACAATCGGTTACTCCGCATCGTTAATTTTCAAAAGGTTAGCCATGGCTGACCTAGATAGTTAGATAAAATTGAGATATTTCAAAAGCGTGCTCGAGCAAACTTGTTTACTCGGGTGCTGAAGCACCATGCCGCGTCCAATGCGGCAAAAGGGAGAAGCAACATGAAGAAGTCGACGTTTAACACCCTGCTTGTCGGTGGCGGTTTTCTGCTTGGCACGGCCGGCATCAAGCTGCTTACCAGCGCTCCGGTAAAGAATGCCTGCGTGCAGGGTATCGCGTGCGGTATGCGCATCAAGAACGGCTACCAGGACATGGTCGAGCAGGCCAAGGCTAATGTCGACGACATGGTTGCCGAGGCTGCTTACATCACCCAGAGCGAGGCCGCTGCTGACGAGGCAGCCGAGTAGCGCTCCCAGGCACAAACTATGAGATTCTCGATTATCAGCGAGATCCCTGGCAGGACCCGCCTTCAGTTGGCGGGTCCTGTGCCAGAGAGCGATCTCGATGCGCTTCTAAAGCTTGGCGGCGACATCGATGGCGTGCGCAAGGTGCGCGTGTATGGCCGCATTGGCCAGATGGCGCTGGAGTACGACGAGCCGCGCCGCGCGAGCGTGCTCGATGCCTTGGGCGCGCTCGATGCTCAAGCTATCGCCGATGCCAAGTCGGGCTACGTGATGCAACTCGAGCCGCGCAAGCACAAGCTCGTCATGGATCTTGCCACACTTATCGGTGCCCATTACGCACGTCGCTGGTTCTTGCCGACGCCTCTGCGTGCGGTGTTTGTCGTGGCCGGTTACATGGCATTTTTGCGCGCTGCCCTTCATGAGCTGGCACAGCCGCGCCTGACCGTTCCTGTGCTCGACGCTTCGGCCATCGGCATTTCGTTCGTCAAGCGTGATGTCGACACCGCGGGCCAGACGATGTTCCTGCTCAACGTGGGCGAGCTGCTCGAGGACTACACCCGCGCCATGAGCGAAAACGAGCTCATCAACTCGCTGCTCGATGTGCCCGACAAGGCGCAAAAAGTGGTCGGCGACACCGAGGTGAGCGTTGCCGCCACCGAGCTTGAGCCCGGCGATCTGGTCGCCGTGCGCACTGGCATGTCCATTTGCATTGACGGCGTGGTCGAGCAGGGGAGCGCTATGGTCAACCAGGCGACCCTGACCGGCGAGCCGCTGGCCGTCGAGCGCAGCGTGGGCGACGACGTGTTCGCTGGTACCGTCGTGGAAGACGGCAGCATCTTGGTGCGTGTGCGCGCCAATACGGCGCAAACCAAACTGCGCTCAATCGTCTCGCTCGTGCAGACGGCCGACTCGCTCAAATCCGAGGGCCAGTCGCACATGGAAGACCTCGCCAACAAGATTGTCCCGTGGAACTTCCTACTCGCGGGCCTGGTTGCGCTTACCACACGTAGCCTTATCAAGACCTCAGCGGCACTGATGGTTGACTACTCGTGTGCGCTTAAGCTCACGGGCTCCGTCGCCGTCATGACTGCCATGAGCGACGCCGCCAAGATGGGCGTCGTGGTCAAGGGTGCGAAGTACTTTGAGTCGTTTGCCAAGGCCGATACCATTGTGTTCGATAAGACCGGCACGCTGACTGAGGCCCAGCCGCGCCTAGCTTGCGTGCTCACGACCGACGGTTGGAGCGAGGACGAGGTCCTGCGCCTTTCTGCCTGCCTAGAGGAACATTTCCCGCATCCGGTGGCGCGTGCCGTGGTCAACGCTGCCCGCGAGCGCGGGCTCGAGCACCGCGAGCGTCACGCTGCTGTCGAGTATATTGTGGCGCACGGCATCGCTTCGTCCATCGAGGGACGTCGCGCGATTATCGGCTCGGCACACTTTGTGTTTGAGGACGAGAGCGCGCAGCTCGAGTCCGACATCAAGGAGCGCATCGAGTCCCAGATGCAGGGTCTATCTCCGCTGTATCTGGCGGTCGATGGCACGGTCGTGGGCGTGCTCGGCATCGAAGATCCGCTCAAGGCCGGGGTCCGCGAGGCCATTGCCGACCTGCATGCGCTGGGCGTCAAGCACGTGGTCATGCTCACGGGTGACTCCGAGCGCACGGCCGAGCGCATTGCGCGCGAGGCGGGTGTCGATGAGTTTAAGGCCGAATTGCTACCTGAGGACAAGTACGCCTATGTGGAGCGCATTAAGAGCGAGGGGCGCCACGTTGCCATGGTGGGCGACGGCGTCAACGACTCACCGGCGCTGGGCCTGGCCGACGTGGGCCTGGCGATGGGTGGCGGAAGCGACATCGCCAAGGAGGTCGCTGATATCATCCTGACCGATACGGATCTTGCCGCGATCGTGCGCCTGCGCCGCATGAGCCAGGGCCTCATTGATCGTCTGACGAGTTCCTACTCTAAGGTGATGCTCACCAATTCGGCGCTGTTGGCATTGGGTATTACCGGCATGATCACTCCGCAGACGTCGTCACTGCTGCACAACGGCTCAACGATCGCCTACAGCCTGGGCAACGCAATGGTTGTCCGGCGTTTGCCCAGATTAACCTGCCAAAGATGAACCTGTCCCTTTTTGGCGGGTTACTCGGCGCTTTTAAGAGCGCCGAGTAACCCGTTCTGGGATTCAAGCTGTAGCGAGCCACCGACGCGCCCACAGCCACTAAATTGCATAAACCGTCCTGCCGATTGCATATTTCGGCGGGGCGGTTGCTTTTTGCCTACGGGTAACCCAGGGGGCGCCGTGCAAATTTCGGAGTATTCAGCGTCCCGGGGTCCGCGGGCGCGGGGG
>CAJLAV010000078.1:0-9102 GCA_905204735.1 uncultured Collinsella sp. | reverse complement strand
CGCTCGTGGGCCCCAACGGAGCCGGCAAAACCACCATGCTCAAAATCATCATGGGCATCGACAGCCCCGACGCCGGCCAGGTCCAGTACGCAAAGGACTGCCAGGTAGGCTACCTGGAGCAGGAAACCAACCTGGAGCACAAGGACACCACCATCCTTGCCGAGGTCATGGCTGCCGCCAAGGAAATCCGCCGCATGGGCGAGCGCGCCAACGAGCTGCAGGCTCAAATCACCGAGCTCTCCGAGCAGGGCAAGGACGTCGATGCACTCCTCAACGAGTACGGCCAGGTCCAGGACCGCTTTGAGCACCTGGGCGGCTACGAACTCGAGAGCAACGCCCGCAAGATCTTGTCCGGCCTGGGCTTTAAGGTCACCGACTTTGAGCGCCCGTGCTCCGAGTTTTCGGGCGGCTGGCAGATGCGCATCGCGCTCGCCAAGCTCTTTCTGCGTCACCCCGACCTGCTGCTTCTGGACGAGCCCACCAACCACCTGGACCTCGAAAGCGTCCAGTGGCTGCGCGGCTTTATCGCGAACTACGACGGCGCCGTGCTTATCGTCAGCCACGACCGTGCCTTCATGGACGCCTGCGTCGACCACGTCGCCGCGCTCGAGAACCGCCGCGTGACCACCTACACCGGCAACTACAGCAGCTATCTTAAGCAGCGCGAGGACAACCTGGAACAGATGCGCGCCAAGCGTGCTGCCCAGGAGCGCGATATCGCCCACATGCAGGTCTTCGTCGACAAGTTCCGCTATAAGCCCACCAAGGCCGCTCAGGCCCAGGAGCGCATCCGCAAGATCGAGCAGATCAAAAAGGAGCTCGTCATCCTGCCCGAAGGCCACAAGCACATCGACTTTAAGTTCCCCGACCCACCGCGTTCGGGCGACATGGTCGTGGGCCTGGAGGGCGTGTCCAAGTCTTACGGGAACAAGCACATTTACAGCGATATCGACCTCAAGCTCTACCGCGGCGAGCACGTGGCGCTCGTCGGCCCTAACGGCGCCGGCAAGTCCACCCTCATGAAGATCCTCGCCGGCCTGGAGCCGCCCACCACCGGCACCCGCGATCTGGGCACCAACGTGGGTGTGGCCTACTATGCCCAGCACGCGCTCGAAGGAATGACCGAGTCCAACACCGTCCTGCAAGAGATCGACACCGTCACGCCCAAGTGGACCGTGCCACAGCAGCGCAGCCTGCTGGGCGCCTTCCTGTTTAGCGACAACGACGCAATCGAAAAGCAGGTCCGTGTCCTCTCCGGCGGCGAAAAGGCGCGCCTGGCGCTCGCCAAGATGCTTGTGGCCCCCGAGGCGCTCCTGTGCCTGGACGAGCCCACCAACCACCTGGACATCGACTCAGTAGACATGCTCGAGAACGCCCTGCAAAACTTCCCCGGCACCATCGTGCTGATCAGCCACGACGAGCATCTGGTGCGCGCCGTGGCCAACCGCGTCATCGACATCCGCGACGGCAAGGTCACGGTCTACGACGGCGACTACGACTACTACCTCTACAAGCGCGAGGACCTCGCAGCCCGTGCCGCCGCCGAGGCGTCCACGGAGAGTGCTCCCGCCGCGGCCAAGCCCTCCAAAGCCAACGCCGCCCAGGCCGACACCCCCACCGCGGCGCCTAAGCCTGCCGAGGGCAAAAAGACCAAGGAGCAAAAGCGCGCCGAGGCCCAGGCCCGCGCTGCGCTCAACAAAAAGCTCAAGGGCGTGCGCAACCAGCTCAAGAAGATTGAGGCGGAGCTCGACAAAAAGCGCGCCCGCTATGACGAGCTTATGGAATTGATGGCGAGCGAAGAGCTTTATGCCGATCAGGATAAGTTCAACGCCGCGCTGGGGGAATATAACGGCCTTAAGCAGGAGCTGCCCAAGCTCGAGGACGATTGGCTGGAGCTTTCCACCCAGATCGAAGAGGAGACCGCGCGTGAACTCTCGTAAGGCCGCTGCCGTGGCGATGAGCATCATCGCCATCGCCTGTCGCATCTGCGGCATCTTTATGAGCGCGATGACCGTGCTGCTGTGCTTTAGCGGCCTCACCGCCAAGCTGCAGATCGTGGGCTTTGTCGTTGAGCTTTCGCGCGCGCTGCCGAGCGCCATCGCCGGCTACGGTGTCATCACATCGCCCTTTGGCGGCGTGTTCCGCCTGGATTACGCCATCGTGGCCGTCATCCTGTTTGTGGCCGACTACCTGCTCACGCGCGCCTCGCGTCGCGTCCGCTAGGGGATCGACATGTCCAGCAGCTACTTCATGAACCTGCTCGCCAGCGCCGTTGCCGTCATCGTTGGCATCGTGATCCACGAGAGCGCACACGCCGCCGCGGCCTGGGCACTCGGCGACAAGACGGCCCGCTCGCGCGGCCGCGTCTCGCTCAACCCGCTCAACCACATCGACCCGTTTGGCACCATTCTCCTACCGCTGCTGATGCTTGCCGCCGGTGGCCCGGTGTTCGCCTTTGCCAAGCCCGTGCCCGTCTACCTCAACAACCTCAAGCACCCCAAGCGCGACGAGGTCCTGGTGAGCGCTGCCGGCCCCGCATCGAACATCGCGCTCGCGTGTCTCGCAGCCGCCCTCATGCACGCAGCGTATGTCAACCTCTATGCCAGCATGTCCTTTGCCGTGGCCTCCCACATCATGAACTTCGGCGCCACGTTCATCGTGGTCAACCTGTCCCTCGCGTTCTTTAACCTCATCCCGATCCCGCCGCTCGACGGCTCATCTATCATCGTGCCGTTCCTTAAAGGTAAGGCGCTCGCCAACTACTATCGCCTGCAGCAATACGCCATGCCGATCCTTATCATCGTGCTGTACCTGCTGCCCATGTGGACCGGCATCGACGTGATCGGCCGCTATTTCGACGTTACCGTGTATCCGCTTGCTGAGCAGCTGCTCAACTTCGCAATCGCCGGCATCTAAGGTAAACTTACAGGTCGACCGTGCAAAACGGTCGCAGTATGCATCCAAACCGCGCCGCGAAGGCGCCGTCAAAGGAGGTCGAAGATGTCGTATCGCGTGTCGACGCAGGTCTACAGCGGACCGTTCGACCTGCTGCTGCAGCTGGTAACCCGCCAAAAAGTAGATATCGGCGCTATCTCCATTAGCGAGGTGGCCGAGCAATACCTTGCCGAGGTCGAGCGCATCGAGGCGCTGGACCTGGACGTGGCGAGCGACTTTTTGCTGGTCGCGGCAACCCTTTTGGACATTAAGGCCACCTCGCTGGTGCCGCAGGAGGCCCCCAGCAAATCCGTCGACGATGACGAGGACGATGAAGACCTCGAGGAGCTCAGCGCGCTCGATGGCGACGCCCTGCGCGAGGTCCTGATTCAGCGCCTGATCGCCTACAAGCAGTTTAAGGGTGCGGCGACGGCCCTTGGCGCGCGCATGCAGGCCGAAAGCCGCATGCATCCGCGCGTGGCCGGCCCCGACCCCGAGTTTTTGGGCCTTATGCCCGACTACCTGGCTGGCATCACCCTGCGCGGCCTGGCCGTCATCTGCGCCGACCTGGACGGCAAGCGCCAGACCTTCCTGCTGGAGGCCGAGCACGTGGCACCGCATCGCGTGCCGCTCGACCTGACGGTGGCCTCGGTCGACCGCTTTACCATGGCGCACCAAACCTGCACCTTTCGCGAGCTGTTGGACGGCGATGCCACCACCGAGCAGCTCGTCGTCACCTTCCTGGCCATGCTGGAGCTCGCCAAGCGCGGCTCGCTCACGCTGAGCCAAGACGAGATCTTTGGAACCATTCAAATCAACCGCGTCGAGGGCGCCGAGGCATACGTGCCCGGCGAGGGCCCCGAGCTCACTGAATAGGAGCGGCAACCATGTCAACCCTTTCCACGCTAGAGGCGAACAGCCTCAAAGGCGCCCTCGAGGCGCTGCTGCTGGTGTCGAGCGACCCCGTGAGCGCGCCCGCGCTGGCAGGTGCGCTGGACATCGCCCCGGGCGAGTGCGCGTCGCTTTTGGCCGAGCTCAAGGTTGAGTACGAGGAGGCCAACCGCGGCTTTCAGCTGCGCGAGGTCGCTGGCGGCTGGCGCCTGTTTACACACCCTGCCTACCACGACGTGGTCGAGGCCTACGTGCTGAGCTGGGACACGCAAAAGCTGTCGCAGGCGGCGCTCGAGACCCTGGCTGTCATCGCTTACCACCAGCCCGTCACGCGCGAGGTGGTCAAGGGCATCCGCGGCGTCAACTCCGACGGCGTCATCGCGTCGCTCGTTGACAAGGGTCTGGTGCGCGAGCTCGGCCGCGACCCCCAGCGCGGACAGGCAATCATCTACGGCACGACCAACGCCTTTTTGGAGAAGTTCGGCCTGCGCTCTACCCGCGACCTGCCCGATCTGGAGCAGTTTGCCCCCGACGAGCAGTCGCGCCAGTTTATCCGCGAGCGCCTGAGCGGCCGCAGCATTCAATCCACCCTCGAGGAGCAGGCCGAGGACCTGGACGAAGAGCGCGAACTGATCGATACCGATGTTGAGGATACCGATGGCGCAGATCTTCTGCCCACCGACGAGACCTCGGAGGATATGCATGACGAGGACTAACGAAGCAGGGGAGACGCGCGCCGCAAGCGCCACGGACGCCGCAGCGCCCGCAGCCGGCGCCCAGCCCGTCTACCCGCACACCATGCGTCTTCAGCGCTTATTGGCGCGCGCGGGCGTGGCGAGCCGCCGCGGCTCGGAGGACCTGATGACCGCCGGTCGCGTGACCGTCAACGGCCAGGTCGCGACCGAACTGGGCACCAAGGTCGATGTCGACCGCGACCATATCGAGGTCGACGGCATGCCCGTCAAGCTCAACCAGGGCGCCGTGTACCTGATGCTCTACAAACCGACCGGCTACCTCACCACCATGAGCGATCCGCAGGAGCGCCCTTGTGTGGCCGACCTGGTGCCGCGCGACCGCTTTCCGGGGCTCTTCCCGGTGGGTCGCCTGGACCGCGACACCACGGGCCTTCTGCTCTTTACCACCGACGGCGACCTTTCGCAGGATCTGCTGCACCCCAGCAAGCACGTCTACAAGACCTATCAGGCACTGGTAGACGGCCGCCTGACCGATCGCGACTTGGAACCGCTGCGTCGCGGCATCGAGCTCGATGAAGGTCTGTGCCAGCCGGCGATTTGCCGTGTCATCAGCGCGCGCGAGGCCGAGGCCGTGGCTCCGCAAGGCGTCAAGCCCGGCACCACCGCCGTCGAGGTCATCATCCGCGAGGGCCGAAAGAACCAGGTCAAGCGCATGCTGAGCAAGATCCACCACCCGGTGATCCGCCTGCATCGTTGCAATTTTGCCGGCTTGGAGCTCGAGGGCGTGGCCAAGGGCTCGTGGCGCGAGCTCACCGACCGCGAGGTGCAGATCCTCAAGGCCGGCGGTATCCCGCCAAAACAGGCGAGCACCAAGCGCGGCACCGCGCCGGCGACCAACACCGCGAGCCGCACCCGCCACCACGGCAGCCACGGTTCCGCACCCAAGCGTAACACCTACCGCGAGCGCTACACGGGCTAGGCAACCCGCCAAGCCGCAGCGCCCGCGTCCCATACCAGCACGTCAACCACCGAAAGGAAGCATTGCATGATCGTCGCCATCGACGGCCCCGCCGGTTCCGGCAAGTCCACCATCGCCAAGGAGATCGCCCGCCAACTGGGCTTTAACAAGCTCGATACGGGCGCCATGTATCGCGCCGTCACCTTCGCCGCGCTCGACCGCGGCATCGATTTGGACGACGAGGCGGCCATCGACGCCCTCGCCGAGCAGATCGAGATCCGCTTTACCAACGGCACCGGCGAGGACACGCGCCTGACCATCGACGGCAAGGACGCATCGGCTGCCATCCGCACCCCGCAGGTGGACGCCAACGTCTCCAAGGTCTCGGCCTACCCGGGCGTACGCGCCGCCATGCTCATCCATCAGCGCCGCGCCGCCGAGGACCGCGATATCGTGGCCGAGGGTCGCGACATCGGCACCGTCGTGTTCCCCAACGCGCAGGTCAAGGTGTTCCTGACCGCCGACCCTCGTGAGCGCGCCCGTCGCCGCGTGCTGCAGCGCCACCAAAACGACGCCCAGCCGCTCAGCGCAGAGCAACTCGAGGCCGAGGTCGACGAGACCCTCGACGCCCTCAAACAGCGCGACAAACTCGACAGTAGCCGCGAGGTCGCGCCGCTCGTGCCCGCCGAGGACGCCGTGCACGTCGACTCCACCGCCCACACCATCGATGAGGTCGTCCGCATTATCGAGGACCTCATCAACCAAAGGAGGTAGCCCATGCGCCTGTTTAAGCAGACGCCCGAGGATTATTACAACGCCCCCTACGCCGAGTTCCCGGCGCTCATTCGCGGCACCGTCGTCGTGGTCATGGCCATTCTTTGGGCCTTCTCCAAGCTTATGTGGCGCTGGAAGGTCGAGGATGCCGACCTGCTGTTTGAGCGCCAGGAAGGCCGCGGCAGCGTAGTCATCTGCAACCACACCTCGATGGCCGAACTCTTGGCCGTGGAGACGGCGCTGTTCTTTGGCGGCCGCCGCATCCGCCCCATCTTTAAGTCCGAGTTCGCTAAGAGCAAGATTGTGCGCTGGGCCTTTAGCCGCGTGGGCGGCATTCCCGTCGAGCGCGGCACCGCCGACATGAAGTGTCTGCGCGCCGCCCAGCATGCACTGCAGCGCGGTGAGGATGTCCTGATCTTCCCCGAGGGTACGCGCATCCGCTCGCGCGAGACCAAGCCCGAGGTCCATGGCGGCTTTGCGCTTATCGCCCAGATGGGCAAGGCTCCCGTCAACCCACTCGCCATTTGTGGCTGGTCCGATATCACGCCCAAAGGCAAAAAGCTCATGCGCCCCAAAAAGTGCTGGATCCGCGCCGGCAAGGCCATCTCGCTATCCGACGCACCGGCCGAGCTTAAGCGCAAGGAGCGCCTGGCATGGTTTGAGTCCGAGGCCATGAACCGCGTCTACGCCATGCGCGATGACCTGTGCGCCGAGCACCCGGGAAGGTTCTAACCATGGGCGAGGAAGTCAAGAACACCGCTGCGGCTGCGTCCGACCAGGCAACCGCCCCCACCATCGAAATCGCCGCCCACGCCGGCACCTGCTACGGCGTGCAGCGAGCGCTTGACATGGCACTGGCCGCCGCGCCGCAGGCGGAGGAGAGCGCTCAGGTCCACACGCTGGGCCCGCTCATCCATAACCCCATCGTGGTGCGCGAGCTCGCCGAGGCAGGCGTTGGTCTTGCCGAGACCCTGGACGACGCAACGTCGGGCACCGTGATCATCCGCGCCCACGGTGTGGTGCCGCAGGTCATTGACGCCGCTCGCGAGCGCGGCCTTACCGTGGTCGACGCCACCTGCCCCTACGTGAAGAAGGTTCATGTGGCGGCCGAGCGCCTGGTGCGCGAGGGCTACCGCGTGATCGTCGTGGGCGAGCCGGGCCACCCCGAGGTCGAGGGCATTCTGGGCCACGCCGGGGATGACGCTCAAGTCGTGAGCTGTGCCGCCGACGCCGACGAGCTGTCACTCAAGGGCAAGGTGGGCCTGGTTGTGCAGACCACCCAAACCGCGCAGAACCTGGCCGAGGTTGTGGCCTCCATCACCCCGCGCGTGCAGGAGCTGCGCGTAATCAATACCATCTGCGCCGCCACAAGCGAGCGCCAGCAGGCGGCTGCATCGCTGGCTAACCGCTGTGATTGCATGGTCGTCGTGGGTGGCAAAAATTCGGGCAACACGCGCCGTCTGGCGCAGATTTGTGCCGATGTCTGCGAGCACACGCATCACATCGAGGAAGCTTCCGAGCTTGAGGCCGCATGGTTTGCCAGCGCGCGCCACATCGGCATCACTGCCGGAGCCTCCACCCCGCAAGAACACATCGAACGCGCCGTCGAGCGTATCAAGGAGCTTTGCCGCTAATCATGGACCAGACCGTACCCGCATACGCCGCCGAGGTGGCCGATTACGGGCGCAGCCGCGACCCCGAGCCGGGTGAGGGCGCGCTCGTTAAAAACGTGCGTCCCGAGTCGCCCGCATGGGATGTAGGTATCGAGCCGGGCATGCGCGTGCTCACGGTCAACGGCGAGGCACTCACCGACATGATCGTGTGGCTCTGGGAGGCCGACGAGGACACCGTCGAACTTGAGGTTCTCGACCCGCGCGACAACAGCGTCACCCCCGTGGAGCTCGACCGTTTTCCCTGCGAGGACTGGGGCCTAGAGTTCGATGGTCCCATCTTCGACGGCATGCGAACCTGCGTAAACGCCTGTGTGTTCTGTTTTATGACCATGCTGCCCAAGGGCGGCCGCTCCACGCTCTACATCCGCGACGACGATTATCGCCTGAGCTTTTTGCAGGGCAACTTTGTCACGCTCACGAACCTCACCGACGAAGATGTTCAAAACGTCATCCAGCGCAACATGAGCCCCATGAACGTGTCGGTCCACGCCGTGAGCCCCGACGTCCGCCGCCGCATGATGGGCCGCAACGCCCAGCGCGGCATGGACGTGCTCGAGACCATCATGGCCGCCGGCATCGAGATCCACGCGCAGATCGTTTTGTGCCCCGGCATGAACGACGGCGAGGAGCTGGAAAAGACCCTGCGCTTTTGCGAGGAGCACGAGCAAATCACCAGCCTGGGCATTGTGCCGCTCGGTTTTACCAAGCATCAGAACCGTTTTAGCTGGTCCTACAGCGACAAACCCGAGCTCGCACGCGAGACTATCGCCATGATCCGGCCCTTCCAGGATCGCGCGTACGAGCGCTTTGGCCGCCACACGTTCCAGATGAGCGACGAGTTCTATCTGGACGCCGGCATCGAGCCGCCCGAGGCGGACTTTTACGACGGTTACCCGCAGTACTACGACGGCATCGGCATGATCCGCTCGTATCTGGACGAGACCGACGACGTGCTTGCCGCCGACGCCGAGCGCCTTGCCCGCGTTCGCAAGGCTATGACTGCCCGCGACCAGCGCCTGGTATGTCTTTCGGGCGCCAGCGCACGCGATACCGTCGCCCGCTTCGTGGAGTCTCCACAGGGCCTTTCCGGCACCGTCACGGCCATCAAGAACCGCTACTTTGGCGGCAACGTGGACGTGACCGGCCTCATCGTCGCCAGCGATATCCTGGAGCAGCT
>CAJLAV010000077.1:0-9305 GCA_905204735.1 uncultured Collinsella sp. | reverse complement strand
CGAGCCGATAAAGCTATGAATAAGCGAGCGCGTGAGCTCGGTATAGGAAAGCTGGGCGAGCGTCTCGCGCTTGCGCGACTCCAGGCGCAGGCCAGAATCCGCCGGCTGCACGCCACGACGAAGCTCGCATGCCGGATCGTCGACGCCGGGCAGCGTGGTATCGCGGACCAGAACATCCTTGATCATGAGCTTGGGCTTCACACGCCCCTGCCAATGCTCGGCAACGGCCTCAAACACCAAGTCGACAGCGCTATCGCAGTTGATGAGCTTATCGATTTGCGGCACGCGGAACATAATGGCCGGCACGCTCGCGGCGCCATCGGTCGCCACAAAGCGCATGTGCTCGCCGGTCTTACCCACCACGGCGCGATCGCACATCGTCACGCCCTCGGCAGCCAGCAGCGGCACCTTATTACCCTGGCCAAACGGCTCAAGGCGGGAAATCTGCTCTATAGTCTCGATATTCAGCTCGGAAAGGTCGACCGTGGCGGCAACCTCGTCGATGTCTTCAAAGTCCTCAGCGGGAATCTCCGATAGCACGGCGGAAAGGCGACGACGGAATTCATCGAGCTTGGATGCCTCGATGGTCACACCCACCGCACCGGCATGTCCGCCGCGACGAATCAGCAGGTCGGAACAGCGCTCGACGGCGTCAAACAGGTTAACTTTGCCCACCGAGCGACCAGAGCCGCGCGCGATACCGTCCTCGATCGAGAACAGCAGCGCCGGCACGTGATAGCGGTTGGTCAGACGGCTTGCCACGATGCCCTTGACGCCCTCGTGCCAGCCTTCGCCGCCCACAACGATCGCGCGCCCGCCGTCATAGGTCTCCTCGACCTTTGCCATGGCATCGCGCGTGAGCTCCGCCTCGATCTCACGGCGCTGGCGGTTGATTTCCTCGAGCTCAGCCGCCAGCGCGCTTGCTTCGATGGGATTGCGGGCAAGCAGCAGGTCGAGCGCCAGCTTGGGATCGGCCATGCGGCCGGCAGCGTTTAAGCGGGGAATGAGCGAGAATGACAGGCCATCCGCCGTAATGCTCGAAAGGTCCGCCTTGGCAAGCGCGGCAAGCGCGATATAGCCGGGGCGAGCGGTTACGCGCATCTGCTGGATGCCCTCGGCAACCAGCGCGCGGTTCTCGGGCGTGAGCGGCATCATGTCGGACACGGTGCCCAGCGCCGCGACCTCGATTAGCGAACGCCAATACGACGGCTTGCCCAGGCGCTCACCCAGGACTTGCACCAGCTTGAGCGCCACACCAGCACCGGCAAGCTCGCGCGAGGGGCCCTCGTCCTCGAGCTTGGGGTCGGTCAGGGGCACACCCTGCGGCACCTGGTCGGAGGGCTCGTGATGGTCCGTGACCACCAAATCGATCCCCAGGTCCTCCAAATAGGAAACCTCTTCCTTGGCGGCAATGCCGTTATCGACGGTCACGATCAGCTGGGGGCGAGCGAGCTCGTTAACGCGGTCGAGTGCCGCGCGCGAAAGACCGTAGCCCTCATCAAAGCGATGCGGAATAAACGGCGTGACATCGGCGCCAAACGTGCGCAGCGCCTCGGTCAACAGGCAGGTCGACGTAATACCGTCAACGTCAAAATCGCCAAAGACTGCAATGTGCTCGTGGTTGCGAATAGCACGCTCGACGCGGTCGGCAACGACCGACATGCCCGGGATAATGAGTGGATCGGCCCAGTCGCGATCGAGCGAAGGCGTCAAAAACAATTGGCCCTCTTTGATGGAGCCAATGCCGTGCGCGACCATAATGCGCGCCACCAGCCCGGGAATGCCCAGACCAGCCGAAAGCTCCTTTTCGAGCTCGGGGTTTTGCTGAGCGACCGCCCAGCGATGCGTCGTCTTAAGCGATGACATAGGCGCCCACCCCCGATAGGGGCAGGTCGCCGCGATACCTCTCACGGTTCATAGCGATGAGTCCTCTGTGTATGCCCGCTTCGGCAGGCAGATCTGTTGAACGGATTTATTATACCGTGCGGCGCGGACGCAAATCGCCGCAGCACGCCGCGGTTTCGGTAAACGATGCCGGTAATAGCCTCGAAATAATCGAGCGTTTCTGACGCACGGACGCATGCGAGCGTCTAGCATATCCATTCAAAACGGATTCACGAGCAAAGGGAGTCACAAGAGCATATGAAGCAATGGGTTGGACTGGGCAAGTTTCTCGCGGGGCACATGCAGATCATCGTTCCGATTTGCGTGGCGCTCGGCGTGCTCTTTCCCCAACAGATTGGCGTACTCAAGCCCATCGTTCCCACCTTGTTTGCCTTTATGACGTTTCAGGGCGCGCTCAGCAACACCTTTCACCAGGTAACCGAGGTGTTCCGCCGTCCGTTGCACCTAGTCTTGGCGCTGCTCGTCTCGGCGGTGCTTATTCCCATCGCGGCGTATGCCATGGGGTCACTCTTCTTTGGCTCCAACCCCAACCTTGTCTGCGGCATCGTGCTCGAGTACAGCGTGCCCGTGGCCGTCACCACTTTTATGTGGATCAGCATGTTCGGCGGCAACGGCCCGCTCGCGCTCACCATCATCCTGACGTCCTCGGTTATCTCCCCTGTGACGATTCCGCTCACGCTCAAGCTCCTGTTGGGCGCCACCGTCTCGATCGATGTGCCGAGCATGATGCAAGACATGGCCTTTATGATCGCCATCCCCGCCGTGCTCGGCATCGTGATCAACGAGCTCACGCGTGGATGGGGACACGAGAAGCTCTCCCCCGCGCTCTCGCCCGCCTGCAAGTTCATGATGATGGGCGTTATCGCCTCCAACTCCACCGCCATGAGCGAGTACGTGCTGCACATGAACGCGGTGCGCCTGGAAGTCGCCCTCTTTATTTTGACCTTCGCCATCAGCGGCTTTGTCGTCGGTTTTCTGGTCGCCCGTGCGCTGCATCTGCCATATAGCGAGACGACTACCATGTGCTTTACCTGCGGCATGCGTAACATCTCTTCGGGCGCCGTCATCGCCACGCAATACTTTCCGGGCGAAGTTGTGTTTCCCGTCATGTGTGGAACGCTGTTTCAGCAGGTACTCGCCTCGCTTATCGGGCATCTCTTTGAGCGTCTGACCGGCGAGGAGCGCGCCGCCCAGCGCAAGCGCGTCGAAGCCGGCCGCGACGCCATGGCACGCTAGACTGTCCGCATTACGCGGGTGTTAGTCTTGCTATACGAGCGTTTCCAGATGCGCACGCAGGCGCTCAGCATCGATATCGAGCGTTGTCTCAGCATTGACCTGGGCCAAACGATAGCCGACAAAGTAGGGCGAAACCACCCAACGTGGCAGCGCCTTGGCAATGGTCCGACCGCCCAGGTGATAGAAGAACAGGTTGTACGACTCTGCGCGACCACCGTGGTGCTCGTTCAGGATATAGCGCAGAGCTACCTGGATCGCATCGGCGAAGAGATCCACCTCGGCTTGGTCTCTCGTGTCATCGCTGGCAGCGATTCCCTGCGGGGCTGAAACGTTGATCTCAAAGAACCCCATGATCGGTTCGGTTGAGATGTCGACCGAGATTCTCCCCTGTTGCCAGACACTGATGCCTTCAAAGTTGGCTGAGGCCAGCGCCGCATAGCCGTCCTCCTGTTCCAAGCCCACAATCTGCATGTGTGGATGGACGAGGCTGCCGCCCGAAAGCGGGCCTTTGTTCTTGTACATGAGCACACTGCAGTACTGTTGGGAATCGATCATCTGCTGCCAACAGCCCAGGGCAAACCGCATCACATGATGCAGCTCATCCGGTTCATAGGTCACCAGGTCGGCGTCGTGATTGGCAGACTCGATCAATACGGTCTGACGTGTGGCCCGCAATGTCTTGAACTTATTCTCGAGCCAGATGCAGTCACCATCGCGCTGGATGATGTTGGCAAGCCCCTCCGTGTCGCAAAAGGGGCACGCGGTGCCAGGGCGACGATTATCGTCGGGCTTACCGCTCGCCTGCTGGACATCGAATACAAGTGCCACGGGCTACACCTCCAGCGGCACAATCTTGGTGCCATGGAGCTCGGAGACGCCCAGTGCCGCCGCCACGGTATCGCGGTTGACCGTGGAAATGCCGCCGCCGGGAAGGATGGTCAAGCGGTCGCCCGCATACTCGATCAAGCGGGCCAGGTTTTCGAAGTTGTCCTCGATCGGCGCACCGGCAGCGCCACCATGCGTCAGGATGCGTGTGATGCCGCAGTCGGCGAGTATGTCAATCGCGTCGAGCTGAGCCTCGGGCGAGAGCTGATCAAACGCCATGTGGAAGGTGATGTCGATGGGTTCACGCTTGCATTCCTCGGTCGCGCAGCCCGCGGCCATCACGAGGGCGCCCAACGTAAGCTCGTCGAGTGCCCATCCGCCAGCGCAGGGCTTGCAGCAGCCAAAGGCCAAGCCGTCAACGCCGGCGCTCACGGCAAGGCCCAGGTCCATCTCCATCATACGCAACTCGTCCTGGTTGTAGTGAAAGTCGCCGCCACGCGGGCGAATCATGCACATCACCCGTGCATCGTGCTCGTGGGCATAGTTGGTCGTAGCGCTGATAACGCCGGCCGAAGGCGTGGTGCCACCAACGGCAAGGTTATCGCACAGCTCGATGCGCTTTGCACCGGCATCGATAGCTGCCGGCACCCGCTCAAAGTTCTCGGCACAAAACTCATACAGCATAGATAGACCCCCAAAGACAGCAGATGTTTTCCGACGGGCATTGTCACACATCCCCATGAAGTTGCGGTGGAATAGGGACTCTTTTGGCCTCTGGAGCCCGTATTCAGTCCCTATTTCACCGCAACTAAAAAGGGGCGCTGACTGAGATAGTCAGCGCCCCTTTTGTTAGGTGGGTTAGCCTCCGAGGTAGGCTTTGCGGACGTTGTCGTCGTGCAGGAGCTCTTGGCCGGTACCGGTCATGGTGATCTTGCCGGTCTCGAGCACGTAGCCGCGCGTGGCGATGGAAAGCGCCATCTGCGCGTTTTGCTCAACCAGAAGCACCGTGGTGCCGGCCTTGTGCAGGTCCTCGACAATCTGGAAGATCTGTTCGATCAGAATCGGTGCCAGACCCATGGAAGGTTCGTCGAGCATAAGCAGTTTGGGGTTACTCATAAGGGCGCGCCCCATAACGAGCATCTGCTGCTCGCCGCCCGAAAGGGTGCCGGCGACCTGGCGACGGCGCTCCTTCAGGCGCGGAAACTGCTCGTAGACGCGCTCGAGGCCCGGGACCACCGTGGACTTGGGCTGCGTATAGGCGCCCATCTCCAGGTTCTCCTCAACCGTCATCTGCAAAAAGGCGCGACGACCCTCGGGAACCTGAGCCAGGCCCTTACCAACCAGCTTGTCGGCGGGCGTATGGGTAATGTCCTCGCCCATAAACTTGATGGAGCCGGTCTTAGAGCGCAGGAGGCCCGAGACGGTCTTGAGCGTTGTGGACTTGCCGGCGCCGTTGGCACCAATCAAGGCCACGATCTCGCCCTCGTTAACGTTAAAGGAGATGTCCTTGATGGCGTGGATGGCGCCGTACCAGACGTTGATGTTGTAGACGGAAAGCATCGGCTCTGCCATTTAGTTCTCCCCCTTATCCTGCTTACCCAGATACGCCTCGATAACGGCGTCGTTGTTCTGGATTTCCTCTGCCGTGCCCTTGGCGATAACCTTGCCAAAGTTAAGCACGCAGATGCCCTCGCAGATGTTCATAACGAGCGACATATCATGCTCGATAAGCATGATAGCGATGCCGAAGGTGTCGCGAATCTTAACGATGTTCTCCATGAGCTCCGCGGTCTCGGACGGGTTCATGCCGGCGGCAGGCTCGTCGAGCAGCAGTAGCTTGGGGTTGGTGGCAAGCGCGCGGACGATCTCCAGACGACGCTGAGCGCCGTAAGGCAACGATCCGGCCTGCTCGTTTGCCAGGTGCTCCATATCAAAGATGGACAGCAGCTCCATGGCGCGCTCGTGGGCGGCCTTCTCGTGCTTCCAATACGTCGGCAGGCGCAGCACGCCCTCAAAGCCGGAGTAGCGCTCCTGGTTGTGCAGGCCGACCTTAACGTTGTCCTCCACCGTCATGGTGTTGAACAGACGGATGTTCTGGAACGTACGGGCAATACCCATGCGGTTGACCTGGTAGACCGACTTGCCCGAAGTGTCCTCACCGTCGAGCAGGATGGTGCCGTGCGTGGGCTGATACACCTTGGTGAGCAGGTTGAAGACCGTGGTCTTACCGGCACCGTTGGGGCCGATCAGACCGGCGATCTCGGTCTTGCCGATAGTCAGGCTAAAGTCGTCGACTGCCTTAAGGCCACCGAACTCAATGCCCAGGTGGATGCACTCGAGTGCCGGGCGCTCGCCCAGGTCGCGGTCGGGAACGATGGCGCCAGAAGGATACGGGACCATCTTGCCCTTGTTGAACTCAAATTTACTGGGCATCGGCTGCCACCTCCTTCTTGGAAGCAAAGCGGTCCTTGACGCGACCGAAGAACGCCTTGAGCTGCGGGTTGTTGGTAAAGATCATGACCAAGATCAGCACGATGGCGTAGATGAGCATGCGGTAGTCCGAGAACTGACGGAGCAGCTCGGGAAGCACCGTGAGCAATGCCGCCGCGATGACGGAGCCGCGCATATTGCCCAGACCGCCCAGGACCACGAACACCAGGATGAGGATGGACGTGTTAAAGTCGAACTTGGTGGCGGAAAGCTGCGAGAAGTTACCGCCGAAGAGAGCTCCGGCAGCACCGGCGAGGGCAGCGGAAACCACGAAGGCGATCATGCGGTACTCGGTGACGGAGATGCCCACAGACTCGGCAGCGATCTTGTTGTCGCGCACGGCCATAATGGCACGGCCGGTACGGCTGCGAACCAGGTTGAGCACGATCACGAGTGCGACCATGACCAGGATGGCACCGGCGAGGAAGGTCGAGTACGTCGACACGCCCGAGGCGCCCTGGGCGCCTTTGATGATGGCGGTGCCGTCCTCGAGCAGGTGCAGGTCATCGATCGTGGAGTTACCCGTGATGTTAAAGATCACATGCAGGCCGCGGGAATCGACGCCCACAATGAGGCAGGTGACGATCTCCTTGATAATCTCGCCAAAGGCCAGCGTCACGATAGCTAGGTAATCGCCGCTCAGACGAAGGACCGGGATGCCAATCAAGAAACCCAGGATGGCGGCAGCGATGGCGCCGACCACGATACTGATGATAAGGCGCACCGGATCGGAGGGAACGGCGCTCTCGAGGGCGACCGCGGTAACGATGCCCGTATAGGCGCCGACGCTCATAAAGCCCGCGTGGCCCAGCGACAGGTCGCCCGCAATGCCGACGACGAGGTTAAGAGAGATGGCCATGACGATATAGGCCGTGATGGGAACCAGCTGACCGGCGATCATGCGCGGAATCATGTGGTTGGACTGCATAAAGAACACGATGGCAAACGCCACAAGGCACATGGCGTACGTGACAAAGTCGTGACGCGTCTGCTTGTCTTTAAGAAACTTCATAACGCTCACCTACACCTTCTCGGGGACGTACTTGCCCAAGAGGCCGGCAGGCTTGACGAGCAGGACGATGATCAGAACACCAAAGACGATGGAGTTGGCAAGGCTCGTGGAAATGTAAGCCTGCGCCATCGCCTCGATGATGCCGATGAGAATGCCACCGACAAAAGCGCCGGGGATGGAGCCGATGCCACCGAAGACAGCGGCGTCGAAGGCCTTGATGCCAGGCATAGCACCCGTCGTGGGCTGCAGCACCGGCGAGTAGGAGCACAGCAGCACGCCGGCGATGGCGGCAAGGGCAGAGCCGATGGCAAACGTCATCGAAATGGTGCGGTTGACGTTGATGCCCATGAGCTGAGCGGCAGCCTTGTCCTCGGACACGGCGCGCATGGCCTTGCCCATCTTGGTCTTACCTGTAAAGAACATCAGGCCGGCCATGATAACCAGGCAGGCGACGATGGTGACGAGCGAGACGGCGCTTACGTTGAACTTGGCCAAGAACTCCGGCACCTGGAAGGTGACGAGCGAAGTGAAGTTCTTGGGCGTGGCGCCCCACAGAAGCTGCGCGGCGTTCTGCAGGAAGTAGGACACGCCGATAGCCGTGATCAGAACGGCCAGCGGGCCTGCTTGGCGCAGCGGCTTATAGGCCAGGCCCTCAATGAGAACACCGAGAACCGTGCAGGCCACGCAAGAGAGAACTACAGATGCCCAGCCCGGGAGGCCGAGATACGACGTGGCGCAGAACGAGACATAGGCACCGACCATGATGACATCGCCGTGAGCGAAGTTCAGCATCTTGGCGATACCGTAGACCATGGTGTAGCCCAACGCGATGATGGCGTAGACGCTGCCCATGGACAGGCCGTTGACCAGGTATTGGATAAAGACCGTCATGTTCCACATCCCCCTTTCGAATAGGTTTCCAGTTAATGTATGAAACAGGGACGTTACATCGTCCCTAGATACCAAGCAAGCAGGGAAGGCCAAAACCTCCCCTGCTTGGGATCAAAACCGCTCTATGTAAGGCGGCCAATTAGGCCTGTACGTACTTGCCGTCGGTAATGACGTACGCCGTCGGGTCCTTCTGGACCTGGCCCTTGTCGTTCCAGGAGAGCTTGCCAGTCAGACCGTCAACGGTAATGTTGCGCATAGCCTCGGGAAGCTTCTCGGCAACCTCGGTCGGGTCGGCGTCAGCACCCAGGCCGGCTTCCTTGAGGGCCTCGACCACCGCATGCACGCCGTCGTAGGCGTCGGCGGCAAACTGGTCCGGAGTCTCGCCATACTTATCCTTGTAGGCGTTGACGAAGTCGGCATTCTTCTCGTCATCGGCGGAGAATGGGGTCATGAGCAGCAGACCCTCGGCCAGAGAGGTGTCGAAACCTTCCACGCCCAGGATACCGTCCATACCGTCGCAGCCCATCATCTTGACGTCGTAGCCCATGTCCTTGGCGTTCTTGAGCAGGACGGATGCGGGCGTGTAGTAGATCGGTGCAAAAATCATGGTGGCGCCGGCCTGCTTTGCCTTGGTCAGCTGGTTGGTAAAACTCGTAGCAGAGTCGTCCTTGAAGGTCTCCTCGTCGACAATCTCAAGCTTAGACTTAGCGGCCTGGGCCTTAAAAGAATCTGCGATGCCCGAAGAATAGGCGTCGCCGGAGTTATAGAACAGCACGAACTTCTCGTTCGCATACTTCTGCGCCAGGAACTTGGCAGCGTTGACACCCTGGTTGGGGTCGGTGAAGCAAACCTGGAAGACGCAATCCTTGCCCTTGGTAACGTCCTCGGAGGACGCGGACGGGGTGATCATGAACGTCTCGGGGTCGTTACCACACTCTGCGGCAAC
>CAJLAV010000076.1:0-9353 GCA_905204735.1 uncultured Collinsella sp. | reverse complement strand
GGGGCGCCCTTATCTGTTTTGTGGTTTGCGAGCTAGCGGGCCTGCTTGACCTTGGCTGCCGCCTCGACAAACGACTTCCAGAGGTTAAAGTCGGTCTCGAGCGTCTTCCACGTGTACTCAGGGTGCCATTGCACGCCCAGGCAGAAAGGCTGGCCTTCGACCTCAATACACTCGGGAACGCCGTCGGTTGCCTTGGCGACCAAGCGCGTGCTTTTACCCAGACGATCGACGCAGCAGTGGTGTGCGGAGTTGGTCTGGATCAGCCTGTGCCCGCCAACCGCGCGCTCCAGCAGCGAGCCCGGCACGACCTCGACGGGATGCACGGGGTCGTTGAGCACGTGGGTATGGCGCCACTGCGTGCGGCCCTCGCGCGCGCCCAGGCTCGGCACGTCCATGCACAGGGTGCCGCCGGTGGCGACATTAAGCAGCTGCGTGCCACGGCAGGTGGTAAAGAGCGGCTTCTTGGCGCGAAGTACCTCGTTAACCAGCTTAAACTCAAAACGGTCGCGAATCTCGCAGCACAGCGTGGGGTCGTAAGGACGCTCGTCGCCCCAGCGTTTGGGGTTGACGTCCGGACCGCCGGGAATGGCGATGCCGTCGGCGATTTCCACGTAATGACGGATAACGTCGACGTCTTCGGTAATGGACATCTGCAGCGGCAGACCGCCGGCGGCAAGAATGGCGTCGACAAAGACACTT
Organism: uncultured Collinsella sp.; assembly: GCA_905204735.1. GTDB lineage: Bacteria > Actinomycetota > Coriobacteriia > Coriobacteriales > Coriobacteriaceae > Collinsella. The sequence goes on along the minus strand of CAJLAV010000076.1, from coordinate 8,654 downwards.
GCGATTTCCTCGTTGGGGGAGAGCATCTCGGTTAAAAACGGCTCTGCCTCTTCCCAGCGCGGTGCGACGAGGATGAGTGGGCGGTCGGCGGGGGCGACGTCGACGTGCGGGGTGTATGACGATGAAGTGCGGGTTCCGATCATAGGTGTTGCTTTCGAATCTGAAGGTGACAGGGCGCATGAGAGACGTGGGACAACGCTTCCGATGGATTTGTCCCACGGGGTGGCTGGCTAGTGACCCTTGATGGAGTTGAGGAAGTCCTGGGCGCGCTTGGTCTGGGGGTGGTCGAAGAACTCGTCGGGCGTGCCGGTTTCCACGATCTGGCCGTCGGCCATAAAGACGACGCGGTCGGCCACGCGGCGGGCAAAGTTCATTTCGTGCGTGATGACGATCATCGTCATGCCCTGCTGGGCCAGACGGACCATGACCTCGAGCACTTCGTTGATCATTTCGGGGTCAAGGGCACTCGTGGGCTCGTCAAAAAGCATGGCCTTGGGCTGCATGGCGAGTGAACGGGCGATGGCCACGCGCTGCTGCTGGCCGCCCGAAAGCTGTGCGGGCACCTTGTCGGCCTGCTCGGCCACGCCCACGCGGCTCAGCAGGTCCATGGCGCGCTCACGAGCTTCCTCCTTGGACACGCCCAGCACGTCGACCGGTCCCAGCATGACGTTCTGCAGTACCGTCATATGTGCAAACAGGTTGAACTGCTGAAACACCATGCCCAGTTCGGCGCGCATGCGGGCAAGGTCCTTGCCTTCCTGCGGCAGGGGTTTGCCCTCGATGAGGATCTCGCCCGAGTCGATGGTTTCCAGACGGTTGATGGTGCGGCACATGGTCGACTTGCCCGAGCCCGAGGGGCCGATCACAACGACGACCTCGCCGCGGTCGACCGAGAGATTGATGTCGTTGAGGACGTGCAGATCGCCATAGTGCTTATCGACGTGTCTGAGCTCGATCAGCGGCTGATTGCCGGTGGAAGAGGTGCTCTGTGCCATGGTGCTCGGCTCCTTATGACTCGAAATGGTAAAGCGTTAGCGGATGATGGTCGCGCCGGTCTTGTGCGAAACATAGACAGCGGCCTTGTTGATCGCGACGTTGATGAGGATGTAGATGACCGCGATAACCAGGTAGACCGACACGAGGGCGTCGTAGTTGGTAATGAGCACACGGGCATTTTGCATGAGGTCGGGGTAGCTCACCACATAGGCGACGGTGGTGTCTTTGACTACGACCACAAGCTGTGAAATCAAGGACGGAATGATAAACCGAATAGCCTGCGGCAACACGATTTTAAAGGTGATTTTAGCTTTGGAGAGACCGAGCGCCTGGGCGGCTTCGACCTGGCCGCGCGGCACGGCGTTGACGCCGGCGCGGAAAATCTCGGCCAGCACGCCGGCCGCGGCGAGCGCGACGGGAAGCGCGAGCATCCAAAACGACGGCAGCGCGATCTTGTACTGGGGCAGCACCAAAAAGAAGAAGTAGATGAACAGAAGGCTCGGCACGCCGCGGAAGAAATCGGTGAGCACGCGGCAGACCAGCTGCAGCGGCTTGATGCCGCTGGTGCGGCCGAGCATAAGGGCTAAGCCCAGCACCAGCGCAATGACGCCAGCGGTGAGTGCGACTTTAACGGTGCCCTCAAAGCCGGCAAGCAGGAACTTCCAGGTGGTGAGGTGCGTAAAGAAATACCAATAGTGAACCGAAAGCTGGCCGGTCACATAAAAGCGCTGCAACACGAGGGCGACGAGCACGGCGACGGCAACAAGCGAGATGGCGGTGCCGATGCGAATCTTGGCGCGCATCTTGGGGCCGGGAGCCTCGTAGAGCGCATCGCGCATGGTGAGCGCGGAGGTGGAGTGCTTGCTCATCGGAGGATCCTCACCTTCTTATCGATGTAGTTGCCAATGTGGCTCACCACAAAGGCCGTGCCCAGGTAGCCGAGCGCCGAGATAAAGAACGCGGCGACGCCGCCGAGCGAGCGCGTGTTGATGTAGCTCACCACGCCGGTAAGCTCTTGCGGCTTAAGCGGCACCTGGCTGCCCAAGGCGGTAGTGAGCATGACGGCGATAAAGAGGTTGGTCATGGGCAGTACGCTCGAGCGCAGCGCCTGCGGAATCACGATTTTGGCGAGGATACGGTTAAAGCTCATGCCCAGCGAGCGGGCGGCTTCCACCTGGCCGACGCCTACGGTGTTGATGCCGCTCATAAAGTTCTCGGAGCCAAAGGCAGAACCCAAGAGCACCGTGGCGACGATAACGCAGGTGCGGTAGGGCAGAACGACTTTGAGCGGCGGCAGCGCGTAGACGACGATGATAAGCAACGCGATGCCGGGGATGTTACGGAAGACCTGAACATACAGGTCGCCAAAGACGCGCAGCGGCTTGAGCGGCGACACGCGCATCACGGTGACGGCGACGGCCAGTACCATGGCGATGGCAAACGACTCAAGCGTCATGCCCCAGGTTGCTAGCAGCGCGTCGATATAGTTCTGGCCATAGAGCGACCAGAGCTCGGAGAGACTCATGCGGACCTCCCGCCGATAAGGAAAGGGGCTCCCGTGTGTACGGAAGCCCCGACAACTCAGTGAGGAAACAGTTTAGCGCAATAAAGCGAATCGTGCGTTTCCGTATGGTTTCGCAGCGGCTGATGCCCAGCTTGCGAGCTTAGGCGCCGACCTCGGGCAGCTCGGGAACGTTGGTGTCGCCCGTACGGTCGCCGATGCAGATCTGCCACAGCTCGGTCCAGGTGCCATCGTCCTCGATCTTCTTAAGGAAGTCGTTGACAAAGGCGACGCCGTCGGAATCGAGCGGCAGGCCGATGCCGTAGGGCTCCTTGCTGCCGAAGGGCTTGCCGGCGATCTTGTACTTGCCGGGCTCGCGGACCAGGGCGCTCTGCTGCATGTTGTTATCGATGACGTAGGCATCAACGCGACCCTGCTGGAGTGCCTGGCGGGCCTCCTCGTCGGTCTTGAACTCCTGCTGGCTGGCCTTGGGAACGAACTCCTCCAGGATGGCGGGGCCGTTGGAGCCGGACTGGACGGCGACGTTCTTGTCGGCCAGGTCGTCGACGCTCTTGATGTCGTCGTTATCGGCGAGCACCAGGATGGCCTGCTGCGTGTAGTAGTAGGGGCCGGCGAAGGAGACGAGCTTCTTGCGCTCGTCAGTGATGGTGTAGGTGGCAAAGACGGCGTCGACCTGGCCGTTCTGCAGGACGGACTCGCGCGTGTCCGAGGTCACCTGGGTGATCTCGACCTTGTTCTCGCCCAAGATGTAGTTGGACAGGAGCTGTGCGATACCGGCGTCGAAGCCGCGGGTCTGACCGTCTTTCTCGTTGAGGAGGGAGAAGAGCGTGGAGGTCTGAACGCCACCGATCTTAAAGACGCCGGCGTCCTTGACGGCCGTGGCCCAGGTGCTGGCGGCGATGGCGTCGTCATCGGCCTTGGGGCCGTTGTCGACGAGCTTGTCGAATGCCTTAGCGTCGAGCGTGGTGGAAGTCTCGGTATCTTCGGAGCTCTTGGAGGAACCGGCGGCGGAACCCTTGTCGGCCTCGGCGCTGGTGTCGGAGCAGCCGGCAAGACCAAGGCCGGCGACGGTTGCGAAGGTGGCGGCAACGAAGCCGCGGCGGTCGAGAACGACCTGCTGGGAGAGGTTCTTGCTCATGGTAGAACACCTTTCTCAATAAAATCCCTAGCGGTTGAGTAGAGTTATACCCTATCGCGCTCAAATGGGTCAACACGAAATAACTCAGAAACATACTTACCTTATGGGTAATTCTACCTACTAAAAAGGGACAGGCACCTTCGTGGTGGTTTTGGCCGATGCGGCGGCATGCCTTGTTGCTTTGTCTCGATCTGTAACATCTGCAGCCGTTTTTGCCGAGCGACTGTTACAGATCGAGATTTTCTCTTCAGGGGAATTCGAATGTCTCAATCTGTAACATCTGGACGGCCAAAAGGTCTCTATCTGTTATAGATTGAGATAATTGAGCTGTGAAAACAAAAACCTCCACGAGGGTGCTTCCCTTGCGGAGGTTTTCTTACTCGTTGAGCAGTCTCACGGTTTCGGCGGCCATGTTCTCGACCGTCATGCCGTTCTGAGCGAGCAGCTCGTTGGGGTCGTAGCGGTCGGGGAAGCCCTTGGCGATGCCGAAGGTGCGCGTGCGCACAGGCGTGCAGGCCAGATAGCACGCGACGCGCTCGCCCCAGCCACCGTCCAAGATGCCGTCCTCGAGGGTGACGACAACGCGATGCTCGGCGGCAAGACTGTCGAGGAACTCACGGTCAAGCTCGGTTGCAAAGCGCGGGTTGACGAGCGTGGCCTCGATACCGTACTCGGCAGCCAAGCGGTTTGCCACGCGCTCGCCCAGCTCAAAGAAATCGCCAAGCGCGAGCACGGCAACGTCGCGGCCCTGACGCACCACGTTGTAGCGAACGGCACTGTAGTCGGTGTCTTCGGCAGGCGCAAGGTCGGGACGGCTTACCAAGCCAATGCCCGGTACGCGGATCGCCGCGGGATGCTCGCGGTGGTCGAGCGACCAGCTCAGCATGGACAGATATTCCTCCATGCAGGCCGGCGCCAAGTAGTGCATGTTGGGAAGACCGCCCAACATGGAAATATCAAAGAACGAAAGGTGCGTCTCGGACGTGGTGCCAAAGATTGACGCACCAAACACCAAAATGGTTGCCGGGGCGTCGTTGAGGCACAGGTCGTGCCACAGCTCGTCGTAAGCGCGCTGCAAAAACGTGCCGTACACACCAAAGACTGGCTTGGCGCCCGAGCGCGCAAGCGCGGTGGCAAAGGTCACGGCGTGCTCCTCGGCAATGCCCACATCGACGAACTGTTTGCCGGCGGCAGCGCGAAGCTCGGGTGTAAAGCCCATGATGTAGGGCGTGGCGGCCGTGATGCCCACGACCTGCGAATCGCGCTCGATGGCGGCGCTGAGCGCCTCGCCCGTAATGTCGGCATAGGTGCGCGGCGCAGGCTCGCTCGGATGGCCCGGGCAGAGCTTGCGTCCAGTTGCCATGTCAAACGGACCCACGTGATGCCAGCGTTCGGGGTCGTTCTGGGCTGGCTCAAAGCCCTTGCCCTTGGCGGTGGAGACGTGCAGCACGATGGGATGATCGATATTGCGCAGTTCCTGCAACGCGTCGACGAGGGCCAACACGTCGTTACCGGCGTCCAGATAGCGGTAGTCGAGCCCCATCGCGCGGAAAACGTTGCGCTCACAGGTACCGTTGCTGGCTCGCAGCTCGGCCAGATTGCGATACAGGCCGCCATGGTTCTCGGCAATGGACTGGTCGTTATCGTTGACGATGATGATCAGGTTGCTATCGAGTTCGGCGGCATTGTTAAAGCCCTCAAACGCCAAGCCGCCCGAAAGCGAGCCGTCGCCAATAACGGTGATGACGTTGTGCGTATCGCCCGCCAGGTCACGAGCGTGCGCCAGGCCGCAGCCCAGGCTCACCGACGTGGAGGTATGGCCCATGGCGAACAGGTCGTGCTCGGACTCGTCGGGATTGGCAAAGCCAGAGGCCTCGCCAAAGCGCTTCGGATCGATATAAGTGTACGCGCGCCCAGTCAGCGCCTTGTGGGCGTAGGTCTGGTGCGAAACGTCAAAGAGAATCTTGTCGATAGGGGAGTTAAACACGCGATGGAGCGCGACCGTAAGCTCAACGACGCCCAGGTTGGGGGCAACGTGCCCGCCGACGGCGGCGGAGCTTTCGAGGATGGCGTGGCGAATCTCGTCGCAGAGCTGCGGGAGCTCGGCACGATTAAGAGCCTTGACGTCCTCGGGCGTTGTCGTTTGCGTAAGCAGCATCGTTGTGGGTTACTCCATGCGAATCGAGCGCCGGCGCTCCCTCGGCCGACACAATTGCACAAGACAGTCTCGCACATTTTGGCGTTTGATATGTGACGGCGGCGCGGTAATTCGCCAACTGGTGGGGCAAAACGTTTTGTCCGATGCCATACTGATATGTTCCATGATGTTTTTATCGATTGTGCACAGGCCGTGGCTTGTCGCCGTGAGTCGCTGGAAGGAGGCAGCATGTCCGATGCCGTTCGTGCCGAAAAAATCGCGCACGAGGTCGACTATGCCGCCCGCCAGCTGGCCCAGGCGGGCCGCTTGGACCTGACGCACGAGTTTATCCAGCATGGCGACGTGACGGTCTATGCACATGTGACTTCGGTAGCGCGGGCGAGCCTGTCCTTTGCCGAGCGCTTGGGCCGTGCCGGCATTTCGGTCGACCGTGCTTCGTTGTTGCGCGGGGCCCTGCTGCACGATTACTTTCTCTATGACTGGCACGATCCCGACCCAAGCCATCGGCTGCATGGCTTTCGCCACCCGTTTTTTGCCCTGGCACGTGCGGAGGAAGATTTTGAGCTGACGCCGCGCGAACGGAATATTATCGTGCGGCATATGTTTCCGCTGGTGCCAGTGCCGCCGACGTGTCGTGAGGCTTGGATTGTATGCCTGGCAGATAAATGGTGCGCTCTGCGCGAGACGGTCGCCGGTCGTCTGCGGCGCAAGGACGAGGCGGACGATGACGTGAGTGGCGAATCGAGCGAAAAGAGGAGAGGGTAGACGGTGGGGACCGCGATTGATATGGCGTTTGGCGGCGCGACGCTTGCCGTCTGCCCGCTTTCGGCACTGGTGCTCTCGTTTGCCTTTTACGGGTTTTGCGGCTGGGCGTGGGAGTCGACGGTCTGCGCCATGCTCAATCACGGACGATTTGCCAACAGCGGCTTTTTGCTGGGGCCGTGTTGTCCTATCTATGGTGTGGGCGGCATTGCCTGCTGGCTGCTGTTGCGCGGGATTCCGGATGCCTCAAGCCAGTTTGTCGCTGCAGCGCTCGTATGCAGCGTGATTGAGTACAGCGTAGGCGTACTGTTGGAAAAAACAACGGGCGCTCGCTTTTGGGATTACTCGCACCTGCCGTTTAACTTGCACGGACGCATTTGCCTGTACTGGGCCTGCGCGTTTGGCTTGGGTGCGTTGTGTATTTGCCGTTTAGTGGAGCCGGCATTGCTGGGGCTGCTTGGCCATCTGCCGGTGCTGATTGTGCGGCTGTCCGCCTTTATCGTCGCGGTCGCGATGATGGTCGACGCGTTGTGCTCGTTGGCGAGCTGGCGGCGTCTGTCCGATCAGCTGGAGCGCGTCCGGGCCGACCTTGCCGACCGCATCAATGAGTCGCTTGCCGATGCGTCCGACTCCATGCTCGAACGTATTCCCGATTCGGCGATCGACTCGGTGGCGCAGACGCACATCCGCGGCCGTGCCGTTAACGCGTGGCTGGTCGAGCTGGGCGACGCGGCGCTCGATGCCCTGCGCGAGAAGGCTTCGATGCCGACGTTTATCTCGGATGGTGCTCGCGGCCTGGCGCTTGCCGCCCGCCGCGTGGCCGATGCCGCACCGAGCATGCCGCGTCCGTCGCTCAGTCGTCGCCTTGCCGGCAAGGGCATAAGCCGTCCGGTGCCGAGCGTGTCACTCAGCCGCCGCGACCTACGCTTCTTTAACGCCTTCCCGCGCCTGCGCATCAATCGCTACGAAGGTGTCATTCGAGCAACTAATCTCCGCGACCGCGCCCACGAGCTGTTTCGGCGCTAGCCGGGACGGGCACGCTCACGGCTCCCTTGCTCGCGTATTTCCCGTCCGTTTCGCGTCCGTTGCCGTGCCGTTTCCAAGATTGCGGCACCGTTTCCATTCGACAACGCAGCGTTTAACAACGCCGTATCTGGTCTACACCAGTTGCCCCTCGGCCGCATTATGGGCGCCGACAACGTTCATGCGATCAAGGGGGAGCGAATGTACGATACGGGATCGACAACGTTTATGCTCATCTGCACTATGCTCGTGTTTTTAATGACACCGGGTCTGGCGTTTTTCTATGGCGGCCTGTCCAGGCGCAAAAATGTCATCAACACCATGCTCATGTGCTTTGGCGCCATTGGCCTGGTTGGTGTGCTGTGGATTGTTGCCGGCTGGTCGCTGGCCTACGGCGGCGACGGTTCCAGCCCGTTTATTGGAGGCCTTGACCAGCTACTGTGCCTTCCGGTGCTCAACCAGGTGCTGCAGGCGGCCGAGGGCAATGCCACTGACAGCGCCGTCTACCCTCAGATCATCAACATCGCCTTTCAGATGGCATTTGCCATGATCACTGCTGCTATCGTCACGGGCAGCCTGGCCGGCCGCGTTAAGTTTGGTGCCATGACGGCCTTCCTGGGCATTTGGCTGCTTGTGGTCTATGCGCCGCTTGCCCACATGGTTTGGGGCGGCGATGGCTCCTTTATCGGTGACATTATCGGCGCACTCGACTTTGCCGGCGGCGACGTGGTGCACATTTCGTCCGGTCTTACGGGCCTGATTCTCTGCTTAATGCTCGGCCGTCGTCGTGGCTTTGGCATGGTGAGCTACCGTCCGCATAACGTGCCGTTTGTGGCGCTGGGCGCCGGCCTGCTTTGGTTTGGCTGGTTTGGCTTTAACGGCGGCAGCGAGTTTAAGGCCGACGCCGTGGCGGCACTCGCCATCCTCAACACCGTGACGGCCAGCGCGGCGGGCATGGTCTCGTGGCTTGCCGTCGAGCGCGTGCACACCGGTCGCCCCACGCTGGTGGGTGCCAGCACCGGTTTGGTTGCGGGCCTTGTGGTGGTCACGCCGGG
>CAJLAV010000075.1:0-9424 GCA_905204735.1 uncultured Collinsella sp. | reverse complement strand
GGCCGCAAGCCGGCCGCCCGCCTGCGCGGCGCCACCTCGGGCTGCATGTTTGTGGGAATTAGCTAACCGAAAGGCTTACACGTGAACGAAGAACCTCAAGTCCTCTATTGCGACGCCTGGCTCATGGCCATCGACAAGCCCGCCGGCATGATCGTCCACGGCGACGGCACCGGCGAGCGCACGCTCACCGACTACGCCAGCGACCTGCTGCTGGCGATGGGCGACGGCTTTGCCGCGACCGACATGCAGCCGCTCAACCGCTTGGACCGTGACACCACCGGCGTGGTGCTGTTCTCACTCGACAAGCAGACGCAGCCCGCCTTTGACCAGATGATCATCGACCACGCGTTCGAAAAGCACTACCTGGCGCTCGCCGAGGGCAAGATCGACTGGAACGAAAAGCTCATCGACAAGCCCATCGCCCGCGACCGTCACGACAGCCGCAAGATGCGCGTCGGCGCCAGCGGCAAGCCGTCTCAAACGCGCGTGAAGGTGCTCAAACGTCTTAAGAGTCGCCGTGGCCTGCCCACGCGCTCGTATATCGATGTCGAGTTGCTCACCGGCCGCAAGCACCAAATCCGCGTGCATCTGGCGAGCGAGCGTCATCCCCTGGTTGGCGACGACCTGTACGGAACGCCGCGCCCCTGTGGCCTGATGCTCCACGCCCACAGCGTGTCCTTTACGCATCCCGTAACCGGCGAGCACATCCACATCGAAGCCCCCTGCCCCTGGGAGCCCTAAAGTCTGTCGAAAATGGACAGGTTTATTTTGGCAGGTTTTATCTGGACAAACGTCAAAACCACCACATAGGTTCCTACCCCTTCGCGGTGGTTTTGGCGTTTGCCCGTCCCCTGCTGTTAGACCGTGATGACGTTGTCCATCGACTGGTACTTGGCGGGCACCTCGCCCGCGGTGATAACCGTTGCGTCGCGGAAGTCCGCGAATTTTACGGGAGCCACCATGCCAAACTTACTGGCGTCCGAGATTACGAAGCGTTTGGCTGTATGGCGCATCGAGATACGCTTGACCTGCGCTTCCTCGATATCGGGCGTCGTAAAGCCCTGCTCGGCGGCAATGCCGTTAGAACCCCAAAAACCGCAGTTAAAGTTGTAGCGGTCTAGGGTTGCCAGAGCATCGGGGCCAACGAGCGCCTCGGTCTCGGGTTTAAGCTCGCCGCCCAGCACCACGGTGCGCATGCCGCGCACAGCGAGATGCTGAGCATGGAGCACGGAATCAGTCACATAGGTGACCGATTCGAGATGCGGAAGATGCTCGATGAGTCTGAGCGTTGTCGAACCCGAATCGATGTACACAAAGCTCTCGGGCTCCACGAGCGCCGCGGCGCGGGCGCAGATACGCTCCTTGTCGTCGTTATGGAGATCACTGCGCTCACTGATCGTTAGGTCGCGCGTCACGTGCGCGCGCTCAAGACTTGTCGCGCCACCGTGCACCTTGGCGATGCGGTGCGCTCGGTCGAGCGTCTGCAGGTCGCGCCGAATGGTAGACGCTGTCACGCCCAGGGCCTCAGCAAGCTCCGGCACGGTAACCGAGCCAGCTCGCTGCACCATCGACACGATCGCGTTGAGCCTATCTTCCGCAAGCATCGCTTACTCCTCCTCGGGGTACACAACTCCCCAGTCGGCGCGGAGCTTGGTCATAAGCTCCATAACATCAGAAGCATAGCCCAGAAGCTCACGCTTCGAATCATCGCCGGCAACGGCCCTCTCCAGGTCGGCCATCTCGTAGCACAGAGCGTATGCCTCGGTGCCAGCGTGGACCTCCTCACGGTGACCGTCTGCAGTCCACACGATGGTCGCGTGATCGGCACGCGGATAATCGTTGACCTCGATATAGCACTTGTCGAAGCTAATGACCGAACGCTTGGGCTGCTTGGAGTGGAGCGTAAGGCTCACCACGCCCAGCTGCTGTTCGGCATTACGGCAGACGATGCCGCCCGCAACGTCAACACCGGTCTCGCAGGTGTTGCCCAGCGAAACGACCTCAGCGGGCTGGCTTGCCATAAAGAGACGCATGACGGACAGGGCATACACGCCAATATCGAGCATGGCACCGCCAGCAAGGTTGCGGTTGTAGAAGCGATTGGTCAGATCGCCGTACTCCTTATAGCTACCAAAGTTGAGCTGAGCAAGGTTCATACGGCCAAAGTCGCCCGCATCCATGCGACGGCGCAGCTCCTGATACAGCGGCATGTGGAGCACCGTGGTGGCATCCATAAGAACCACGTTGTGCTCGTCGGCGATGGCACGGGCCTCGTCAAGCTCGGCGGAATTGAGGGTAATGGCCTTCTCGCAGAGCACGTGCTTGCCGGCGGCCAGCGCAGCACGCAGATAGGTGATATGCGTGTTGTGCGGCGTGGTGATATAGACGGCGTCGATGTCCGGATCGGCGTAGAGGTCCTCGACCGTCTCGTACACCTTCTCGACGCCATACTGCTCGGCAAAAGCCTGAGCCTTGGTGAGCGTGCGGTTGGCAACGCCCGTAAGCTTGCGGCCGGCCAGGGCAAGGGACTGAGCCATCTGGTTCGCGATAACACCGCACCCGATCACTGCCCAACGAAGCTCGGGAGCCGTAAAGATGTCGTTTGGGAACGGCTGATTCTGGACCGAGGCAAACGCCGCCTTTGCGGCTGCCTCGGCGTCGAGCGGAGCCTGTTTGGAATCTGCCATGATGTGCCTCCTGAGTCATCGGAAGTCCTTCATTTCTAACAACCCTATAGTCGCACAATTGCGCGCGTATCTGCTCGTGTTTGCGTATTTATTTGCTTATCGGTCATTATTTAGCCATAGTTGGCAGATGTTTGCGCAGTTATGCGCATTGTCGCGCAAAACTATGCGCATGAATGCGCATGCGATGATCCTTGTGAAGCATAAAGAGGCGGAACACCAAAGCCCTAAAGAACAGAGTAGGCCGTGATACTCCACCCCTCTGAGGGCATCAGACATCAAAGGACCGTCCCAAACTGCCGGCAAAAAGGGAACGTCCCTATGTGCCGGCACCTAGAGACAGTCCCTATGTGCCGCTTTCGTTGAAGCCTATCCCAGATGACCAGATAAACAAATCTAAAGACAGTCCCCATCGACTGGTCGTTTAAGAACGTCCCCAACGACTACTCATTTAAGTCTGTCCCCAATGAGTAGGAATAGAAAAAGGCCCGGGTGCCGTGGGGCATCCGGGCCTTTGCTAGCAACTTGATGTTGCGGGCAGCTTAGAACTTGTGGCCGCACTTCTTGCAGACGCGCAGCTTGTTCTTGCCGTCCTTCTCGTGACCGACGCGGGTAACCTTACCGCACTCGGGGCAAACGAGATTGACGTTGGAGGCGTCGATGGGAGCCTCCTGCGAAACGATGCCGCCCTGCTGGTTGGCAGCGTTGGGCTTGACGGCCTTCTTGACGACCGAAACGCCCTCGACAACGACCTTGTTCTCGGCGGGGAGAGCACGCAGGACAACGCCCTGCTTGCCGCGATCCTTACCAGAGAGAACCTGGACCTTATCGCCCTTCTTGATATACATATATCTCCCCTAACTACAGGGTCTCGGGAGCGAGCGAGACGATCTTCATGTACTTCTTGTCACGAAGCTCGCGAGCGACAGGCCCGAAGATACGGGTGCCGACGGGCGAACCATCGTTGTTGATGACAACGCAGGCGTTCTCATCAAAGCGAATGTAGGAGCCATCCTTGCGGCGGATCTCCTTAACGGTGCGAACGACGACGCAACGGACAACGTCCTTCTTCTTGACGTTGGCGCCAGGGGTAGCCTCCTGGACAGCACCGATGAACACATCGCCGATGCCTGCATAACGACGCTTGGAACCGCCAAGCACCTTGATGCAGCGAATCTTGCGAGCGCCGGAGTTGTCGGCGACGTTCAGCATGGTTTGCATCTGAATCATGGTAGATGTTCCTCCGAACTAAGAACCGAAGAGAGGTGCGCAGCCTTCATGCGGCCTGTGGTATGCAAGCCAGGCATACGCACATCTTCGGAAACGTACAAGTCGTAAGAGCGACTGCTTATTTAGCGCGCTCGACGACCTCGATGAGGCGCCAACGCTTCATCTTGGACATAGGACGGGTCTCCATAACGCGGACGGTATCGCCCACGCCAGCCGTGCACTCCTCGTCGTGAGCGTGCAGCTTCTTGGAGCTGGTCATCATCTTGCCGTACTTGGGGTGACGCTTGCGCTCGGTGATGGTGACAACAATGGTCTTGGCACCGGAGACGGAGGTAACGACACCCGTACGGACCTTACGCGAGTTACGCGAATCAGTCATGTTCTCTCCTTAGGTCCTACTCGGCGACAGCGGACTTCTCCGCTGCGATCTCGCGGGCGCGCTGCTCCGTGAGGACGCGAGCGATGTCCTTCTTCACGGTGTTGACGCGAGCGGTGTTGTCCAGCTGGCTGGTGGCCATCTGGAAACGAAGGTTAAAGAGCTCGGCGCGCATTTCCTTCAGCTTCTCAACGAGCTGAGCGTCCGAGAGCTCACGAATCTCTGCGGGCTTCATTAGTTCTCCTCCTTGGCGGCGGCGGCGTCCTCAGCAGCCCACTTGGCCTCGAGAGCGGCCTCCTCAGCCATCTCCTTCTCGATGCGCTGCTCAGCGTTCTTGGCAGCAACAATCTTGGTCTTGATGGGAAGCTTGTGCTGTGCAAGACGCAGAGCCTCGCGAGCGACCTCCTCGGGCACGCCCTTGACCTCGAACATGATGCGGCCGGGCTTGACGACGGCCACCCACTCCTCGGGGTTACCCTTACCAGAACCCATGCGAGTCTCGGCAGGCTTCTTGGTGATGGGCTTATCGGGGAAGATCGTGATGTAGACACGACCGCCACGCTTCATGTAGCGGGTCATGGCAATACGAGCGGCCTCGATCTGACGGTTGGTGATCCAATGGGCCTCGAGAGCCTGGATACCAAACTCGCCGAAATGCAGCTCGGTATTACCCTTGGCCTGGCCCTTCATGGAGCCACGCTGCACCTTGCGGTGAAGAATACGCTTAGGGGCAAGCACTACTGACCCCTCCTCTCGGAGTTACGACGACGAGGACGGGAAGAGCCCTCGAGTGCAGGGTTGGGAACAGGCTGGCCCGGGAGCTTCTCGCCCAGGTAGATCCAGACCTTCACGCCGCAAGCGCCCATGGTGGTGCTGGCGACAGCCGTGCCGTAGTCGATCTTGGCACGGAGGGTGTGCAGAGGCACGCGACCCTCGCGGTACCACTCACGACGGCCCATCTCGGCACCACCGAGACGACCGGAGCACTGGATACGGATGCCCTTAGCGCCGGCCTTGCGGGCGGACTGGACAGCCTTGCGCATAGCGCGACGGAAGGCAACGCGGCCCTCGAGCTGCTCGGCAATGGACTGAGCAACGAGGTTGGCGTCGAGCTCGGGGCGCTTGATCTCGACAACGTCGACGGAGAGCTGGCCCTTGGAGACGCCAGCGACCTTCTCGAGCTCGGTGCGGAGGGTATCGATCTCGGCACCCTTCTTACCGATGACAACGCCGGGGCGAGCGGTGAGGATGATGACCTTCACCTTGTCGCCAGCGCGCTCGATCTCGACGCGGGAGACAGCTGCGCGGGAAAGACGCTTCTCGAGGTACTTGCGAATCTCGAGATCGTTACCGAGGGTCTTAGCGTAATCCTTCTCTGCGAACCAGCGGGAGCGCCAGTTCTCGGTGATGCCAAGACGGAAGCCGGTGGGGTAGACTTTCTGACCCATACAGCTTTACGCCTCCTTTCGAGGAGCAACGACGACGGTGATGTGGGAAGTACGCTTCAGAATGCGAGAAGCGGAACCCTTGGCGCGGGGACGGATGCGCTTAAGCGTCGGACCCTCGTCAACATAGGCAGCGGCGACAACCAGGTTGTCGGCACGCAGACCGTTGTTGTTCTCGGCGTTCGCAACGGCAGAACGGAGAACCTTCTCGACATCCACGGCGACGGCGCGGTCGCAGAAGTGGAGGATGTCGAAGGCCTGAGCGACAGGCTTGCGGCGGATCAGATCGACCACCAGGCGGGCCTTGCTGGGGGAAACACGCACGTACTTAGCGACGGCGCGAACCTCGGTGGCCTCAGTTTCAATAGACTTAGTTGCCATTTACGGTTAACCCCCTATTTGGCCTTGTGGCCACGGAACGTACGAGTCGGCGCGAACTCGCCGAGCTTGTGACCAACCATGGACTCGGTAACATACACGGGCACATGCTTGCGGCCGTCGTGGACGGCGATGGTGTGACCAACCATCTCGGGGAAGATGGTGGACGCGCGGGACCAGGTCTTCACGACGTCCTTCTTGCCAGCCTCGTTCATCGCGGTGATACGCGAGAGAAGGCGAGTCTCCACGAACGGGCCCTTTTTGAGACTTCTGCTCATAAGTGCTTTCTCCTAAAACTCGGTATCCGAAATTACTTCTTACGGCGACGAATGATGTGCTGGTTCGAGACCTTCTTCTTCTTGCGCGTACGAAGGCCCTTCGTCGGCTTACCCCAGGGGGTAACGGAGGGACGACCAGAGGTGTGGTTCTTGCCCTCGCCACCGCCGTGCGGGTGGTCGACAGGGTTCATGACGGTACCGCGGACGGTCGGGCGCACGTTCATGTGACGCTTACGGCCGGCCTTGCCGATGACGATGTTGGAGTGATCGGCGTTGCCGACCTCACCGACGGTGGCGCGGCAGGTAACGAGGATGCGGCGCATCTCGGAGGAAGGCATACGGACGATGGCGTACTTGCCCTCCTTACCCATCAGCTGGCAGGAGTTACCGGCGGAACGGGCGATAGCAGCGCCCTTGCCCGGCTGGAACTCGACGGCGTGGATGAGCGTACCGACGGGGATGTCGGCGAGGGGCAGAGCGTTGCCCGGCTTGATGTCGGCGTCAGAACCGGACATGATGGTCTGACCGACCTCGAGGCCCTTGGGGGCCAGGATGTAGCGCTTCTCACCGTCAGCGTAGTGCAGCAGAGCGATGCGAGCGGAACGGTTCGGATCGTACTCGATCGTGGCAACCTTGGCGGGCACGCCGTCCTTATTGCGCTTGAAGTCGATCACGCGGTAACGACGCTTCACGCCGCCGCCCTGGTGGCGGGTGGTGATGCGGCCGTTGTTGTTACGACCGGCCTTCTTGGGCAGGGGCTCGAGAAGAGACTTCTCGGGCTTGGTGCAGGTGATCTCGGAGAAGTCGGAGATCGTCTGCCAACGCCTACCAGCGGAGGTCGGCTTAAGGTGCTTTACAGCCATTACAATCCCTTTCAATAGGAATCCGTTAGCCATCGCAGACAGGGATTCGAGGTTCTGCCTCGGGTGCGATGACACCGGACGTATACACGGTTCCGGGCGTGTCCATTTTATACGCCCAAAACCTTGAGCTCTCGCCTCCCCTATTTGGGAGGCATGAGCTCACTCAACAGCAGCGAGTCTTAGGCCTGGTTGCCAAAGACCTCGATGGTGTCGCCCTCGGCCAGCGTGACGATGGCCTTCTTCCAAGAACGGGTCTTGCCGGCGACATAGCGCACGCGCTTGGTCTTGGGCTTGACCGTCAGGGTGTTCACGCGAACGACCTTGACGCCGAAGATCTCCTCGACAGCGTCCTTGATCTGATACTTGTTAGCATCCTTGGCGACCTCGAACGTGTACTTGTTCAGCTCCATGCCGGAGAAGGAACGCTCGGACACGATCGGACGGATGATAATCTCGTGGGCGGTCATTTATGCAAGCACCTCCCCGAAGTGAGCGGCGATGTCGGCGGGCATCAGCACGGCGTTATTGTTGACGAGATCGTAGGTGTTGGCCTCGTCGGCAGTGATGATGAACGTCTTGGGAATGTTGCGGAACGACAGGTAGGCGTTGACGTCCTCATCGCGAACGATGATGGTCAGACGCTTGCCCTCAAGGCCGAGAGCCTTGAGCATGGCGACGGCAGCCTTGGTGGAAGGCTTCTCGAAGCCGTAGTCGTCGACGAGCACGAGCTCGCCATCGGCCAGCTTGGCGGACAGCGCGGAGCGCATAGCCAGCTTGACCTCCTTGTTGTTCATACGCTTGGCGTAGGAACGGGGCTTGGGGGCGAAGACAACGCCACCGTGACGCCACTGGGCAGCACGGATGGAACCCTGGCGGGCACGGCCGGTGCCCTTCTGACGCCAAGGCTTCTTGCCGCCACCGGAAACCTCAGAGCGGCCCTTAGCGGACTGGGTGCCCTGACGCCAAGAGGCCATCTGGCACTTGACGATGTGGTGCATAACGTGGATGTTCGGCTCGATGCCGTACACCTCAGCGGCGAGCTCGGCCTCGGCGACCTTCTTGCCCTCGCTGTTCTTTACTTCAAACTTTGCCATTTAAGTGTTCTCCTTGGTATGACGCTGGGCTAAATGGGCTGGGCCCTTAGGCCATACGGATGGCGACGAGACCATTCTTGGCACCCGGGACAGCGCCCTTGACCAAGATGAGGTTCTGCTCGGCATCGATGCGGACAACGGAAAGGTTCTTGACGGTAACGCGCTCGTTACCCATGTGACCGGCCATCTTGACGCCCTTGAGGACGCGCGCAGGATAGGCGCACTGACCGATAGAACCGGGGTGACGCTGGAAGTGAGAACCATGCGTCATAGGACCGCGGCGCTGACCCCAGCGCTTGATGCGACCCTGGAAGCCCTTACCCTTGGAGGTACCGATGACGTCGACCTTCTCGACATCAGCGAAATCAGCGACGGTGACGACCTCGCCGACCTTGTGCTCCTCGCCGTTCTCGACGCGGACCTCACGAAGGAAGCGGACAGGCTCGACGCCAGCCTTGGCGAAGTGACCAGCCATGGGCTTGTTCACGTTCTTGGCCTTGATGTCGCCGAAACCGATCTGGACGGCGTCATAGCCGTCGGTTGCCTGAGTTTTAACCTGCGAGACAGCGCAGGGGCCAGCCTGGATGACCGTGACGGGAACGACGTTGTCGTCCTCGTCCCAAACCTGGGTCATGCCAATCTTGCGGCCGAGAATCATGCTGATCAAGATATGATCCCAACTCTCGCGTGGTCTTGGGACAATGCGTACACCACCGAGCGTACGCCCCTAGAGGACCACTACTTACACGACGTGCTCCCCAGCCTTGTATTTCGCCCGGACTACCTGACAACCCTATTAAGCAGGCATTTTGTCCAGCCAGAATACTCCCCTGGTTTCACACAGCTGTTTAGTATACACGGCTGCGGGCGTATCCATCGAGATTCATATTTCACTCACATTGTTTACGCAGGTAAAGTGCGTGGCACGTTCCCAGTGTGCGGCGGAGGGGCGGGCCTGAGACATATTAAGGTTGCTGCTCTACAGTCCTGCTCACGACGGAGAGCACATTAAGTGCTCTCCTGTTCGTGCGGAACTCGCGACAACCTTAATATGTCTCAGGCCCGCCCCCTCCGCC
>CAJLAV010000074.1:0-9634 GCA_905204735.1 uncultured Collinsella sp. | reverse complement strand
GCTCCCGTCAACAATCTGTCACTGAAGAGCCAGCACTACAACGCGAAGCTGCTCAAGGGCGTTCCCGACGGCCAGAACCCGCTGGGGCCCGTGAACCGGATGCGCTACTTCATGCAGTGCTTCCTGAGGGCTCATCCCGGCTCCAACCGGGACGACATGCGGGGCTGTGGCTATGAGTCCGCCCGAGGACAAGCTTGAGAAGGTCGCGATGGTGCTCGATCGGGCAATGCGATACCCGAAAACGCTCAGGTTCAGGCAGTTCTATGCAAGAAAGCCCAGTTCAGATGAGTTCGACGAGCAATATTTATCAACACAGTGCAAGGGGGGATTATATTTGTATTTCATCCGTGTTGAGCTTCACACGGTGCGCGACTCATCGCAAACTGGCGGGCGCAGCGGAAAGAAAACCGACTGCAGACGAACGATCGATATCGGGAGCAAATAGCCACCGGATGCTTTTCGGTCTCCTACGCGTCGACCTCCGCGATTTCTTCTGCGTCTCGCCAAGTTGAAAGGAGCGATGTCGAAAACTCCTTTTCGGTTAGCGTCAAGACATCCTTCACGCAAAAACCTTTCAATTTGTCAGGAAGCCCAAAACGCGCTTTTTTCCTAATCGAGCTGGCAACCCGCTTCAACGCGGTCTTGTTCTTGTCCTCGTTGTATACCAAAACAAAGACGCAGTGCTCGCGAAACCATCTCGTCCTCTTTCCCCACAGGTCCGAGCAGATCAAAACGCTGTCCTTGCACTTCTCGATGAGGGCGTCCCTTTGGCCAAGATTGATACCAAGCTCTTCGTCATCCTTGGGATTGAGCCTCTTCCCCAGCGTCTCCTTCAGACTGCCGTTTTTAAATTCGACTAGATATAACGTTTCCCGATCGCAATACAGCGCATCGGCGGAGCGCGGGAGTTGCATCCACCTATTGACCTTCTTGCAGTAGCATTCTTTAACAGAGTCAAAATTGACAACAGGCAAATCGTCATCCACAAGAGAGACGCTCCCGTCTCTGGATGTTTTGGAGATGGTCGACGTGCAGTCCCTTAGGATACAGGTCCTGCAACGGGAGCAACCATCGCTGCCATCTGGCACCGCGGGAGAGTTCGGATGAGGGCAGGAGGCGCACAGGTCGCTACTCAAGGCCGTACTCCTCCCTCTCAAGCGTATCAAAAGGAGCCGCCAGCTTCTCGTAGGCGACCTCAGTCGAGCCGGTTATATCGGCAAAGCGAGAGCGTCCATCAGTGCAGGTCTCCGCAAGATAATATGAGCACAATCCATCAACAGCGTGCTTCTTAGAATACACTTCGATCGCATTCAGGAAATATGGACTATGGGTGCTCATTAAGACGTGCATCCCGAGCTCTTTCTGGAGCAGCACGATTATCTCGGCGAAGGCCAGCTGCCATGCAGGATGAAGATGAATCTCGGGTTCATCGAGGATAATAGTCCCTCCGGCATCTAGCGCGCCGGACTTCAAGAGCACCTTCATGATGGCGAACGTCTTCAAGCCAGCAGAAAGGTTCCCAGGCTCCAACCCCCGAGCGAAGCCCTCTTCGAGATACGTAAGGTGACCGCGACTTTCGCTCCTCTCGAAATGCCCCGGACATAAGGAGGAAACCTTGTCCATGAGAACCTTCAGGTGTCGCTCCTTCGCGATCTCTTCGAACAGCGAGGACTCGCTGTCATCGTTACGGATGGTCGCCTGAATCAAATCTTGCCGCAGCTCCTCCTGGTGTCCAAGGAGGGGCTTGAACCGAAAAGCGGGGCCGTAGGGTCCTCCGAGAGAATCGATCAGGAACGGGTCGTCCAGATAATGCGCCCTGAATCGCAAAACCCTCCTATCGTGCACCTCCGCCACCTCGTCACTTGCAACCGAGAAAACCGTAGATGCGTCCTTTATCTGGAGTTCGACCTTCCCGGGCTCTTCGCCGAAAACCGAATTGATCTGGCCGTTGAACTCGCTTCGGAACCTGTTTGTCGCAATCGCACGAAATACCTCATCATCGGAGATATCCATGATCTCGATAATCTGATCGGCAACTCCTGCTACGCCATTCGTGAAATCGGATTCGATCTCACGGGAGATCTCCTCCCCGTAATACTCCTTTATCTCATCAATAAGCTCGTCCCTCGTGCACTCGCCCGAAAAAACTCTGTCGATGAAACTATTCATTCTTCCAGCAGTTCGCCTGTGGCGAGACGTGGAGTCGAGAGGGCTTCCCACATATGCCTTCCTGATGGCGCGCTCAACACTATTGCGCCTCATGCGGTCGATTTTGTTCTCCGAATCGGACATGCTGTTGAAGGCCGCATAAAGCGCTTTTCCAACCGTGCTTTTCCCCGTCCCGTTCTCCCCGGCGATCACGGCAATACCATTAATCTCGATATCGGCCTCAGCGACCCTGCCGATGTTTTTCATCTTGATTTTCAATGCATATCACCAGCTCTAAACTCGCGAGACTCAATAGCTCGATTATCGCACAGAGAGATCGACTTCTCGAGGACTCCCTAAATGGAACGCGCGGTGAGGACATGGCTCGCCGCCGTCCGCTTCGCGTTCGCGCGGGGGAAGGTGACGACCAGGGACCTCTCCGGGCTCATCGAGAGGAGCGCCAGATTCTCCTCGTCCATTTGAACTGTATCGTATTCAAGGACACTTGACTTAGAGGAATGGCGTTGAGCGGCGATAATCGTTTCAGCGCCAAAAAGAAAGGAGTGTCAGTCATGGCAGACGGGCCCTCCTACACAGCGGGGTACCGCGCCGAGGCCGCAGACTTCGCCGCCGCGTCGGGGAAGCCCATCGCCCAAGTGGCAGCCGACCTCGGCATCAACGAGAAGACCCTGGGAAGATGGGTGACGGTCAGGAAGAAGGAGCTGACCAACCACCCGGTCGCGGCGGCCGCAAGTGCATGCGCGAGCTCGAGCCCGAGAACGAGCTCCTAAAAGGCCCCGGTCTCACATTGGAGACCGGGGCCAAAAAATCTATCGCGGGGGAGTGGCTACTCGGCGTCGGCGAAGCCGTTGGGGTTGTGGCTCTGCCAATTCCAGCTGTCACGGCACATATCCGTGATATCGTACTGGGCCTTCCAACCCATCATGCGCTCGGCCTTGGAGGCATCGCACCAGTTGGCGGCGATGTCGCCGGCACGGCGCTCGCGGATCACATAGGGCAGCTCCTTGCCGCAGGCCTTGGAGAAGGCAGCGACGACCTCGAGTACCGATGTGCCGGTGCCGGTGCCCAGGTTAAAGATCTCGACGCCGGTCTTGCCGTTCATCCAGTTGAGGGCGGCCACGTGACCAGATGCCAGGTCACACACGTGGATGTAGTCGCGCACACCGGTGCCGTCGGGGGTGGGGTAATCGTTGCCAAAGACCTGAACGGCCTCGAGCTTACCGACGGCGACCTGGGCGACATAGGGAACCAGGTTGTTGGGGATGCCCTTGGGATCCTCGCCGATCAGGCCCGACGGATGGGCGCCGATGGGATTGAAATAACGGAGCAGCACGACGTCCCACTCGGGGTCGGCGGTGTGGACGTCCATGAGGATCTGCTCAATCATCCACTTGGTCCAACCATAGGGGTTGGTCGCGGGCTTCTTAGGGTCCTCTTCGGTGACGGGCGGATTGTCCGGATCGCCGTAGACGGTCGAAGAGCTCGAGAAGATGATGGACTTGCAACCGTGGTTGCGCATGACATCGATGAGCACCAGGGTGTTCTCGATATTGTTGTGGTAGTACTCGACGGGCTTGCTCACCGACTCGCCAACGGCCTTAAAGCCGGCGAAGTGGATGACGCGGTCGATCTGGTGGGTATCGAAGATCTTGTTCATCGCATCGCGGTCGAGCACGTTGGCCTCGTAGAAGGTGAGGTTCTTGGCGGCCTCGTCGCCCACGATGGTCTTGACGCGGTCGATGGCAACGGCGCTGGAGTTGGAGAGGTCATCGACGACGACAACCTGGTAGCCACCCTCGAGCAGCTGAACGACGGTGTGCGAGCCGATAAAGCCGGCGCCGCCGGTAACGAGGACGCAGGTGTCTTTGGGATCGAGTGCTTGGGACATGTAGTCTCCTATCAGATCAGGAACACTTCTTGAGTGGAGTATAGCGCAGGCAGGAGTGCCAAGAACGTGCACGGCAGGAAAAGCAGAGGAATATGTTAACGTACTCATAGAAATGCTTACACAGCCTTAATTTTTGTTGCGGGAGTTGTTTGTGGACCGCCGACCATGCGGTTTGCCGCCGTTCGTGGAATGCGTGGTTGATTTGTGACCACACAGGAGAATTATATGTGTACAAATCGGCTTTATCCGTGTACGATAAAGCTTCACCGTATACATAACGGTTGATTTGATTACAAACAGGCGGTATGTGATTACAAGGGGCTTACCATGCAAGCGGAGGTCATTAGGATAATCGAAGGCGGCTTAACCGGCGACAAGACCAAGGTACTCAACTACGCGAGGTCCCTCGCCGACAACCTGGAGCAGTCGGGCGACGCCCGCTTCGCGAAGCGCATACGGTCCACGCTCGCAGGTCGCAAGTTCAGCATCGCCACACTTGACGGCCTATCCATCAAGCCCGTAGATCAAGAGAGCCGAATGGAAATCGTTGACGTGGAATCCGTGCTACCGGAGGATATCGACCTCATCTTCAGTGATTTCCTCCAAAGTGAGATCGAGGGCGTCATCACCATGCGAGAGAAGCGAGACGTTCTTGCACGCCACGGTATGGATGCCCAGAATTACCTGCTCCTGTACGGCCCTCCCGGCTGCGGCAAGACGAGCATTGCCCGCTACATAGCCGCGCAGACCGGCCTCCCCCTTGTCACAGCGCGCCTAGATAGCCTCGTGTCGTCACTGTTGGGCAGCACGGCAAAGAACATCCGCAAGGTCTTCGACTATGCGGCGCAGCAGGAGTGCGTTTTGTTCCTCGACGAGTTCGATGTTGTGGCGAAACGCCGGGATGACGAGAACGAGCTTGGCGAGCTCAAGCGTGTGGTCAACAGTCTCCTGCAGAACATCGATTCCTTCGGCGAGGGAAGCATCCTCATTGCGGCTACCAACCACCAAGACCTGCTTGATCCTGCCGTCTGGCGCCGGTTCAACAAGGTCATAGAGGTACCCATGCCCACGAACGGCGAGTTGGAAGCATATGCCCAAAGGTTCATACAGCCGTACATGTCATGCAAGATCAAGCCGAGGCTCTATACGGCACTCGAAGGGCTCAGCTTCTCCGACCTCAACACGGCAACGAAGAACGCCTTCTATGCTGCGACGTTGGCAGGAAGCGAGGAGGGGTTCAACACATTCCAGCTTGCGAGGGAAACCTACATCCTCAAGCACCACAGCTTGGAGGACGAGGATGCCTTCGTGCGCTATCTCATCGAAAGCGGCTGCACGCTACGTGACATCAGTGACGGTACAGGCATATCGATGCGCCGGGTTCAAACCATATCGTCCGCTCTCAAGAAGGAGGCGTAGCCATGACCGAGTTCCTTCCCATCATGATGATCAAGCAGCGTGCGGTTGACGATACGAAGGTTGAGCCGGGCGGCAGCAGCGAAAAGCCGGGCTGGGTTCTCACAGGCGATGAGCTCATCGATCGTGCCCAAGAGCTTTCTCTTGGCCTGCTCTCGTCGTACGACAACGAGCCGCACAATGATGCGATGCCCTATGTGTTCGAGGTCAAGCTCGATGGTAGGGACACCGCGAAATCGAAGCGCACGCCCGTGGTCGATATGCTCGACATCGAGGGAGCCGATGGGCCATCCCACGTAGTCGGGATGAAGGGGTCGTCCAGCCTGATTGTCCAGGCCAAAGACGAGAGCCAGGTACAGGTCATCGCCTCACGCATAGAGGATTACGAGCGTTACGATGTTGCGCTCTCCTGCATCACAGGTATCGAGCGTTTCAAACCTGAGATCGAAAGCGCCTCGGAGTGTGATGTCTACAAGGCGAGACTCATCGATTTCGGAGATGACAATAGAGCGTACGAAGAGACGTTCGAGGCCAACCTTGCTGCACTAGGCGTTGTCTTCGAAAGAGTCGAATACGCAAAGGACCTGGCAATCTACCGCCTACATGCCGATACGGAGCAGGTGCAGGCTATCGCTGATGGCTCATCTGGTGAGTCGCTGTTCTACATACGCTCGATGCCGATATGTCGTGCGATTCTCGACGGGGACTCGGGCGGGGACTTGCCCGATGTAATCTACCCCGACCCCTCGCAAGACTATCCCGTTGTTGGCGTGCTTGACAATGGCATAAGTCGCATAGAGCACTTGGAACCCTGGCTGGTGGGCGACCGCATCTCCAACTACATCGATAGCGACATCGCGGCCGACCACGGAACGTTCGTTAGCGGTGTGATCACCTATGGCGACGCATTGGAGCAGAAGGATTGGGTTGGCGGCTTGCCGGTGCGTCTGATTGACGGTGCCGTTTTCCCCGCAGATGGTAAGCTTGACGAAGCGGAGCTCGTTGAGAACATCAGGTTCGTTGTCAGCCAGACCTATCAGCGAGTTAAGGTCTACAACCTCTCGATAAGCTTCGAGCCGGAAATCTGCGACGATGCGTTCTCTGACCTCGGCATCGCCTTGGACGATATCCAGGATGACTACGGCGTGCTCATATGCAAATCTGCTGGCAACTCCCGCATCAACGTCTTCGGCACGAAACGTCGAATTCTTCAAGGCGCGGACTCGGTCAGGGCCATCACGGTCGGCTCGGCCGCCCATGCCAAGGGCGAGTTTGACATGGCTGAGGTTGGGAGCGCGTCGCCGTTCTCACGCAAGGGCCCTGGCCCGGAGTTCATCGTCAAGCCAGAGGTGTCCCACTACGGAGGCAATGCGGGCATCGACCCGCTCGGCCATTACACGAGGACAGAGGTTCATTCGTTTGACGTGCGCGGCAACAGCGCATATGCCGTGGGCACAAGCTTCTCGACCCCGCGCGTCAGCGCATTGGCAGCCAACCTGCATAACGCCATCGCCGCCGATTTCGATCCGCTGCTTATAAAGGCACTCATAGCGCATTCGTCCATATTCCCAGGCGATGCCCTTGTTCCAACGGACGAGAAGGTTATGGAGATGGGTTTCGGCGTGCCAAAGAGTCTGTTTGACATCCTGGGCAACGACCCGCATACGGCGACGATCGTCTTGCGTGGCACTCTCCGACGCGGTGAGAGCATAGACATCCTCGATTTCCCCATGCCGCAGTCACTCGTGAGGGATGGCTACTACAAGGGCCAGATTACCTTGACGGCGGCGCTGTCACCGTTGCGAGCAGCGAACCAGGGGGGCGAGTACTGCCAGTCCGACCTTGAGGTCAAGTTCGGCTCGTTTGAAGCGAAGACAGAGCGCGATATCACCCAGCGCACGATAATGAACCAGATTGGCAAGAAGGACCAGCTCAACCTCCTGCTGTCAAGGCTCTACAGCAAGCCGAAGATGCGAGAGGCCACCACGGACTTTGCTCGTCGCGAGAGGATGCTCATTCAGTACGAGGGCAAGTACGCCCCAATGAAGAAGTACGCGGTAGATTTCGATGACCTGACACCAGCCAATCGGGAGAAGGTTGCAGACGGCGGGTTGTGGTATCTGCATCTCAAAGGCACCTATCGTGACCATGTGGAGCGGGAGGCCCGTAAGGGCAACGTGGTGCTTGAGCAAGAATACTGCATCATCGTAAGCATCCATGACCCCCTGGAAGAGGCGATGGTCTACAACGAGGTTGCCCAGCTTCTCGAGCAGCACAACTTCTGGCACCAGAACGTGCAACTGACCAACCAGGTTCGCACCATGATTGGTCAGTCACGGTAATCCAAGCTATGTAATCGCGCCTGACTACCCGTCAAACCGGTAGTCCGCGATATGCAGCGTGTTGCAGTTCTCGGATATCGCCCGCGTGGCAGGTACGGGGATGCCCTCGTCGGCACGAGCCCGCACATCCAAGGTCAGCTCCACATCCACGCCATCAAGCTGCTCGAGCTGGCTCACGATCTCTTCCATGATGGTGCGCACGTCGCGGTTCACGCGCGTGTTGTCCAGCCGTGCGCTCATGGTGAAGCTCGTGGGCATGTGGGCCTTCGCCGTACCGCCTTCGCGGAGCCCTTCCCGCTCTTTTCGGACATGACGCCCTCAGGGTACCGGATTCCCGCATTCACCCGTGCATGTACGGATGAATGCGGGAGGTGTTCGGATGAGGTTGATATTCAAGGCCGACCATACGGTCTGCCACCGTTCGTGGAAATCGTTGGGATGCGCCATATGTGCGCTAATATGTATGGACTGAGCGACATATAAACAAAACAGCCAAACGGAGTACATATGTCACCAAACAGCGATTCCATCCTTTCCCAGGAGCTCTCGCGCCGCACCGCCCTCAAGGCCCTGTTCGGTGCCGCTTCTGCAGCCGTTCTTTTTGGTCTGCCCATCCGCGCCCATGCGGCTGAGGCCAGCCAAGAAACCACCGACAAACTGAATGCCGCCCAGGCCCAGCTCGACGAGGTCCAGGCTCAGCTCGACAGCATCGCTAATGAGTACGCGACGCTCGCCAGCAAGAATGCCCAGACCCTCAACGATATCGAAGGCGTGCAGGGTCAGATCGACGACACCCAGGAGCAGATCGACACCAAGAAGTCGGAGCTCAAGAGGAAGCGTAACGACCTTTCCGATCGCGTGGCGGCAAGCTACAAGTCGGGCGGTACCAATATCCTGTCGTTGCTGCTCGCTTCTGGCTCGTTTGAGGAGCTCGTCGCCAACGCGCATTACGTCGAGAAGATCAACAAGAGCGACCGTGACGCCATCGAGGACATCCAGACCATTCAGAAAGAGCTCGATACACAGAAGTCCGAGCTCGAGTCGCAAAAGGCCGACTTGGAGAAGCTCAAGGACCAGCAGACTGCTCAGATGCAGGACATGCAGGCCAAGCAGCAGGAGGTCCAGACGGTTCTGAACGGCCTCTCCGACGATGTCAAGGAGCTCATGGCCCAGCGCGATTCCGAGATTCTCGCTGCCGCTCAGGCCGAGGAGGCTGCCAAGAAGGCTGCCGCTGCCGCGGCTGCCGCAAACAAGAACAATTCCTACTCGGGTGGTTCAAGCTCGGGCGGCGGATCGTATGCGCCCGGAACTCCGCAACAGAACGCCGGCTCGGGCAAGCAGCAGGCTGTCGTCAACGCATGCTACTCCACGCCTTCGCCTGGCCTGAACTGGTGCGCCGCTTGGGTTACCAATGTGTTCCGTAACGCCGGCGTGGGCTACTTTGGCGGCAACGCGTGCGACATGTTTAACGCCTGGTGCTACAGCTCCGATCGTTCGGCACTGCAGGTGGGCATGATCGTGGCCGACTCGTCGCACAGCGGCACCGGTACGCCGGGTCTGCTGTACGGACACGTGGGCATCTATGTTGGCGGCGGCATCGTTATGAGCAACGAGGGCGCCATCACGTCGAGATCGCTTGATTCGTTCATTGGGTTCTACGGCACTGGCTCTGGCGTGCGCTGGGGCTGGCTCGGCGGTATTGCGCTGTCGTAAAGCCGACCGGGCCGCGTGCCCGCCCGCAATATATTTGATTGCCTGCTCGGGCAGTCCTGCGCAAGACGAAGGCCACATTAAGTGGCCTTCTTTGCGTGCGGAACTC
>CAJLAV010000073.1:0-9699 GCA_905204735.1 uncultured Collinsella sp. | reverse complement strand
CCCGCCGTAAAGGGCGTGGAGTTTGGCATGGGCTTTGCCGTGGCCGCCATGCGCGGCAGCGAAAACAACGATCCGTATCGCATCGATGTCGAGAACAGCAAGATCGAAGTCGAGTCCAATAACGCCGGCGGCATCTTGGGCGGCATCTCCACCGGCGCGCCCGTCATGTGGCGCATGGCTGTAAAGCCGACGCCCTCCATCGGCCGAGAGCAGCAGACCGTGGACATGGACGCCATGGAAAATGCCGAGCTCTCGGTCCACGGCCGCCACGATCCCTGCATCGTCCCGCGCGCCGTCCCCGTAGCCGAAGCTGCTGCGGCGCTTGCCATCTGGGACGCCCTCCTCGAGGACGCCGCCCAGCGCTAACTACCCGCCCCTCAACATCCCCCGACACGTGAAAGGGGTCTCCATGGACCTTGCCGACATTCGTCAGGCCATCGATGGCATCGATACCACGCTTCTCAACAGCTTTATCGAACGCATGGACATTGCCACCGAGGTCGCCAAGTCAAAAATCGAGATGGGCAAGGCCGTCTTCGACCCCGCCCGCGAGCGCTCCAAGCTCAACAACCTCGCCAGCCGCGCGCCCGAGCGCTACGAGGCGCAGGCCATCACCCTGTTCCGTCTCCTCATGAGCATGAGCAAGGCCGAGCAGCAGCGCTACATCAACGAACTCAAGGGCATCACTGTCTCGCAAAAGGCCCACGCCACGGCTGCAGCCTCCGACACGCCCTTCCCTCAAACTGCCACCGT
Organism: uncultured Collinsella sp.; assembly: GCA_905204735.1. Taxonomy (GTDB): domain Bacteria; phylum Actinomycetota; class Coriobacteriia; order Coriobacteriales; family Coriobacteriaceae; genus Collinsella. The sequence continues at coordinate 8,946 of CAJLAV010000073.1, read as the reverse complement.
CGCTTGCCAGGGCGTTGAGGGCGCTTACAGTCAAATCGCCGCGTGCAAGCTCTTCGACGTGCCCGACATCGCGTTTTTCGAAACCTTCGAAGGCGTTATGCGCGCTGTGCGCGACGGCTTCTGCGAGTTTGGCGTGCTGCCCATCGAGAACTCCACCGCCGGCTCGGTCAACGCCGTCTACGACCTGCTCGCCCAGTTCGACTTCCACATCGTGCGCTCGCTTCGCCTCAAGATCGACCACAACTTGCTCGTCAAGCCCGGCACCAAGCTCGCCGACGTGCGCGAGGTCTACAGCCACGGCCAAGCCATTGCCCAGTGCGCCGGCTTTATCGAGAACCACGGCCTGCGCGCCACCAAGTACCCCAACACGGCCATGTCGGCTGAGATGGTCGCCAACTCCGAACGCACCGATGTTGCCGCCATCGCATCGCGCAGCTGTGCCACGCTGTATGGCCTCGAGGTGTTGGAGCCCAATATCCAAGACTCGGGCAACAACTACACGCGCTTTGTCGTCATCAGCCGCGAGCCGCGCGTCTACCCCGGCGCTAATCGCACCTCGCTCATGATCACCACGGCCAACGAGCCGGGCGCCCTCTATCGCGTGCTCGAGCGCTTCTACGCACTCAACATCAACCTCATCAAGCTCGAGAGCCGCCCCATCCCCGGCCGCGACTTTGAGTTTATGTTCTACTTTGATCTGGACTGCCCCTTTGGCAGCAAGGCCCTCGACGACCTGCTCGATTCCATCGACGACGTGTGCGAAAGCTTCACCTACTTTGGCAGCTACACGGAGGTGCTCTAGATGACCGATACCGCCGCAACCCGCCCCTACGGAGTGCTGGGCCGCGTGTTGGGCCACAGCTACACCCCAACCATCTACAAAGAGCTCGCTGGGCTCGATTACGTGCGATTTGAGCGCGAGCCCGAGGACCTCGCGGCCTTTATGACGGGCGACGAGTGGGAGGGCACCAACGTGACCATCCCCTACAAGCGCGCCGTCATGGAGTACCTGGACGAGCTGAGCCCGCTCGCCGAGCGCATGGGCAACGTCAACACCATCACGCGCCTGCCCGACGGCCGCCTGCGCGGCGATAACACCGACTACTTCGGTTTTCAGTGCCTGGTCGAGGAGCTGGGCGTAGAGGTTGCCAGTAAGAAGGCCCTCGTGCTCGGCGCCACCGGCGGTGCCGGCACTACGGCCAGCATGGTACTCGACGACCTGGGCGCCATCGTCGTACCCGTGGGTCGCACAAGCGAGGTCAATTACGACAACATCGCGCAGCAATCCGATGCCGCGCTGCTCGTCAACTGCACGCCTGCCGGCATGTTCCCCCACTGCCCCGACGCCCCCTGCACGCTCGAAGGCCTCGATGCGCTCGAAGGGGTTATCGACATTGTCTACAACCCCGCCCGCACGGGACTCATGCTCGAGGCCGAGCGCCGCGGTATCCCCCGCTTCGGCGGCCTGCTGATGCTCGTGGCACAGGCGGCACAGGCCGTCGAACGCTATACCGGCCAAGTCACCCCGCGCGAGCGCATCTTGGATGTAACGGAGCGCTTGTCACGCCGCGAGCAGAACATCGCGCTCATCGGTATGCCGGGTTCAGGCAAGACCCGTGTGGGCGAGCAGATCGCCCAACTCACGGGCCGCGAGCACATCGATCTGGACCGCGCCCTCGAGGAGCGCCTGGGCATGCCCTGCGCCGACTTTATCGTCGAGCGCGGCGAGGCGGCGTTCCGCGAACAGGAGACGGCGGCGCTGGCCGACATCTCCAAGCGCAGCGGCCTGGTGCTTTCCACCGGCGGCGGCGTGGTCACGCGCGACGAGAACTACCCGCTGCTGCACCAGAACAGCCAGATTGTGATGCTCAACCGCAAGCTCGACGAGCTCGCCCACAAGGGTCGCCCCATCACCGCCCGCGACGGCATCGATAAGCTGGCTGAACAGCGCACGCCGCGCTACCGCGCCTGGGCCGACTACATCATCGACTCACGCGACTGCGCTGCCAACACCGCCCAAGCCCTCCTCGAGACCCTCCCACCCGCTCTCTAACCTAAGCCACCACAAAGGGGACAGACACCTTTGTGGTGGCTTTCCAACCGCAAAGGAAGCAACCATGAAAGCACTCGTCATCAACGGCCCCAACCTCAACATGCTCGGCATTCGCGAGCCGGGCATCTATGGTAGCGACAACTACGACCGCTTAGTGCAGATCTGCCAGGAAGCGGGAACCGCACAGGGCTTCAGCGAGGTCGAGGTCTTCCAGTCCAACCACGAGGGCAGCATCGTCGACAAGATCCAGGAGGCCTACGGCAAGGTCGACGGCATCGTCATCAACCCGGCTGCCTACACGCATACGAGCGTGGCGATCCTCGACGCCCTCAAGGCCGTTGCCATCCCTGCCGTCGAGGTGCACATCAGCGCCGTAGAGACGCGCGAAGACTTCCGCCAGGTGAGCTACGCCCGCCTAGCCTGCTTCGCCACCATCACCGGCGAGGGCCTGCAAGGCTACGCCCACGCGCTGGAGCTGCTGAGGGAACGTCTCGAAAAGTAGCCTCGCGAGCAAATCCATCAACGCGATTCACACGCTAATAATGCCAGTGCCGCCAGCAGCAACCTCGCTACTGGCGGCACTTTATTACTGGCATATAATCATTGCAGTCACACAACGTCTGGAGACGCGCATGTTAAGCATCCATCTGGGGGATTACCCCGGTTCCATCTACGATACCGAAACCTATTTTAGGAACTCATACTTGGACTCATGGTTCGAAGACCCTATGGCCGCACAGATTATTAAAAGCGTGGACGGATCAGAGCTCATCGGTCCCCACAACATCGTAAGCAAACAGCTGGGCTCGATCACCCCACTCGAACTGTCCGGCGGCGTTAAGACGCTGCTGCTGGTGCGCAATCTCCCAAATATGGTGTTCAACGCATCCACCTGCGGAGACAACTGTGCCCGCTGGCTACTCAAGATCGGCAAAGAGCAGGATGTGATGGTGACCTTATACCACATCATGAAATTCCCCTGGAAGAGCTTTGAAATCCGCATTGAAAACGATGGCCGCATCGTCAGAAACATGCAGGAGTTTGTCGGCGCCACGAATGACTTTTTGGATGTTGATGAGTAATGAAGGGAACGCATACCGTTGTCGTAGAGCGTGCAAAGGTCAAATACACACTCACGTTTAAGCGCAATATTTCCTTTATACGCGGCAACAGCGGCACGGGTAAAACGATGCTCATCTCGATGATTCGCGACTACAACGACCGAGGACCGGAAAGCGGCGTTGCACTCAGTTGCGACGTGCCTTGCGAAACGCTTTCCGGCAGACGCTGGGAGCGCGAGCTATCGATCATCGAAGATTCAATCGTCTTTCTAGATGAGGGTAACGAGTTTATCTACTCAAAGGACTTCGCCAAAGCCGTCAACGGCTCGTCCAACTATTTTGTTCTGATATCTCGTCGCGATGCCAACGAGCTCCCCTACAGCGTTGATGAGATCCTGAAGCTAGTCAACACGACAAGTAAAACAATCAATGGCCGCAAGAGCGACAGGCGCTTCTACTCGGTGACCAAGCCGCTATATGACCACACGGCAAGTATGCTGTATCAGGATCTAAATGTTGGATTCGAGGTACCCGACGCCGTAGTTGTCGAGGATAGCAAATCTGGCTATCAATTCTACGACGCTCTTTGCAACCGACTCGGGATCCCCTGCTATACCGCCACCGGCGTTGCGAATCTAAAACGTACGATTCACGAATGTCCCGAGCAAAACATCCTTGCTATTGGAGACGGAGCAGCATTTGGTCCCTACATCGAAAAGGTGCTCGGACAGCGCGTTTACAAGAACGTACGCTTGTTCCTCCCCGAATCATTCGAGTGGACACTCCTGCAATCTGGCCTCATTCCCAGTAACGATATCTTAAAAATCCTCGAGGATCCCTCAAGCTATATCGAAAGCCGCGACTACCTGAGCTGGGAGCGGTTCTTCACCGATGTGTTGATCAAATACTCGGCAGGCACTCGCTACGCCTACAGAAAGGTAAAGCTCAATGAGCAGTACCTGAGGCCGCAGGCGATGAATGCAGTTGCAAACGTCTTGCCCGAGTGCCTGAAGGCAGACTAGATACAGCGGGGAGGGCCAAGTTGGTCCTCCCCGCTTTTGTTACGCCTTCTTGATCACGTACGCCAATCCAATATCGCAGGCACAGCGTACGATTGACGCGAAGAACCACGATGCTGGCAGCGTCATAAGCAGAGGCTTGCTCACGCTCGGCTCCAGCCCCCTTTGGCGCGCCGTATAACCAATCCACATCAGCAGCACAATAGCAGCTCACGCCACGGCTTCGGCCTAAACGTATACCCGGCAAGAACAAAGAACACCGGCATGTGAAAAAGCCCAGACCACCAAGCGGTCTGGGCTTAATAAACGATGGTGCTCCATGGCGGATTCGAACCGTCGACCTTGGGATTAGAAGTCCCCTGCTCTATCCAACTGAGCTAATGGAGCAAATAGCCGCACGCCCAAGCAAGCGCAAGCCTGTCAGGCGCAAGTAATTATAACCTAGTTGAACTGCTCGCGATACGCCTTGCAGACCTCATCGACCGGGCCGTCCATGCGAAGGTCACCCTTCTCAATCCAAACGGCACGCTGGCAGATGCGCTCAACCTGCTCCATAGAGTGCGAAACGAACAGAACCGTCACGTCGCCGCTCTGGATAAAGTGCTGGATGCGGGCCTCACACTTTTGCTGGAAGAACACATCACCGACGGACAGCGTCTCGTCAACGATCAGAATATCGGGCTCGGTAATCGTCGCGATTGCAAAGGCGATACGCGCCACCATGCCCGAAGAGAAGTTCTTAAGCGGCATATCGACAAAGTTCTGCAGCTCAGCGAACTCGATAATGCCGTCAAAGTTGGCGTCGATGAACTCCTTGGTATAGCCGAGCAGGGCGCCGTTCAGATAGATGTTCTCGCGGGCGGTCAGCTCGGGGTCAAAGCCGGCACCAAGCTCAATCAGCGGCGCGATGTTACCGTGCACCTTAACGCTGCCCTCGCTAGGCTCAAGCACACCGGCGATAATCTTGAGCATCGTAGACTTACCGGAACCATTGGTGCCAACCAGACCGACAACTTCGCCGCGATGAATATCGAACGAGATGTGCTTAAGCGCTCTAAACTCCTCAAAGAACAGCTCGTGCTTGGCAAGCTTGATGAAGTACTCCTTGAGGTTGGTCAGCGACTCGGACGCCATGTTAAAGATCATGGTGACGTCGTCGACCTCGACAGCCAGAGGCTGCTCGCTGTAATCAACAACAGATTCAGTCATCACAGCACTCCTTAGATGTAGAGGATGAACTTGCGCTCAGACTTATGGAACACGGTGTAGCCAATAACAAGCGCAAGAACCGCCCAAGCGACGCACATACCAAACGTCATAAGCGAGGGCGTAGTCTGGAACAGGAAGATATCACGCATAAACTGCAGGTAGTTATACATGGGGTTCGCATAGACCAGAATGCGCACGAGATGCGGCATTTGCGCAACGAAGTCGGTCGTCCAGAAGATGGGCGTAATGTAGGTCCAAGCCGTAATGACGACGCTCCACAGATGCATGACATCGCGAAAGAAAACCGTGAGGGCGGAGAGCATCATGCCCAGGCCCATGCAGAAGCACATAAGCAGCAGTAGGCAGACAGGCAGCAGAATAAGGTGCCAAGAAGGCATAACGCGGAACCACAGCATGACGATGGCGACGGCGACCAGCGAGAAGGCAAAGTTGACCAGCGAGAAGAGCACCTTCTGCACCGGGAAAACCCAGCGGTGCACCTTAACCTTCTTGAGCAGAGGGGCAGCGCCCACGATCGACGTCAGGGCCTGGTTAGTAGACTCAGACATGACGGCAAAGGTGATGTTACCCACGATCAAGTACAGCGGGTACATCTCGGGCGTCATTGAGCCATTGCGGCCCTGGCCAAAAATCGTCGAGAACACGATGGCCATGACGATCATCATCAGCAGCGGGTTGAGCACCGACCATGCGACGCCCAGAACGCTACGGCGATACTTGATCTTAAAATCCTTGGTAACCAGCTGACGAAGGATAAACGCGTCCTTCTCAAATTCGTTCTTAGCAAACGTCGCAGGCAGACTGCGAGTTTCTTGTTGCTTTGTCTGATCCGACACGGATGCAACTCCTTTACTCGTAATCGTTGACAAACGAACAGTATAGACCCGACGGCCATGCAAACGATTCGCGCAACAAAACTGGAGAACTAACCCACATCTTAGGATGCCAGGCCCAAACGGCTATACTTTCTAGGATTGAATGTATAAGGAGCATTAAGTGAATTCTGAATCCATCGCCGTCATCATCCCTTGCTACAACGAAGCGCTCACGATCGGCAAAGTCATCGACGACTTTCACCGCGAGCTTCCGCAGGCGACGGTCTATGTCTATGACAACAACTCGTCGGACGATACCTCACGCATTGCCACCGAGCACGGCGCCACAGTCCGCTTTGAGCCCCGTCAGGGAAAGGGCAACGTGTGCCGCCAGATGTTTCGCGATATCGACGCCGATTGCTACCTGATGGTCGACGGAGACGACACCTACCCCGCCGAGGCGGCCAAGGCCCTCTGCGAGCCCATCCTTAACGGCACGGCCGACATGACCGTAGGCGATCGCCTTTCCAACGGCACCTACGCCGAGGAGAACAAGCGTGCCTTCCACGGCTTTGGCAATAATCTGGTCCGCGCCATGATCAAGTGGATCTATGGCTACAGCTTCGATGACGTCATGACAGGCTACCGCGCCATGAGCCGCCCGTTCGTTAAAACCTTCCCAGTGCTTTCCGAGGGCTTTCAGATCGAAACCGAGCTCTCGATCCACGCCGTCGACCACCGCTGGCGCATCAAAGATGTGCCCATCGAGTACCGCGACCGTCCCGAGGGTTCCGAGTCCAAACTCAACACCGTGAGCGACGGCATTAAAGTCGTTGCGATGATCGGCACGCTGTTCAAGGACTACCGCCCGCTGAAGTTCTTCAGCCTCGTTGCGCTTCTGTTCGCGGTATTCGGCCTCACCCTGGGCATGCCCATCGTTGTCGAATATTTCCAGACCGGCCTCGTCCCGCGCTTCCCCACCGCTATGCTCGCCGCCTCGTTTATGTTCCTGTGCGGCCTGAGCCTTGCGACCGGCTTCATCCTAGATTCTGTAGCAAAGGTCGAAAAAAAGCAGTGGGAGGTCAACGTGTACAGCAAATACGCCTACGACGACCAGCCCGGCCACCCTACTTCCATGCCAAGCGAGAGGTAGATCTTCCGCAAAATACTATTGGCACCACTGCGCAGATAGCCACCAACAAGAAAAGCCGCCGTTAAAGAACGGCGGCTTTTACTCTCGAAAAGTTAATAGCGGCTAGAGCGTCTTGATGTACTCCCCCAGCTCTTCCTCCCAGTCGGGCATGTGGAAGCCGACCGACTCGAGCCTGGACAGGTCGAGAGCGGAGTGGACCGGGCGCGAGGCGACGGGCCCCTCGGCGCCGGCGTAGTAGTCGGCTGTCGACACCGGCACGACCTTCTCACCGTTGCCGTTGGCGGCCTCGAAGACGGCGCGGGCGATGTCCGCCCAGCTCTTCACGGCGCCGGAGCCGGTGCAGTCGTAGGTGCCGTAGGGCGCGTGCGTGCCCAGCACGTGGAAGATGGCCTGGGCCATGTCGCGCGTGAAGGTCAGGCGGCCCAGCTGGTCGTCAACGACCGTGACCTGCTCGAGCCCGTCCTCGGGGTCGGCGACGCGGTCGGACAGGCCCTTCATCGTCTTGACGAAGTTGCGGCCCTCGCCGATGACCCAGCTGGAGCGCATGATGTAGTGGCGCGGGCACCCGGCCACGGCGATGTCGCCGGCGGCCTTGGTCTGGCCGTAGACGGACAGCGGGCTGAGGGGCTCGTCCTCGTCATGCACCTCGGCGGTGCCGTCGAAGACGTAGTCGCTGGACACGTGGACGAGGGTGATCCCGTGATCAGAGCATGTGCGGGCGAGGAGGGCGGGGCCGGTCGCGTTGGCCTTCCAGGCGGTCGCGCGGCCCTCGGCGGTCTCCGCCCTATCCACGGCGGTGTAGGCGCCGCAGTTGATCACGGTGCCGTAGAGCGACCAGTCGTACTGTGTGTAGGCGTCCGGGTCTGACATATCGAAGGTGTCGATGTCGCAGAAGTCGAAGTCCTTGGCGACGCCGCGCTCCTCCGCCAGCCTGCGCACAGCATGGCCCAGCTGGCCGTTGCAGCCGGTGACGAGCGTCCTCTTGGGCGCCATTGGGACGACGTCCCTGAGCATCGGGTGGTTGAGGTCGGCCTCGGAGACGGTGGCCTCATCGAGCGGGATCGGCCACTCGATGGCGAGCTCGGGGTCGGCGAGGTTCACGAAGGTGTAGGTCTTCTTGAGCTCGAGGGACCAGTGGGCGTCCACCAGGTAGGTGTAGGCGGTGCCGTCCTCCAGGGCCTGGAAGGAGTTGCCCACGCCGCGCGGGACGTAGATGGCCTTGGACGGGTCGAGCGTGCAGGTGAACACCTTCCCGTAGGTCTCGCTGCCCTCGCGCAGGTCCACCCAGGCGCCGAAGACGCTGCCGCGCGCCACGGAGATGAACTTGTCCCAGGGCTCGGCGTGGATGCCGCGGGTGACGCCGCGGCTGTCGTTGTAGGAGATGTTGTTCTGGACGACCCTGAGGTAGGGGATGCCCAGGGCGGTCATCTTGGCGCGCTGCCAGTTCTCCTTGAACCAGCCGCGCGAGTCGCCGTGGACGGCGAGGTCGACGACCTTGAGGCCCTCGATGCCGGTCTCGGCGACGGAGAGGTCCTTCTCGAATGCGATGTCTGCCATGTGGGAAAAGCTCCTATCGAAGAGGTTGTATAACCGGGGGCGCCCGCGCGGGGACGCA
>CAJLAV010000072.1:0-9718 GCA_905204735.1 uncultured Collinsella sp. | reverse complement strand
CGGCGCGTTGCGCCTGCTGCCTGGGGTGGCTGCGGGGCCGTGACGGCAGCCGCGGCGCTGTCGCGCCTGCTGCCTGGGGCGACTTTGGGGTTGGGGTGAATCGGGGTCTAATACTTTGCCGAGAAGTGAACGACCTTATTTGGACCCCCGCAGCATTGGCATTTTTTGACCGCTATTTCCTGCGGTTTTGCTGCGCGAATCCTGCGGTTTTATGGTTTAAAGGTGTGGATGCTCCGGGGCTTCGTTTTTACTCGTTCACTTCTCGGGAAAGTATTAGAGCTCAGCTGATAGAGGTACCGCTCTGGCGTCGAAGCCCAGCGTCTTCTTCGTTTGATTGGGGAAAGCGGCCTCGCTTAAATAATCACGAGCCTGCCCAGGTGTATCTGACAGGTTGTCTGCACAATTCGCGGTATTATGGTGCGGAGTTTTGAAAGGAGCCGCTGGTGGTCACGACGACGTTTGCTTCGCCTTTGGGCGAAATCTTGCTTGCCGCTGATGGCCGCGGTTTGACGGGGCTTTGGTTTGAGGGTCAGGAGCACTTTGGCTCTACGCTGCTCAAAGAGGATGCGGAGTATGTCGTAGGTGCCGATGCGGTTTCTGGTACCGGTGGGATGTCGTCGGTGAGTCCGGCAAATGGCGCGGCTTCTTCGGTGCTTGAGCGTTCTTGGGCTTGGCTGAATGCTTATTTTGCAGGGCAGGAACCTCGGTTTACGCCTCCGTTGCATATGATTGGTACGGCGTTTCAGCGCGAGGTTTGGTTTGAGCTGCTTTCTATCCCGCATGGCGAGGTCGCTACGTATGGTAAGATCGCCCAGCGTGTTGCGGCTCGACATCGTGTACCGGGAAACGAAGCACCCGTTGTGTCTCCCCGTGCCGTGGGGGCCGCGGTCGCGCGTAATCCCATTTCGATCATTGTGCCGTGCCATCGTGTGGTTGCCGCCGACGGCTCGCTTAACGGATATGCCAGCGGGCTTGACCGCAAGGAGTGGCTGCTTCGGCTCGAGGGCGCGTACGAGGAATAACGTTCGAGCACTTTGCATAGCCAAGACGCCATGAAAGAACGGGATGCGCTTTCCGAATGGCGTCCCAAACGGAAACCGTGTCCCGGAATACAGCCTTAGAGTGGGATGCCGTTTCCGGTTGAGACCACTTGCTTGGACATCTTTCTACGCCCGCTTCTGCAGGGCATAGATCGACTTATCCATGTTGAACAGGTAAGCCGCGACGCAGACGATGAAGAATGCCGGCAGATTACCGAAACCGAAGACTTCGCAGCCAATCAGGATGGGTGCGAGCAGCGTATTGGTGGCGCTGCCAAAGACGGCTGCGTAGCCCAGCGCGGCGCAAAGCGCGATGGACATGCCGAGTTGAGCCTCGTTATGGCGACATCTGGGTAACAGAAAGGCCCGCGTTCCTCAGAGGCAAGATAGGCAATTCTGCTTCTGAGGTAGATCTCAATTCTGCCGACCGCATCAAACATTAACTGCCGGAGGGCTCGGTCAAATTCATACGTGTAGATGATGGTTTCGAATGTTGTGCCTTCGCGAAAGATGGTAATCCCGGACTTGCATTTGGTTTTGTAGGGAAACCAGTAGGCCGACAGTCTGTAGTGGTTGGCTTCGACCAAAGCTCGCTCGAGTTCGCTTTGATCAGAGCACTTAAGACCCTTGTTTTCTGTCAATAGTGCTATTTGTTCGTTGATGGATATCCGCGACTTCTGGTATTTCATTAAGCCTCTTGATAGAAAAAGAGCTGGAGTTGCGCATCGTTGAGAGGCTTTCCAGCTTTAGCAAAACAAACTTATAAGATGCGACGGGCCGCGTCAAGATAATTACCGGACGGCCTAGGAGGCGGCTGGTTGGCTGGCTTAAAACCCAGCGCGTGAAATGACGCTCCACGCTATTCAGCGCGCTTGATAGGATGACGAACCACAGTCTTAAGTTTCTCCGGCGCACACTTGCGTGGATCGGAAAGATAGATTTCGTGATGTAAACGGGTGTCTGAGAAGTCGGGGACATAGCCCTGCTCGGTCGCATATTCATGCATGGCGTCTACGGTTGCCGGCTCGCTGTCGTAGGGTCCGGTATGCATGCATTGAACGCAGAGACCCTCGTCAACTTTAAGCAGCTCGACGGCAGAAAAGTCCAGTTTCTTTTTGGCCGTGGCTTCCGCGACCGCCCAGTCAAAGTCATCTCGGCTGACGAAATCGGGCAGGCGGATGCACGAGATAAAGTTGAAATCGTCCTTGCGTACATAATCGATGTCGCCGCTCGGGGAGTCTTGCCACCAGAAGCCCTCGAGCGGCGGTACCACAAAGTCGAAATAGCCCTCGATACTCCTTGAGCCTTTCTTTGACATCTTGACGGTATAGGCGATGCCGTAAAGCAGCGGCAGGGCATTTTGATACTCGCCACCTTCGGTATTTGGGTCGCCCTTTCCGCGAACGGCAACGTAGCTCATAGGCGGGACAGTTACGATACTCGGCTTGCTCGCAGGTCTGTAGAGCTCCTTGCATTCCTTCTTAAAGTCGAACGCCATGTTGGCCGCCTTTCTACGTATTGGCCTGCTTAGATAGCTGAATCATATCATAGAAACGAACAGCTGTTCGAATGATTTGGCTGACAGATTGAGATGCGTGCGTTGTGTTTGGCGGTCGGCCTGACCCCATCGATGATTTCTCTGCCTCCCCGGCGCCTCATCTATAGCTGCCGTTTCCCCATATAGAACCTGCCAAAATAAACCCGTCCCTTTTTAGTCGGTGCGAAATGGGTAATACTAAAGAGTTATCCGACCAGATGGGAACCGATCGATGGCTTATATCGAATTCAAAGACGTCATCAAGGCATACGGCGAGGGCGACGCCCGCATTCACGCACTCGACGGCGCGAGCTTTACGGTCGAGCGCGGCGAGCTCGCCATCATTTTGGGTGCTTCGGGTGCCGGCAAGACCACGGCGCTCAACATTCTGGGCGGCATGGATACGGCGACTTCCGGCACCGTGACGGTGGACGGGCGCGATGTGAGCTCCGCCAACGAGGCGCGGCTCGTGGAATACCGCCGCGCCGACGTCGGCTTTGTTTTCCAGTTCTACAATCTGGTCCCCAACCTGACGGCGCTCGAAAACGTCGAGCTCGCGGCGCAAATCTGCCCCGATTCGCTCGATGCCGAACAGACGCTTCGCCAGGTTGGCCTGGGCGAACGCCTGGGCAACTTTCCGGCACAGCTTTCGGGCGGCGAGCAGCAGCGCGTGTCCATCGCCCGCGCACTGGCAAAGAACCCCAAGCTGCTCCTGTGCGACGAGCCCACGGGCGCGCTCGACTATAAAACCGGCAAGCAGATCTTGCAGCTGCTGCAGGATACCTGCCGCAAGCAGGGCATTACGGTCATCATCATCACGCACAACTCCGCGCTCGCGCCCATGGCCGATCGCCTGATCCGCTTTAAGAGTGGTCGCGTGGAGAGCGAGACGGTCCAGCAAAATCCCGTGCCTATCGAGACGATCGAGTGGTAGCGCCCATGGACCAGGACCGCCAAAACAGCCAAAACCACGATACGGAGCACGCGGGTCGCGACCGGGAGTTCGCGACCTACCGCACGGCCCAAAGCTCAAACGATATGGTGCCGACGGTGTTTCGCCGTGGCATCTACCGCACAATCCGCGGCAGCCTCAAACGCTTCTTGTCTATCGTGGTCATCACCGCGCTCGGCGTGAGCGTGATGTGCGGCCTCAAGGCGGGTTGTGAGGATCTGTGCGATTCGGTCGATGCCTACTTTGACCAGCAGAATGTCTATGACATTAACGTGCAGTCGACCTATGGCCTTACGCGCGACGATCTTGCGGCTATCCAAGAGGTCGACGGCGTCGAGACGGCCGAGGGTATCTACACCGAGACCGCCTACACCGCCGTGGGCACAGCGCGCGAGCGCGTGGTCGTGCAAAGTCTCTCCAAGGAGAACATCGATCAGCCGGTGCTCGTGAACGGCGATTTGCCCGAGAGCGCTGATGAAGTCGCGGTGACTTCGAAGTTCCTGAAGGCATCGGGCAAGAAAATCGGCGATACGGTGAGTTTTGCCGCCAATGACGCGAGCTCGTCCAATCAAAGCGCCAAGGACCAGTTTGCCGCGGGCGATTACACCATTACGGCCGAGGTCCTCGACCCCACTGATGTGAGCTCCGACTCGACAGTCAACGCCTTTCGCGCTGCTTCGGCGGCGGACTATAAGTTCTATGTGAGCGAGGACGCCGCGACATCTTCTTCCTACTCCGCGGTCCACGTGATCGTCGAGGGAGCCAAGAGCCTCAACTCCTATTCGGATGCCTACGCGGCAAAGATCAACAAGGTCAAGGGCAATATAGAGAAGATTCGCGAGGAGCGTGAGAAGGCGCGCGCTCAGGAACTGACGGTCGACACGCCGGCAAGCTTGGATGCGGCCGAGCGCCAGGCGAATATGCTCTTTGGGATTGAGCAGGACAACATCAATCGCATGGCAGAGGGCAGCGAGGAGCGCGTGCAAGCGCAGGCCGACCTGGATCAGCGCCGCGCCGCCGCCGACCAGCAGTTTGCCGATGCCCGCGCCGAGCTTTCCGATCTGGGCGAATGCACCTGGTACATCCAGGACCGCGGCAATATCGCAAGCTACTCGAGCGTGGAGAGCGATAGCTCGTCAATTGAAGCCATCGCCACGGTGTTCCCGTTCATCTTCTTTATCGTCGCCGTGCTCATCAGCCTTACCACCGCCACGCGTATGGTCGAGGAGGAACGCACACTCATCGGCCTGTATAAGGCGCTCGGTTATTCGCGCGGACGCATCCTGTCCAAATACGTGGACTATGCGCTGTGGGCCTGTCTGATCGGCGGCGTGCTCGGCAACATCATCGGATTTGTGGGCCTGCCGCTGTTCCTGTTTACGGTGTTCGACGACATGTACTCACTGCCCCAGATGCTGCTTTCGTACGACATCGTGTCCTCGATCGTTTCGGTGGCGCTGTTTGCCGTGGGCGTGGTGGGCGCCACGATTATCGCCTGCCGCCACGAGATGGCCGAGACCCCGGCCTCGCTTATGCGTCCCAAGGCCCCGCGCGCTGGCTCGCGCATTCTGCTCGAGCGCATCGGCTTTATCTGGCGCCGCATGGGCTTTTTGAACAAGGTCGCTGCACGCAACCTTTTCCGCTATAAAAAGCGCGCCTTTATGACCATCTTTGGCATCGCGGGTTGCACCGCGCTTGTGATCTGCGGTATGGGTATTCGCGACACGTCGGTCGCGCTTTCGCCCAAGCAGTACGGGCATATCACGCGCTATGACTTGCTGGCGGTCGCCAACCCCGATGACTTTACGCAGACGTGCGCGGCGTTGGATGAGCGCAGCGCGGCCAATGATTCCAACGTGACCGTAACTTCGACGCTGCCGATCATGACTGACAACGTTACCTTTACGTTTGGCGGCAAGAGCGAGACCGTGCAGCTGATCGTGGTGCCCGATGACCGCATGAACGATCTGGACGACTACGTGTGCCTCGAGGACGAGTCCAAAGAGCCGCTGTCTTTGCGTGACGGAGACGTGTATCTGAGTAAGAGTTCACAGCTGGTGCTGGGGATTCAGCCGGGCGATACGGCACACGTCCAGGATTCGTCGCTCAATGTCGCCAAGGTCAAAGTCAGCGACATTTCGCTTAACTATCTGGGCAACACGCTTTACATGACGCAGGGCACCTATGAGCGCGCGTTCGGTCGAAGCGCACGCCTCAACGGCGTCTTTGTGCTGCTTAAGGGCTCGTCGGCCGACCAGATTGCGTTTAGCAAGAATCTTAAGAGCGACGGTTGGCTTACGATTTCGAGTACGGCCGAGCATTGGGAGAACTACGAGGCGAACTTTACGATTATCAATTCCGTCGTGGTGCTCGTGACCTTTATGGCGGCGTGCCTATCGTTTGTGGTGGTGTTTACGCTGTCCAACACGAATATCTCCGAGCGCGAACGCGAGCTGGCGACCATCAAGGTGTTGGGCTTCCGCCGTGGCGAGGTGCACCATTACGTCAACAAGGAGACGTTGATCCTCACGGCGATCGGCGCTGCGCTGGGCGTGCCGCTGGGTGGCTTGCTGGCCGAGAGCTTCACGTACATCCTGCAGATGCCGTCGCTGTACTTTGACGTTGAGGTCGAGCCGCTAAGCTACGTGCTCGCCGTGCTGCTTTCCTTTGGCTTTACGATCATCGTCAACCTCGCCACCAACCGAACTCTCAACAAGATCGACATGGTCGGCGCCCTCAAGAGTGCCGAGTAACCTGCCTGGGATTCAAGCTGTAGCGAGCTGTAATGTACCACAACCGCATTTTTGCATAAACCGCCCCGCCAAATGCATACTTTGACGGGGCGGTTGCTTTTTGCCCACAGGTACCCCAGGGGGCGCCGTGCAAATTCCGGAGTATTCAGCGTCCCGGGGTCCGCGGGCGCGGGGGCGGGGGTGCAAGACTGCGCTGAAAGCCCCGATTCTGAGTCCCAACGCCTCTAGAGCCGCTCGTTTTTTTACAGGATGCGGCCCATGGTGCCTGCCTTTCGCCCAAAATCCAGTATGCAGGCACCCTCGGCTGCTGAATACTCCCAAAAATGCACGCCGCATCCTACCCCAGGCACCCGCAGCTACTCTGCGAGTGCGTGGCCTAATAGTAAGTTGCGGTGGAATAGTTCCCGTTTATGGCTCTGCTATGCCAAACGGGAACTATTCCACCGCAACTTATCGAGAGGGCTCTTGGTTGTTATTTGCACTGACATTTGTCATGAAATGGCAGGTCGTTAGGGGTTGCTACCGGTAGTTGCGGTAGGGTTGGGGCAGATTCTAACTAGAAATGGTGGTCGTTACCGGTTGTTTTCGGCATACTCGGCTCATTCGATTACGGTCACCACATGAAAGGAACTGTCATGGATCTTGCGATGGCGCAGCGGCTCGTTGATCGCCGCAAGGCTGCCGGGCTTTCTCAGGAGGCGCTTGCCGACCAGCTGGGTGTGAGTCGCCAGGCTGTCAGTAAATGGGAGCGCAGCGAATCCTCGCCCGATACCGATAACCTTATTGCGCTCGCCGCACTGTATGGCGTGTCGTTGGACGAGCTGTTGTATGGGGAAGCGGCTAGCGATGCCGACGACCTTGAGGACGGCAGTGCCGACACCGAGACGGCGGATGTGGCTGACGAGGCTGAGGCTTCTACTGAGCACGCCGATTGCGGCGACAAACCACTTGTCGATATTTCCCTCGCGCGCGGCATCCACGTCATTGATCCCAATAAAGGCGAGGAAGTCCATGTTGGCTGGAGCGGCATCCATGTGACCAACGACCGCAAGGGTGAAGAGGTGCACGTGGGGCCGGGCGGCGTACATATTGACACGCTAGAGGACGACGGGCACAGCGTGCACACCAATGCCGATGGCACCGTGGTTATCGACGGCGAACAATTCTCCAGCTGGAAAGAGGCGCGCGACAAGCTCGACCATCATGGCAAGCATTTCCACACCAAGCTCGGTCGCGCGTGGAATAAGTTCCCCTTCCCCGTGCTTGTCGCCCTCGCCTATCTGGCGCTCGGCATTATTTGCGGCGTGTGGACTACGGGACTTTTCCTCGTCTTTTTGATTCCCGTCTACTACGCGCTTGGCGATTTCATCGACCGACGTCATCTGTCAAAGCTTGTCGACGCCGTCTACCCGGCAGCTGCCATAACTTGGTTCCTCTACATGTGGCTCTGCCTGGGACAGCCCCATCCCGCATGGGTCATCCTCATCACGATTCCCATCGTAAAAGCGCTTATGCACTGGTGCCGCAAACAATGGAAGCACCGCAAACAGGCCTAAACCGCCCTAACCCGCCAGCGCCACTCATCCGACACCGCCCGTCCCTTCCAAGTTGCGGTGATATAGGGACTGTTTTGAGACTCCAAAGCGCCAAACAGTCCGTATATCACCGCAACTTACAAACAACTGGGTCAGTTCCGGCACGGAGATTAGCATTGAGCTGACCGCGCGCCAAGAAAAGGGCCTATTTACTACGTTTAACTCGATGGGGCCAACCATGACCGCCTTTTTCGAAAATCGACAGGCCTTCTACCTGCGGTTTTATTTTTCGTTTTCCCGGCATGGTTGAGGGTATCCAATTAAACGTAGTAGATAGGCCCGTTTTGTGGCATACGACCCATTCAGGCCCAATCTCGAAGGCTAAAGAGAGCCTCTCATCCACGCCCGCGAACGAAAACCAAATAGAATGAAAGGCAAATGGAAAAGCCCGTTTAGCGAGCGGAGGACATATGCGCGACGTAGCCGAAAGCGACTGGAAGCTGTTTAAGAAAATGCTTCCCCAATGGCAAGAACGTTATATGGAAAAGCTCATCGGCCAGTACGTTGAGATGCTGAACGGCGACAGCGAAGCGTCCAGTAGATTTTGGGCACTAGAAGAGCGTATCAATAGGGATAAGCTGTCCTCAGGAGTGCTGGTGAACGACCTTCGCCGCAGTACAATGCACCGTGAGATAGCTAATTTGCTTATCGACAGCGTGATTACCCTCGACGATCTTGATGGTTTTACCGAAGACATTAAAAGCTATGCGCAACACTGGACTGGCCAGTAAGAGCACTGAACGACAGACATTCCCAGCAAAGCGGGGCAAACGCCGGGCCACCTAAAGGCGTACCTGCGTTAACAGACGTGTTCACCCACGTTATCTGGCCTGCGCCCAGACGGCATCGGTGTCGTCCGGGCGCAGGCCTTTTGCATTTGACCATGTGCTAGCTTCTTTATATAGTGGTGCTAGCAGGGCTAGCAATTGAAGGGAGCGGGTCAACGTGGGTGCTGTTAGCGGCATGGCGCAGGTGAATGTTCGCGTAGATCGCTCGGTTAAAGAGCGCGCCGAGGAAGCGCTGCGGCTTTCGGGCGGAACGCTGCCCGAACTCATCAAAAAGGTCGTGGCCAAGGTTGCGCAGGGTGGTGGACAGTGTGAGGAAGTGCTGTCTGCCGTTGATGGCCGGCAGCAGTCCGTCGCGCCCGATACTCCGTTCGCCGCGTCGTGGGCAGCGGCAGACCGGCTTTATGCAGATTTGGGCATCGCTACGTCGCCCGTATCCGACGATCGCGATTGGGACGCAATCTATTCCGACGCCATGGATGAGCATTATCGCCAAAAGGGGATGATCCTGTGAGTGGGGCGCCTCTCAAGATCATGGTGGACGCCAACGTATGGGTTGATTCGTTTTGCGCCGACCATGCCGAGTCGATTGCCGCGCGTGCGTTTATTGGGCAGGCGACGGAGGCGGGGGCATTGCTGTTCTTTCCGGTGCATATCGCCAAGGACGTACTGTATGTTGTACAGCACGAACTGAAGCGCAGCGTTCTTGCCAGCGGGGGAGCGCTCGGCGAGGCTTCTGCCCGCGCGATTGGCGATGCGGCGCTGGCGTTTGTTCGGAACATGACCGAAAACGCCACGGCCGTGGGTGCAGATGCGTCGGACCTTTGGCTGGCCGACAAATACTTAGCGCTCCATCGCGATTACGAGGACAACTTGGTACTCGCCGCATGCAAACGCGCCCAGGTTGATTACTTGGTGACCAACGATCGAAAACTGCTCGAACATGCCGATCTTGCAGCAAAGACACCTCGTCAAATGATGCCGATTCTTGCTTTGGCCAAACGCGGCGGCACGGCTATCGGTTGACGTGAGCTGTTCGCGGGCCCCTTGGACGAC
>CAJLAV010000071.1:0-9725 GCA_905204735.1 uncultured Collinsella sp. | reverse complement strand
CCCCATGCCGTCCGCAAACGCCCGCGGAGGGGTCAAGACCCCTCCCTACGAACCGCCCCATCAACGAGTGCCTGCACCCCGCCGCGCGGCGGTGCGGGAGCGGCGACAAAAAAACCGAGGCGATCCCTTTTCCCGGGACTGCCTCGGTTCTTTATATAAGCATATAAGCGCTTAATCGTGCCGGATGGCTTCCAGCGCGCTGATCCTGACCGCCTTGTTCGCGGGCAGGATACCGGCTACCAGCCCCACCAGCGTGGCGAATACCAGCGCCGCCAGCATGAGCCAGGGCGGGATGATCGAAATGGCCGCGCTGCCGCCCCCGTCCATGTAGTAGTACCCGCCGCCCATCAGGCCGGACAGGTCCAACCCGCCGCCCTGACCGAACGCCGCTAAAATTGTGGAAAGGTTGTTCAGCACAAAGCTGGCCAGCAGGCTGAACGCTACGCCAATCAGCCCGCCGATAAACCCGATGGTCGAGCTTTCCAGCAGGAACATCGTGCGGATGCTGCCCAGCTCACAGCCCAGCACCTTCATGACGCCGATCTCCCGGGTGCGCTCATAGATGGCCATCGTCATGGTGTTGATGATGTTGATGGCCGCCACAAACAGCGAGACCGCCGCAATGCCGCCGAAGATCATCTGGCTTTTTATGACCTGCTGCTGCATCTCCTCGCGCTGCTGGTTCATCGAGTAGGTGTTGGTGAAGCCCAGCTCGTGGATGGCTGTCTCAACGTCGGTAACGTTCTTCAGGTCATCGACCTTGACGTAGACCTGTTCGTAGCTCTTTTCCTCGGTCTTGGTTTTGGTCATGTCGTTGTAGACCTTTTGCAGCATCTTCATGTCCTGAATGCGCAGCACAACGCCGCTCTGGGTCCAGTAGCCCTTGGCGCCGTCCGGCTCCAGCACGCCCACGACCTCCAGCTCCCAGCTGCGGGATTTTTCGGTCGAGCCTTCGCCGGTCCGGATGGTCAGGGTCATCTTATCCTTGTCGATGTCCACAAAGGGCGGCAGCTCCTTGCCGTTGGCATCGGTCTGGCCCTGCCAGCGGTAGCGCTTGGGGCTGTTGGGGCTCTTGCGCGAGTCCTGAAACTCATACCCGGTGGACCCGCCGACCAAAATCTGCAATTTCGCCGCCTTCTCGCTGGCGGGGGTGTTCGTGAGCCAGCTGCCGCTCTGCAGGGCGAAGCCCATCGGCTCCAGTGCGGTGGGGTCGATGCCGATCAAATTGTAAATTTCCATCGTGTAGCGGTCATTGCGGCCCGCCGTGATGGTGCCCTCCAGATTATACGCCTGCGCGTAGGGCGTGGCCGCCGCCACATGGGGGATCTGCTTGATGTTGGCGATGGCCGCATCGTCCAGATACAGCGGCTTGCCGTCGCTGCCGACCATTGTGCCGTAGCCGTAGATCTGCACCTGGGTCAGGTCGCCCCAGCTTTGCAGCATCTCCTCGTTGGTTTTGGTCTGGGCAATGCCCAGCGAGATCATCAGCACGACCATGCAGGTGCCGATGACGACGCCGACGAGCGTCAGCGCCGTGCGGCCCTTGCGGCGCAGCAGGTTGCGCGCCGACAGGCTGATTTCATCAGAGATCTTCATCGCTGTCCTCTGCTTCCAGCGCAGCCAGTGCCTTGGCCTTTTTGCGCTTGCGTACCACGACCACGATGACCACGATCACGACCACTGCGCCGCAGACACCGATGAGAACCCACGCCCAGACCGGCATACCGGTCTGCTCGGGCTGGGTGTCGTCCATCGACGGGTCATAGTTGAAGTCGTCCATGTTCATCTCTTCGGCACTGACAGAAAAGTCCTTCGAGATGGTCTGCGGGTTGCCGGAGGCATCCTCGTAGTTCAGCGTGATGATGCCGCTGACCGTGCCCGCGGCATCGGGGACGATGTCAAAGTCCACGCTGCCCTCGGTGCCGGCGGCCAGGTTGCCGAGGTACTGGTAGCCGCCCGCACCCAGATTCGTGCCGGTCAGGCGGGCTTCCAGATTGCTGACAGGGTTCTTGCCCTTGTTGACGTAGGAGAGGGAGACGCTGCCGGTGTCGCCGACATAGATCGTGTCGCCGGACAGCTCAAGCTGGCCGACCTCAAAGCGGTCGGGCTGGCTGACGGGCACGGAAATCGTCGTGGTGCCGCTGACCTCCTTGCCGGTGACAGAGCCGGTGCCGGTCATGTTGACGGTGATGCTGGCCACCGTGCCGGTAAAGCCGGAGGCGGGCATGACCTGGAACGTGACATCCCGGGTCTGCTTGGGGCAGATGGTGCCGAGGTAGCTGGACAGGCTGCCGCCGTTCAGGGAGATGTTCTCGGGCAGCGTCAGCGAGACGATGACGTCGTCGAGGTTCTCATTGCCGTCGGTGGCGTAGAGGCCGAGGGAGAGGTCGAACGCCTGCCCTGCGGTGACGCTGTCGCCGTAGCTGGAGGTGCGCACGAGCAGGTTGGGCGAGGTCGTCTGATCCTTGTCCACGCACTGGCCCAGCGTGACGCTGAACTGCTGCAGCGGCTTGGCGGTGTCCAGATAGGACAGGTTGATGGGCAGCGTGTTGCCGCCGCCGTTGTTGGTCGTACCGCCACCATTGTTGGTGTTCTCGGTCGAACCGGCAGTGTCGTTGCTCACCGTGGCCTTTTCGGCGGTGCTGGCATTGATGCCAGCCTGAAGCGCGGCGTTGGCCTCGGCCTCGGCAGCAAGCTCGGCCTGCAGCTGTGAATCCAGGGAGTTCACGACACTCTGGGCCTCAGCCTGCTGGGCATTGAGCTCGTCGACCTTCTTCTGCGTCGCGGCGACGTTCTTCTCCTGCTCGGTCTGCTTATCGGTGAGCTGCTGCTTAAGGTCCTTGACCTCCTGAATGGTCTGGGCCTGCTTGTCGGAAACCTTGCCGTAGTAGAACAGACGGTTGAGCATGTCGCCCAGATCGTCGACGCCCGTCAGAACCTGAAGGAGACTCAGACCGCCAGTCTTGTACTCACCGGCAACGTAGCTCGAAAGCTTTGCCTGACCCTCGGCAATCTCTTGCTGCTTTT
This sequence comes from uncultured Collinsella sp., assembly GCA_905204735.1. Classification (GTDB taxonomy): domain Bacteria; phylum Actinomycetota; class Coriobacteriia; order Coriobacteriales; family Coriobacteriaceae; genus Collinsella. The sequence continues at coordinate 6,698 of CAJLAV010000071.1, read as the reverse complement.
GCGTGATCTCGCCTGCAGTCTGATCAAGCTCCTGCGTCTGTGCGGAGAGTTCTTCATGAATTTGCTGGGTTTGGGTGCCAATCTGCTCGAGTTTGGTACGAGCGGCGGCAAGGTCGGATGCGGTATCGGCATAGGCCGGAGCCACGAGGCCCAGGCCCAAAACACAAGCGAGGGTTGCCGTAGCAGCGCAGCGTGCCATGTTTTTGTGCGTGTTTGCTGTGCGCATGGAGCTTCCTTTCCGGTATCTAAGGGTAGCGGCTAGTCCACCGTTACCAGGCTAAAGAGCTCAACGTCCTCGTTAGAAGGCGTGAGCTTCTTGCGCGGGTTGAGAAACGCAAGCTCAAGGATACAACCGTAGCCCACAAGCTTTGCGCCCATATCTCGCACCAGTTTACCTGTTGCCTCGACGGTTCCGCCCGTCGCGGACAAGTCGTCCAGAATCAACACGGTATCTTTAGAGCTGATAGCATCGGCGTGGATCTCGATAGAATCCGTTCCGTACTCGAGCTCGTAGCTTGCGCTCACCGTTTTACGCGGCAGTTTACCCGGCTTACGTGCGGGAACAAAGCCGGCACCCAGGGCGACGGCCACGGGCACGCCCACCATAAAGCCACGAGCCTCGGGGCCGACGACCTTGGTAATGCCCATGCCAGCAAAATGCTCGGCGAGCGCATCGACCATGGCCTTCAGAGCCTCGGGATTGCCAAAGAGCGGCGTGATGTCCTTAAATACGACTCCGGGTTCGGGATAGTCGGGGATGTCGACGATATGAGATTCGAAGTCGTACACTTTGTGACCTTTCATGGATTGCCGGGTGGACGGCGATTATTTACTCGTGTTAGCAGACGAGCTATGCGAGGGGACGACGACCTTGGATGGCTGCACGAGCGACTCGTCGTGCGCGGCAACCGCGGGGACGCTTGCCCCATCGCTTTTAGCCTTGGTGGATTCGGAACGCGCGATCTCCTCATCGAGAGCATCGATGTCAGCGTCCTCGACCACGGCGTTGAGCGACTCAAAGACACGGTTCTTAAGTAGTGCGGTGTGCACGCCCTCGGTGAGGTCGTGCAGCTTCTTAAAAGCGCGCTCGAGCTTGGCGTCGCGCTCGTCATCGGAGGTATCCATGCCGAGCATGCTCACGAGAACCTGCTCAAACATCGAAGACTCGCGGTTTGCCGACGATACGTACTGACGCAGGTTGCGCGGCTCAATGTGGAAGCGCGACAGCTCCGAGCAGTAACGGATAATCGGGAAATCTCGGCCATCGACGAGCTCACGGTTCTGCGGGCTCTTGATAATGCGGATAAGATCGTTCTCGGCAAGGGAGCGGATAAACGAGATCTCAACACCGAGCATGTCGGGAATGGTCTCGATGGGGTGCAGCTTTTGCTTGGTCTCCTTGGGCTCCGTCTTAAGCGGAACATCGGACAGAAGACCCACCTCGTAAGCCAAAGTGGACAGGTCCGTTGCGTTTTCCAAGCGCTGCTTAATGACGTTGAGCGGCATGTAGCGGGTCTTCTGCAGGTGCAGGATGACCTCGAGACGGTCAACGTCTTCCTTGGAGTACTGGCGATACCCCTTTGGCGTACGATGAGGGGTGATGAGCCCCTCATCTTCTAGAAATCTAATTTTTGAGTTCGATAGATCGGGGTATGCGCCTCGAAGAAGGTTGACGACTTGGCCGATACTCAGATAGTTGCGTTCGGCCATTACCTACTCACCGGTTTCGATGCGCTCCGGCGTGCTCTCGTGGTAGATGAGCGTGAACGTTCCAATCTGAACGGAAGAGCCATCGTGCAGCGGAGCACCGTTGACGATGGCGCCGTCGACCCAGGTACCGTTGAGCGAGCCCAGATCCTCAATACGGGCGCCCAGGCCCTCACGAATAATGCGTGCGTGGCTGCGCGAGACCGTCATGTCGTTGAGGAAGATGCCGTTCGCGGGATCGCGGCCGATGGTGGTCACGTCGTCCTCGAGCTCAAAGGCAGCACCGGTCTGCGGGCCCTTGACGATGGACAGAACCGGAGCAGTGATGCGCACGTTGGCCATAAGGTCGGGAACGGTGACATCGCTCGAAGGAACACGGAAAACGCAGGTAGCGTCCGCAGTCTTATCGTTCTGAGGCATATTGTTAACCTTGTTGTCCATGACAACCCCTATCTAACGCGGACGTGCCGCAAAAAATGAACCGTACGTAATCATACCTCAATGAATCAGTCTTCGATTTCGGGGTTGAGAAAGTCGGTGTCCTCGTCCTCGGGATGCGCGATGGCCTGTTTAATGGCCACCCCTCCCTTAATGGAATAGATGACGGCGGTGAGCATGGAGAAGATGACGCCGCCGTACACAAAGAAGATGCCGAGGGGCACCGAGCTACCGTTGAGGCCTGGGAATGCCGTGAACGTGGCGGGCAGCAAATGCCAGCCGTCGATGACGGGGAACCCAAGCAGCATGAGCGAGAAGCCGGTCATGAGCAGTGCCGTGGCAATCTTGCCGGGAAAGACGACGTCGATGGGGCGCCGGTGGTAGTGGCGCACGATGAGCGTGCCGATACCCAGATAGATATCGCGACCAATGATGAGTACGCAGACCCAGATGGGCAGCTCGCCGCGGACCACCAGGCCCAGTACGCCGGTAAACAATAGCGCGCGGTCGCAGATGGGGTCCATGACTTTGCCGAGCCACGAAACCGTCTTGGTCATGCGGGCAATCTGGCCATCCATCCAGTCGGTGGAAGCCGCGATGGCATAGATGACAATGGCGACGACACGGTTGTTGTCCGTCACAAACAGGTACAGGAAGACGAGCGTGAGGACCAGGCGCGTAAAGGTAATGAAATTGGAGATCGTAAAGATCTTATTCGACGGGTAATCGGAAGTGCCGATAAGCTCCTTTTTGATCTTCTTTTTGATGCCCACAGGACTCCCCCGCTGGTAAACGACAAAACTTTCGATACTATACCCGTTCTGGCGATGTCTATCCAGCGTAAGCATAGAGAGTCCAGACATGTGGAGGACGGTATCGGGCAGGATGTATATCGCTTTTGTGTACGTCAGCCTCCAAACATGTCATAAATTGTCGTATTTGGAGGGTGACGTACAAGTTTTTGTTGAGCGAAAGTATCGATCAAGAAAGCCGTTGATTCTTCGTTGCTTAATCTGTTGATTCTTAACAAAAAAGGTCAGGCACAAGGTGCCTGACCTGCAAACTTCTTGGCAGGACGACTGGATTCGAACCAGCGACACCTTGACCCCCAGCGGGGTCAGAATGACCCTGACCTGTGCTTATTTTGTTAAAACACGCGCAGATAGCGCAAGTAGCGCATTTCCGCATTTGCAAATTTTACCAGCTCAGCGCGGTCTGTCCAGATAGCATATTTTCGGCTTCGAGGAGCGCGGTGCAGCCGATGATTTAATCAACGGGGGTAGGAGCCCCGAATCGTCGCCTCTCCGGGTTCCCGCAGGTGGGCCCGCCTGTTTCTAATCAACTGCGGATTTAGGAGCAGACATGCAGAACGAGAAATGCAGCAATAAAACCTTACGCGTATGCGGAGCCGGCGGCGTGAGGAAGAACAAGGGCAAATGGCAGGCTGTCGTGACGGTGGCCGACGAGATGACCGGGAAGAAGGTCCAGAGGACCAGGAACACCCGCGTGCCCTGCCTGAAGCAGAGCACGCGGGGAAAGGCGGCGGCGATGCGCGTCCTCGCGGAATTCAGGTCGGAGGTCGAGCTGGAACTCGCCGAGGCCGAGGAGGCGAGGGCCGCTATCGGCGCCGGGCTTCCCGCCGAACAGCGGGATGACTACGCCGCGCTGCCGCTTTCCGAGGCGCTCGAGAAGTTCATCGACTTCTGCCTGGAGATGAACAGGATCACCCCGACGACCCGCGACGACTACCACTACAGCGCCCTGCACATCGAGCGAGACGAGCTGGGTCTGGTCCCCGTGAACGAGGTGACGACCGACGACGTCAACGCGTGGTCGAGGCGCAGGATCGCCCTGGGCACGGTGCCGGACACGCTCAACAAGTCATTCAAGCTCGGCAAGCGGCTCTACGCCGTCCTGCTGAAGCGCAGCAACGACACGATCGGGAGGAACCCGTTCGACGGCGCCCTCGCGCCCAGGGTCATCGCCAGGCCCAGGAACGCGCTGCGCTCCGACCTCGTGCCGAAGCTCAACTCGGTGACCTCGATGATGCCGGACTCGACCTTCAGGCGGGCGGTCGTGCTCGCCCTGCACACCGGGATGCGCATCGGCGAGGTCTGCGGCCTGCGCTGGTGTGACGTCGACTTCGAGTCGGGGCTCATCACGGTCAGGCACTCGGTGGCCTACGTCAAGGACAGGGACTCCTTCATCAAGGACACCAAGAACCACGACCTGAGGACGATCCCCATCGACCCGGTGGGCCTGCTCCCCTTCCTGAAAGAGATCCACGAGATCGATTCGCAGAGGCTCCGGGAGGCATCGGCCCTCGGCCTGCGCGACCTCGCGGACAGCTACGTCGTGTCGCGGCCGGACGGCTCCTTCGCCACCACCAGTTACATCCGCAGGGCGTTCAAGACGTTCTCGGAGACCAACGGCCTCATGGGCACCAACGACGAGCTGATCACGTTCCACGGCCTGCGCCACACCTTCGCGACGCAGTGGATCCGCCACGGCGGCGACATCAAGGCGCTGCAGTCGATCTTCGGGCACAAGGACGCCATGGTCACGCTCAACGTCTACGCCGACATCGAGCCGATGTCCAAGATCTAGAACATGCTGCGCGTGTCGCCGAGCCTGTGGCGAGGCTACCTCGGCCTGAGGGTGGACCCCGGCCCCATGTTCCAGCAGAAGATCCGCGAGGCGATCGAGACGCTCGAGGCGTTCGGCTACGGCATCTCCGAGCCCGACGACCGCAACGTCCTCATCCGCGACGTTCAGACTATCAGCCGCCTCTACCCCACCGAGTACGCGGCATTGCTGGGGGCCATCCCGACCGAGGCGACCGTGGTCGAGTAGAGGCTGAGACATGCGCTTTCCCAAATCCGTAGCGCAAGTACGGGAATGTGGAATAGCGTTTAGATAGATTCTACCCGGTCATCTCGGTGGCGCAAATCTTGGCACGGGTTTCCGCGAACGCGGACGCCCGTGCCCTTCTTTTTATGTTTACGCAAAGAGTCAGCGAGAATGCAGGTGCGGCCTCGCGGTTCAGGCCGGGGATTTTCAGCCGCGCCGCCCGATTTCGAATAAAGGCCTGCAAATGCAGACGGCTTTCGGGGGGCCCGGCGGCACCTCTCTCAAAAATGGGAGTATGGCCCGAGGCCGCACCTGTGCCCCAGCTCCGCCACGAGGGCATCGTTGTCGGTTACCGAGACGATGGCGTCACCGTCGTAGGGCGCCTCGATGTAGACGCGGTCGAGCGAGTTGGCCGTCCCCGCCCAGAGCGTCCTGGTGCGCCGGACGCCCCGCACGTGGGCATAGGGTATCACCGAACGCATCCCAGCGTACACGACGACGAGGCGGTCGCCGTAGAGCTCGAGGCGGTTGCTGCGGACGGGAAGGGCGGCCAGGGCCACGAGGGCCGGGACGGGCACCAGCGCGAGCCAGCCCCATAGGAGCGCGGGACTCGAGCTCAGGAAACACGCGATACACGCCGCGGATAAACCGCCCGCCACAATCACCATGGCCGCTATGAACCACGGGTCTGTCCTGCCGGGGAACACCCGCTCCGGCCGCTCGCTCCTCTCACCCATTACGGCCTCCCTCCCGACGCCCTCCCTAGCGGCGCGTGGGGCCGGAGAGTGCCTTGAACCCGTCGCCGACCATCTTGCTCCCCGTTCCATGGGCCTTCTGTAGTGGTATGTACCCCCGACTGTTCGACGGATGTCGTACGATTAAAAGTTTGTCTAACCTTTTAAGACGGGTGCGGCAAGATCGAGCAGATTGTCCGTGCGAGAGGCTTCCCGCCGCAGCGCCCGGTCTCGGGTTCGATGCATCGACATCCGTCTCAGGTGGTATCTCCGCTGCGCGGCATTGCAGGGTGCAAAGCCGAGATGCCACGGAGTACGCCGAGGCTTTGCTCGCGTGGGCTGAAACATATTCCCAAACCGGGAATGCATACATATAAGTGCGATCGTTTTGCCGTAGATGGGAAACCCGTCGGCCGGGCGGGACCGGAGGGCCGGGCGGCGAATGCGAAAGGCCGGATGCAGCCGATGCCCTGAATGAGGTCCCAACACATGGGAGGGGCAGGTGAATCCATCTCTTTGGCCGCTCCCGAGGGCATGGATTTCCCAGCCCTCGCCCCCGAGGACATCTTGCAGACGATTCGCAGGTCTCCGAGCGGTAGGTACCTGATGGAGCAGAGGGCCGCGCTGGCGTAGTTGCCGCACTTCGACGATATGGACGATGACGAGCTCCGCCAATTCGCCGCCCAAGTCAGGCCGTGATTTTATAGAATTCAGGGAGGACCGCTGTCACGTTCGCCGTTTAAGAAGGTGCCGCTTTGAAATATCTCGTCGAGGATTTCGATGATCCGGCAGATCCCGTCCAAGACTACGCCGAGGCCAAGCAAATCGTCCGAAAAGTACTCGGCTCCCACCCATCGGTGAGACAAGCTGCCACATGGCCATGGAAGCCTCATTTATTTGCGAAGAACATCGGATAGCCGCAGGATTGAAATCATCGACCGATAAGTGAGTTCCACTTTTTCGCCCGCA
>CAJLAV010000070.1:0-9905 GCA_905204735.1 uncultured Collinsella sp. | reverse complement strand
TGGGGGATTTGTCGAGCCGTGGGCGGCGCTGGTTATGGGCTTGATCGTATCGCCTGTCTGCTACCTGGCCATCAGCCATCTTAAGACCAAGTTCGGCTACGACGATGCGCTCGACGCGTTTGGCTGCCACGGCATCGGCGGCATCTTGGGCGGCGTGCTCACGGGCCTGTTCTGCGTTCCGGAGCTCTCGTGGACCGGTAAGGGTGGTCTGTTCTACACGGGCGACGTGTCGCTGCTCATCTCGCAGATTTTGGGCATTGTGGTGACGGTCGCTATTGTGCTGGTGCTCGACTTGGTAATCGCCGCGGTGGTCAAGGCGCTGTTCCACGGCAGTCTGCGTGTGGACGAGGCAGACGAGGCGCTGGGCCTGGATGCGAGTCAGCACGGCGAGAGTGCTTACCCCTCCTTCTCGGGACTCGATTAGCAGCTTCCCCAAGCACCGCACCTCGGCCTTCAATCGTCGTTTACGTACCTTAAGTACGCGGCACTCCTCTTTCAGGCCGATCTGCGGCACTTGGGAAACCTGCTAAGACCAGTCAGTTGAACTTTTTTGATTTCTGAGGTTAGTTTGCGGCACTTGGAAAACCCGCGTCTCATGTAAAGGGATACGTTGATTATTGAGAGGAATTCACTATGAAGAAGATTACGGCGATTGTTCGCGCCGAGAAACTTGAGGTTCTTAAAGATGCGCTGTTTGCTGCCGATGTTCGCGGCATGACTATCAACCAGGTGCAGGGTTGCGGCGCGCAGCATGGCTGGAAGGAATATGTGCGCGGCAACGAACTGCTCGTCAACACGATTCCTAAGGTACAGTTCACCCTCATTTGCGCCGACGAGCATGTCGACGGCATTGTCGACATCATCTGCAACGCCGCTCGCACCGGTGCCGTTGGAGACGGCAAGATTTGGGTCGAACCGGTCGAGGAAGTTATCCGCATTCGTACCGGCGAACACGGTCCCGCCGCGGTGTAGAATCGACCGTCTACCATCCGCAACGTTAAAATGCTGCAATGAGGCACAAGACTTGCGTTGTGGATGGACGGATTATGGGTCGTAATAAATATCCCGAGGAGACTGTCGCGAAGATTCTCGACGCGGCGCTGGAGCTATTCTGCGTACAGGGTTATGAGGGGACGAGCATTCAAGACATCGTCGACCGCCTCGATGGCATGACCAAGGGTGCTGTCTATCATCACTTTAAGAGCAAAGAGGAGATTTTCAACGCCGCATTTGATCGGGCAACGGCTCCGATTGCTGAGCACCGTCGCGCGACACTCGGTGCTGGCAATATGACGGGAGCTCAAAAGCTCAAACGACTTTATGCGCCCGAGTCCGTCGTTCCGCAAATCGAGCTATGGGCTCGCATGCATCCTGCGGCAGATCCGGTAAAAAGCTCGCGGCTGCTGGCGATGCAGTACCAAGGTTCGTTTGACGAGTCGGCCGATGGCAATCTCTTGCCAGTAATCGAGGAGGGCATCGCCGACGGCTCCATTGCGTGCGAATGCCCGCGCGAAGCAGCGGAGGCCGTATCGTTGTTAGCGAATCTTTGGCTGCTGCCATTGTTCCGTCCGCTCGAGCCCAAGGAGCGAATGCTTGCTCGCGCACAATGTTTGGCGCAGATGGCGGCCGCGGTGGGGCTTGATTTGGGTAATGAAGTGCTCCAGACAACGGCCCAGATTTGGGACGTATGGAACCGTGCCGGGTGGTAATATAGATACCAACGGTATGTAATTGATTTGTGAGGGTAGCCACGGCTGCCCTTTTCAAGTCATTAAATACATACTAACAGTATGTATTTGGGGGCAGGCTTATGGCTGGGATGCGAAGAATTAGCGTTTCATTGGCGCCAAAAACAGTGCGATCTATCAGGCTATTTGGTCTTCTTGTTGCACAGCTGTGTGCGTATTCGATGCTGTCGGCACTGTGCTTTGCGTGCCCGCTTTACTTGTTCGATTGCAGCGGCTCCTCAACGTTATATGGCGCCGTCGCGGCGATAGCGTTCATACCGGGCGTGCTCGCGACTCCGGTTGGCGGGATTTTGGCGGATCGGGGAAGACATCGCGGGGTTCTTGTGGTACTCGGCATTGTTCTGATGGCTGCATCACTGCTGTTTATCCCCATGAAGCGTTCGCTGCCTCTTGCGGTTGTCGTGGCAGCAATGCTTTGCGTCCAATATGGCATCCAATCGCTGCTGAAACCGATGCTTCAAATTGAGGCGGTGCGCATGACGGGCCAAGAAAAGGTTGAGCGTGCCACTGCGTTGGTCTCGCAGATAATCATGATGAGCAATATCTTGGGGCCTGTAGTCGGGACGGCAGTCTATGGGTGCTTTGGTATCGATACTCTATGCGAAACCGCGGCGTTGACGTTTACGATTTCAGCCCTGCTGTTCGGGGGCGCACTCAAGCAAAATGCCTCATCTGAAACGATGGGGGACGGCGCGACTCGTACGACACGCCGAAACGATTTTCGGGAGTTGATTCGGTACCTGTCTCAAAACTCATCATTGCTCGTTGTGTTTTTGATTGCGGCTATTTTGAACCTTGCGTTAGTTGGGTTAACGATTGGTGCTCCCGTTATTGTTGCAAAGCATCTCGGAATGCAGTCATCCTTTGTTGGGATTATTGAGGTGGCTATGGGCTTAGGTGGTCTTGTCGGCAGTGGTTTGGTCGGTATTTGGCCGCATCGTTTTTCCTTCAAGGGCATATGTCGATATGTTGCGATGATCTGTTTAGGAGTCGTACCGATTATTGTCACGCTACTGAGCGGTCCTAACGAATTTGCGTTTGTCGCGCTTGCGGCCGGCTCGGCATGGGTCATGGCGTGGGCAAGCGTTACATCGGTTGAAGTCGTTTCATTCGTTCAGCGGTCAGCGCCAAAGGAACTCTGCGGAAAAGTGCTGGCACTCGTTTACATGGCGCTTTCCTGCGCAACGCCTATTGGCCAATTGGTTTACGGGCTCGCATATGATCGATGGACTCCGGCGATTGTATTCGCAGGAATGTTGGCGGTGCTGACGTTGATGACAGCGCTGTTTTATCGGCTGAAAAGTCGCTTATGGCGAATGTCTTAAGGCACTGGGGCACCGTGAATTTGTGGAGGCAGTGGCACGTCGCGCCGGGACGCCATTGTTTGGGCACGCCCGTTCTCGTCTACAATATCGTGCAGACGAAGGAGAGACGTGCCCATGATCAAGATGTTTGCGAGTGACTTAGACGGAACGCTGCTGAACGCCCTGCACGAGGCGGATGGGACCATCCGCCGTGCCATCCGCGAGCTGACCAAGGCTGGCCTGCATGTGGTTCCCGCGACCGGACGCTCGACGCTGCCGATTGGCGAGCATGGCTTTACGGGCCTGGCGCTTGACGCCTGCTGCTCCAACGGATCCATCGTGCGCGACAGCCATGGCGAGGTGCTCAAGACCTGGACCATCGACCCACAGATCACCGAGGAGCTGCTCAAGGAGTTTCCAGATATCTGTTTTGACTGCTCCACGCCCGACGGCATGTTTTCGAGCGGATCGTTCGAGATGCACCAGGCGGGCTTTAAAAAGGACAGCCCTATCAAGCGCATCGTGATGCGCGGCATGCGTGCGCGTGGCGGGTACCACGAGGAACAGTACTTCGACCAGTCGATCGGTGACATCCTGCGTCATGACGTGTGCAAGATCAACTGCCGCGTGACCTCGCCCGAGCTGGAGCGCGACCTTAAGGCGTATTTGGCCGAGCGTTCGGACCGTGTGGTCAACGCGCCGTTCGATCCGGTGATGTTCGAGATCACGGACGTGGCGTGCAACAAGGGCGAGAGCGTGGCCTGGCTGGCGGGCTACTACGGTATTGCCGAGGACGAGGTCGCGGTTTACGGCGACGGCGGCAACGACATCGCCATGCTCAAGCGTTTCCGCCACAGCTATGCGACCAAAAACGGCAGCGACGCGGCCAAGGCCGCCGCGAGCGCGACCATCGGCAGCTGTATGGCCCATGCCGTCCCCAAACACATGCTCGCCACCATGCGCAAGCAAAACTCCCGCACTGTCATCGAATAATGTGACAAAGGGACAGTCCCTTCGTCACATTCCAAATATTGCCTTTACGTGTTGATGCACACGGTGTGCAATAATACTCGCACTGTGCAATAGCGCACAGGCTGAGTAACAAGGAGGACGCTTGTCCCAGCTCGAGAAATGCGATCGCCGGTCCCTTCGCTCGCAGCGTGCCCTTCGCCAGGCACTTGCCAGCGAGCTTGCCGAAAGCGGCGACCTTTCGCGCATTAACGTCGCGTCGCTCACCGAGCGCGCTGGCCTTACGCGCCGCACGTTCTATTCGCACTACCGTGATATCCCCGACTTTATCAATCAAATCGAGGACGGCTTGCTGGCCGAGATCCGCGAGCGCATTGAGCTCATCACCGCAGCTCAGCTGCCCGATCTCTATCACAACATAGATGAGCTCGAGCCAGCGCCCGGTTCGGTTGAGCTGCTGCGTTATCTTGCGGCCAACCGCGACTTAATCGGTGCGCTGCTGGGCCCGGGCGGCGACCAGGCCTTCATTAAAAGGATCATCGACACCGCGCGTGAGGCTGTGGTGCCGCGTGCGCAGACGGGCATTTTGGGCCTGGCGCTGGGCACGTTCTTTGACTACTACGTCACCTACGTCGTGAGTGCCGAGGTCGGCATGATTCAGCGCTGGTTTGAGCGTGGGCTCACCGAATCGCCCGAGGCCATGGCGCGCATTATGACGGTGCTCGCTTTTGTGCGCCCTGGTGACCTGTATGGCCAACCCATCGATATCAACGTGCCGGAATACGGCATGAAGCTATTGAACCTGCAGCTCGAGGACGCGGCCGACACCACCGCAGCCGTCGAGTCCAACAACTAAGAGGAGAGACAATGAGCAAACTCGTCGAGGGTATTAAGGACCGTATGGTCGCTGCCGCGCGTGAGGCTGCGCCCGCCGTGGTGGATGCCGCGCAGAAGGCCGCGACCGCAGCTGCCGAGAAAGTTGCCGAGGCAGTTGCCGATGCCAAGAACGCGGCAGGGGAGACGTCCGTCGCTAGCGAGCCCGCCACCGCCGCTGAGCCCGTAGCCGCCGCCCACGCCCCCGAAGGCGCGATCTTCAACCCCGAGGCCGCCCGCGGCAACCTGCACCTGGGCATCGACGTGGGCTCCACCACCGTCAAGCTCGCCGTGCTCAACGACGACAACCAGATCGTCTACGCCAAGTACCAGCGCCACCACACCGATGTCCGCGCTTGCGCCCGCGACCTGTTCGAGGGCGCTGCGACCGTGCTGCCGACGGCCCAGATGACCTGCGCCATTACCGGCTCGGGCGGCCTGCTGCTGTCCCAGTGGCTCGACCTGGAGTTTGTCCAGGAGGTCATCGCCAGCAAGCGTGCCGTCGAGACCCTCATCCCGGCCACTGATGTCGCCATCGAGCTGGGCGGCGAGGACGCCAAGATCATCTACTTCGACAACGGCATCGAGCAGCGCATGAACGGCACCTGCGCCGGCGGCACGGGCGCGTTCATCGACCAGATGGCCACTCTGTTGCACACCGACGCCAGCGGCCTCAACGAGCTCGCAGCCAACGCCACCACCATCTATCCCATCGCCAGCCGCTGCGGCGTCTTTGCCAAGACTGACGTCCAGCCGCTGCTCAACGAGGGCGCCCGCCCCGAGGACGTGGCCGCTTCCATCTTCCAAGCCGTCGTGACCCAGACCATTTCGGGCCTGGCGTGCGGCCGTCCCATTCGCGGCAACGTCGCCTTCCTGGGCGGCCCACTGCAGTACCTCTCCGAGCTGCGCCACCGCTTCTACCTCACGCTCAGCCTGGACGAGGAGCACCGCATCGTGCCCCAAAACGCCCACCTCTTTGTGGCGAGCGGTGCCGCCATGGCGCACGAGTCCAACAAGCTCAGCACGTTCCCGCAGCTCATCGATGCCATCGATAGTCTGGGCGACACGCAGGGCGCCGAGGTCGAGCGCCTGGATCCGCTCTTTGCCACCGACGAGGACTTTTCCGAGTTCAAGAACCGCCACGACACCGAGGTCGTTCCCAAGGGCAAGCTCGACGGCTACACCGGCCGCGTGTTCATCGGCATCGACGCCGGCTCCACCACCATGAAGGCCGCGCTCGTGGGCGAGGACGGCCAGCTGCTGCACACCTGGTACGGCAACAACAACGGCGACATCCTGGGCACGGCCAAGGTCATCATGGCCGATTTCTACAACCATATCCCCGCCGGCTGCACCATCGGCCACGTGACCACCACCGGTTATGGCGAGGCGCTGCTCATCGAGGCCCTCAAGGCCGACTCCGGCGAGATCGAAACCGTCGCGCACCTGCGTGGCGCCAAGGCGTTCCTGCCCGGCGTCGAGTTCATCCTGGACATCGGCGGTCAGGATATGAAGTGCCTGCGCGTGAAGGACGGCGTGATCGAGCACATCATGCTCAACGAGGCCTGCTCGTCGGGCTGCGGCAGCTTTATCGAGAGCTTCGCCGTGTCCATGAACATGGACGTTCGCGCGTTTGCCGACGCCGCCATCCATGCCAAGGCTCCGGTCGACCTGGGCAGCCGCTGCACGGTCTTTATGAACTCGCGCGTCAAGCAGGCGCAAAAGGAAGGCGCCACGGTGGGCGACATCGCGGCCGGCCTGTCCTACTCCGTCATCAAGAACGCCCTGTTCAAGGTCATTAAGCTGCGCGACCCCAAGGAGATCGGCAGCCAGGTGATCGTCCAGGGCGGCACCTTTATGTCCGACGCCGCGCTGCGTGCGTTTGAGCGGCTCACCGGTGTTCACGCCGTGCGCCCCGACATTGCCGGCTGCATGGGCGCTTACGGCGCAGCCCTGCTCGCCCGCGACCGCGCCGGCGCCGATGGCGTCTCGACCATCCTCTCGGCCGAGGACATCGCGCACCTCACCGTGACGCAAAAGCACGTCCGCTGCGGTCGCTGCTCCAACAACTGCCAACTCACCGTCAACGACTTTGGTGGCGGCAGGCGCTTCATTACCGGCAACCGCTGCGAGAAGGGCGCCGGCCACAAAAAGCAGAAGACCGAGGCTCCCAATCTCTTCAAAAAGAAAAACGAGCTGCTCTTTAATCGCGAGGTGCTGAGCCCCGACGAGGCCCCGCGCGGCACCGTCGGCATCCCGCGCGCGCTCAACATGTATGAGAACTACCCCTTCTGGCACGCGTTCTTTACGCGGCTGGGCTTTAGCGTGCAGCTGTCCGACCAGTCGAGCAAAAAGACCTACCAGGCGGGCATCGAGTCCATGCCGTCCGAGAGTGTGTGCTACCCGGCCAAGATGAGCCACGGCCACGTGATGAACCTTATCGACCGCGATGTCGACTTCATTTGGATGCCGTGCGTGCGCTGGGAGCGCAAGGAGGATCCGACGGCTGGCAACTGTTACAACTGCCCCATCGTCATGAGCTACCCCACAGCGCTGGCGCTCAACATCGACGAGATTCGCGAACAGAACATCGAGTTCCTGTACCCGTTTGTGCCCTATCACGATAAGACCGAGCTTAAGCGCCGTCTGTACCAGGTGCTCGCCGTCGACCGTGTGGCCGATGCGCAAGCCGGTCGCGGTCGCGTGCGCGGTCCCAAGATCACGCGCTCTGAGGTCGATGCCGCCGTCAACGCTGCTTTTGAGGCCGATGCGCGTTTCCACGAGGACATCCAGACCATGGGAGAGGAGGCTCTTAAGTGGGTCGAGGACCATGGCGGTCACGGCATCGTGCTCGCCGGTCGTCCCTACCATAACGACCCCGAGATCAACCACGCCCTGCCCGAACTTATCTCGAGCTTTGGCTTTGCGGTCTTTACCGAGGATTCGCTTGCGCACCTTGTGAAGCCCGAGCGCCCCATCCGCGTGGTCGACCAGTGGATGTACCACAGCCGCCTGTACGCCGTCGCCCGTTTTGTGACGATGCGCAACGACCTGGACCTGATCCAGCTTAACTCTTTCGGCTGCGGTCTGGACGCTCTGACCACCGACCAGGTGCAGGAAATCCTTGAGGCCAGCGGTAAGATCTACACCGTGCTCAAGATCGACGAGGTGTCCAACCTGGGCGCCGCGCGCATCCGCATCCGCTCGCTCATGGCAGCGCTCAAGGACCAGGAGGCCGAGCGCCTGGCAGAGGCCACGGCTGCGGGCGAGGCCTACGAGCAGGGCGATGCTGCGCCGGTGGCGCCCTCCACGGATGCCCCTGCGTTCGCGAGCCGCAAGTACACGTTTGAGGCCCAGCGCGAGAGTGCTTCGACCGCGTGGCCCAAGGTGCCCTTTACCGAGCAGATGCGCGAGGACGGCTACACCATCCTGTGCCCGCAGATGGCGCCGATTCACTTTGACCTGGTCAAAGAGGTATTCCGCGGTGCCGGCTACAACCTGGAGCTGCTGCCCTCGACCGACCACGACGCCGTCGAGGCGGGTCTGCGCTACGTCAACAACGATATCTGCTATCCGTCGATTCTGGTGACGGGTCAGATCATGGAGGCCATCGAGAGCGGTCGATACGACCTGTCCAAGACGGCCGTGGTCATCAGCCAGACCGGCGGCGGCTGCCGTGCCACCAACTACATCGCACTCATCCGCAAGGCCCTGCGCGAGAGCGGCCACCCCGAGATCCCGGTAATCTCGCTTTCGGCAGTGGCGCTGGGCGAGGACAACCCTGGCTTTAAGATTACGCCGGCGCTGCTCAAGCAGGCCGTGTACGCGGTGCTCTTTGGCGACGTGATGATGCAGATGCTCTACCGCTGCCGCCCGTACGAGGCCACGCCCGGTGCCGCCAACGCGCTCTACGAGGAGTACATGGCGCGCGCCCGCAAGCTGGCGCCTAAGTTCAACAGGCATAACTACACCAAGCTTGCTCGCGAGGCCATCCGCGCGTTCGACACCATGCCGCTCGTGGGCGAGGGTACCAAGCCGCGCGTGGGCGTGGTTGGCGAGATCCTGGTCAAGTTCCATCCCACGGCCAACAACCACGTGGTCGATGTCATTGAGCGCGAGGGCTGCGAGGCTGTGGTGCCGGGTCTGCTCGACTTCTTCCTGTACTCCATGAGCAACGCCGAGCTACAGAAGGACGAGCTGGGAAGCTCTGCTACCACGCGCGCTGGTATGCAGGCGCTCATCAAGCTGGTGGACTGGATGCGTACGCCGGTGGAGGAGATGCTCGAAAAGTCCAGCCGCTTTGAGGCGCCCGAGCGCATCGACACTATGGCCGACAAGGCTCGCACGGTGCTCTCGGTGTGCAACAACATGGGCGAAGGCTGGCTGCTCACGGCCGAGATGCTCGACCTGATTGACCATGGTGCACCCAACATTATCTGCACGCAGCCCTTCGCGTGCCTGCCCAACCACGTGGTGGGTAAGGCCGTGATCAAGGAACTGCGCCGTCAGCACCCCGAGAGCAACATCGTCGCAGTGGACTACGACCCCGGCGCGTCCGAGGTCAACCAGCTCAACCGCATTAAGCTCATGATCAGCGTGGCCAAGGAAAACATGCGCGCCGGTAAGGGCTTTAAGCTCGAGAAGGTGGCGCCGCTCGCGATGGACGAGGTCACCGGCCAGATGCGTGCCCACGATGGCTGCGTGAGCTGCGGCTCGGTCGACGAGAGTGCCGTGGCGTCGGTCGCTGAGCGCCTGGGACGCGGCATTAAGAAGTAACTGGCCTGCTATGGGCTGGATATGAGACAAACGGGTGGTGGCCGTACCGGCTACCACCCGTTTTTGCTTGGACATATGTTGCGTAAATCGTTTTGTTGCAGCCTTCTGTGCACTCGAATTTCGGAAGTGCGGGGAAAAATGCGAACCTCCTGAGCACACCGCCTTTTTAGACTCTCGCGACCTGCACTGATAATTGTTCTCGGGGGAAGCGGGCACTGCGGGGCGCGGCAACGGC
>CAJLAV010000069.1:0-9915 GCA_905204735.1 uncultured Collinsella sp. | reverse complement strand
TAAGTGCTCTCCGGCTCGTGCGGAACTCGCGATCGACCAAAGCCCCCGGCGCGCCCTCTTCCTTGTGGCGTTTTGGCCTGCAGCTTGCGAACGTTGCTTTGCCCGTTCGCTTTTTGATCTGGAGAGCCGGGTGGGCCGATATATAGATATGAGTAGGGGCTCTCCCGTTTGATGGGCGGGGGAGCCCCTTGTTGCGTTTGGGTTGTTGTTACGACCTACAGGTGGCTGATGATCAGTTCCATCTTGCCTTCGAGGTCGATGGAGCCGACGGTGCTCGGAGCCAGCAGGTGGCTTCCCTTGTGGACGGGGTCGCCGCAGATGGTGCCTTCGCCGTCGATGACCGACAGACACATGAAGGGCCAGCGCTGGTCGAGGGTCTTGCTACCGTTAACGCGCACGCGATCGACGGTGTAGCAGGGGCAAGACTCGAGCTCGGTCACGCCATCCACCTCGGGTGCGGTCACCGTGCCGTCGGTCGGAGCCTGAGCATCAAAGTTTATGCAGTCGAGGCTCTGCTCAATGTGCAGCGGGCGCAGCTTGCCGTCGGTGCCGGGACGGTCGTAGTCGTACAGGCGATACGTCACGTCGCTCGACTGCTGCGTCTCCAAAATGAGCGTGCCGGTCTTGATGGCGTGCACGGTACCGGAATCAATCTGGAAAAAGTCGCCCTTGTGGATCGGCAGTACGTTGAGCATGTCGTCCCAGCGGCCGTCCTCGATCATCTGCGCGGCCTCGGCGCGGTCGTGCGCGCGCTGGCCGACAATGATCGTGGCACCGGGCTCGCAGTCCAGCACATACCAGCACTCGGTTTTGCCCAGGCTGCCGTTCTCGTGCTTGGCGGCGTACTCGTCGTTGGGATGAATCTGGATCGAAAGGTCGTCCTTGGCGTCCAGAATCTTAATGAGCAGTGGGAACTCCTTGCCCTCGCAGTTGCCAAAGAGCTCGCGGTGCTCGGCCCACAGCCACGACAGCGTGTGGCCTGCATACGGGCCTTCCGCAATCTGGCAGTCGCCGTTGGGGTGGGCCGAGATGGCCCAGCACTCACCGATGGGTCCATCGGGAATGTCGTAGCCAAATACGGTTTCGAGCTGGCGACCGCCCCAGATCTTCTCGTGGAAGATCGGCGTCAGCTTAATCAAATCGGACATGTTCATACCCCCATTGTGTTGCGCGGGCGCTGCACAAAACAGCTCAAAGCGAGCGCCCGGATGACTACAAAAACCTATGCCAACGTTACGTTGTGCAACTCAAAGCGGTCGCCAACGTTGCGCGAGACCGAATACTCAAAGGCGGCGCCGCTGTCCAAAAAGCCAATCTGGGTGAGCTCGAGCAGGGGAGAGCCAGGCTTGGTGTCCAAGCGCTCGGCTTCTTCCTCGGTTGCTGCCACGGCGCGAATGGTACGGTGGAAGCTCGAAATCTTCAGCCCACATTGCTCGCGGATGAAGTGGTAGACCGATCCGTACAGGTCCTTCTTTTTAAGGCCTGGAATCAGCTCGAGGGGCATGTAGGTGTACTCGATAACGATGGGCTTCTCATCGGCCTGACGCACGCGCACGATGTGATAGGCAAAGTCATCCTCGGCAATTCCCAGCTGGGCTGCGATGTCCGCTGGTGGATTAACAATCGAGAAATCGTAGACCACCGAGGTCACCTTCTCCCCGCGGTGCTCATACGAAAAGCCCTGGGCACGGTCGTTTTTGCCCTGGAAAAACGCCTGACCGGGAAGTCCCGCCGTGTCCTTAACGTAGGTACCCGATCCGCGTCGGCTGGTAATAAGACCTTCCTCGGTGATTTGCTCGATAGCTCGTTTGACGGTGATTTTGGAAACGCTATAGAGCTCGCAGAACTCAACGACGGTGGGAAGCTTGTCGCCCGGTTTAAGAGTGCCATCCTCGATGCTTCGACGAATATCTGCAGCTATCGCCTCGTATTTGGGAATCATTGAACCTCCTTTCCGACATATATCAATACGCAAGTAAGTATAACCCTTAACAAGGCACCCATATAACCTTTATCTAAGAAGCTCGAGAAAGAAAAAAGAAAAAGACGCCTTACTTTTAGAATTAGAGCGCTATAGTTTAAGCAACGAACGGAATCTTTCCGCAGAACAGGATCGACCGTTTGGGGACGGTTTTGTTTTGGCGGGTTGGATATCGGTATGACCGGTGCGCGCCCGCGCCGGATAACCTGCCAAAGCAAACCCGTCTCCAACCGGAAGCTCTAGAACACGAAAGCGAGGACTTTGATGGCACAGTATCAGCTGCCCAACGACTTCTTCTTTGGCGCTGCTATGTCCGGCCCGCAGACTGAGGGTCAGTGGAACCAGGGCGGCAAGCTCGAGAACCTGTGGGATACCTGGTCCATCCAGGATCTGGGCTCGTTCTACAACTGCGTTGGCTCTTACGCCGGCAATGACTTTATGGCCAAGTACCAGGAAGACCTTCGCATTTTGAAGGACTTGGGCCTGGATACCTATCGCACTTCCATCCAGTGGAGCCGTCTGCTCGATGCCGACGGCAACCTCAACGAGGAAGGCGCCGCGTGGTATCACGAGTTGTTCCGCGCCTCTCGCGAAGCCGGCCTGGAGCCGTTTGTCAACTTGTACCACTTTGACATGCCCACCTACCTTTTTAACCGTGGCGGCTGGGAGAGCCGTGAGGTTGTCGAGGCTTACGCGCATTACGCCGACGTCGCCTTCCACGAGTTTGGCCAGGAGCTTAAGTACTGGTTCACCTTTAACGAGCCCATCGTCGAGCCCGAGCAGCGCTATCAGGAGGGCGTGTGGTTCCCGCAACTCCACGACTTCAACCGCGCTCGCACCGTGCAATATCACATCTCGCTGGCGCACGCGCTGGCCGTGGCCAACTATCGTCGCGCCTATGACGAGGGCGCTGTTCGCGCCGATGCCAAGATCGGCATGATCAACTGCTTTACTCCGGTCTACACCAAGGAGAACCCCAGCGAGGCAGACCTCGAGGCCGTGCGTATGACCAGCGGCATCAACAATCGCTGGTGGCTCGACCTTATTACCAAGGGCGAGCTTCCTGCCGACGTGCTCGACAGCCTGGCCGAGGGCGGCGTTAAGCTCCCGTTCCGTGCCGGCGACCAAGAGATTCTCAAGCAGGGTGTTGTCGACTGGCTCGGCTGCAACTACTACCACCCCACGCGCGTTCAGGCGCCGGCGAGCAAGATCGACCAGTACGGTCTGCCGCACTTTGCCGACGAGTACGTGTGGCCCGACGCCGTTATGAACGAGAGCCGCGGCTGGGAGATCTACCCGCAGGGCCTCTACGACTTTGGCATGGACTGCGCTAAGAACTACCCCGATCTTGAGTGGTTCGTTTCCGAGAACGGCATCGGCATCATGGACGAATACAAGAACCGTGACGCCGAAGGAACCATCCAGGATGACTACCGAGTCGACTTTGTGCGCCAACACCTGGAGTGGGTTGCCAAGGCAATCTCCGAGGGCGCCAAATGCCGGGGCTATCACTACTGGGCCGTCATCGATAACTGGTCTTGGGCCAATGCCTTTAAGAATCGCTATGGCTTTGTCGAGGTCGATCTCATGGACGGTTACAAGCGCCGCCTTAAGAAGTCGGCAGCCTGGCTCAAACAGGTCGCCACGACCCACGTGGTTGATTAGCGACCGGGCGAACGCCCAGACCGCGCGCCGCCGCGCGCAACACATGGCACATCTGGTGGCAGAGGGCGACAGACCACCGTGCGCATAGGAAAAGGCCGGATTTGAAAGTTAGGAGCAATCATGGCCAGTGACAACGGAAAGAGCTTCCTCGACAAGTTTGCCGAGGTCTCTGCGAAGGTGGGAAACCAGGTTCACCTGCGTTCCCTGCGTGACGCCTTCGCGACCATCACGCCGCTCTATATCCTTGCGGGTATCGCGGTTCTTATTAACAACGTCGTGTTCCCTCTGTTCCCGCTCGATGCGGCGGGCCTTGCCAACCTTCAGACGTGGGGCTCGGCAATTACGCTGGGCACCCTCAATGTCTCTGCCATTATCTTGGCCGGATTGATTGGCTACAGCCTCGCCAAGAACAAGCGTTTCGATAACCCGCTCGCTTGCGTGGTCGTCGCCATCTCTGCCTTCGTCATCATGATGCCGCAGCAGATCACCGCCTCGCTTGCCGCCACGAGCCCGCTGCTCACCGACAAGATCACCTTCGCCGAGGTCACGGGCGCCCTTTCGACTGCCAACACCGGCACCAACGGTCTGTTCTCGGCCATTATCATCGCTCTGCTCTCCGTCTCGCTCTTCATCAAGATTTCTGGCGTCGAGAAGCTCAAGGTTAAGCTGGGCGAGGGCGTGCCTCCCGCGGTCTCCAACTCCTTCAACGTCATGATCCCGATGCTGCTCAACCTCACAATCTTCGCTCTTGCCGCAGCCCTGCTCGCCGTGTGCGCCGGCACCGATTTGTGCGCCATCATCTCCACGTGCATCTCCAACCCGCTCAAGAACATCATGAACGCCGGTCCGTGGGCTGTTATCCTCATCTACACCCTTGCCAACCTGCTGTTCTGCGTCGGTATTCACCAGTCCACCATCTCTGGCGCTACCGTCGAGCCGATCCTGACCATGCTTATCGTCGACAACATGGCTACCTTTGCCGCCGGTGGCACCATCCAGCCCGATCACTACATGAACATGCAGATCGTTAACAGCTTTGCCCTCATCGGCGGCTCGGGCTGCACCCTCATGCTTCTGCTCGACACGCTCCTGTTCTCCAAGAACAAGGCTTCCGAGACCGTTTCCAAGATGGCTATCCTGCCTGGTCTGTTCAACATCAACGAGCCGGTTATCTACGGCTACCCCATCGTGTACAACCTGCCGCTCATGATCCCGTTTGTCCTTCTTCCCGACCTGTTCATCGGCATCACCTATGGCCTTACCTGCGCAGGCATCATCAGCCCCTGCATCGCCCAGGTGCCCTGGACCATGCCTCCCGTCATCAATGCCCTGCTCGCTACGGGCTTTGACTGGCGCGCCGGCGTGTGGCAGGCTCTCGAGATTGTCATTGGCATGGCCGTCTACCTGCCCTTTATGAAGATTTCCGAGAAGGCAATCGCCAAGCAGGAGGCTCTCGCCGAGTAGAACGCCTAACGTTCGTCCCTTTCACCTTTGCGGGCGCCGGTACGCGGTGCCGGTGCCCGCGGCTCTCTCCCTTGTGTAAAGATGCAGAGGGGTGGGCACAATAGCCGCAAGGAATACAACCAGTGTCGTCTGCGCGCCGCGCAGTTATAAGGAGGAAACCATGAAGAAGATCATGCTCTGCTGCAATGCCGGTATGTCCACGAGCCTGCTGGTCCAGAAGATGCAGGCCGAGGTTGCGAACCGTGGTCTGGATATTGAGATCGAGGCTCGTCCCATGAACGAGGCCCACGATCACCTGGACGAGTGCGACATGTTGCTGCTTGGCCCGCAGATCGGCTACACCAAGGGTGACTTTGAGAAGGAGGCCGCTGGCCGCTTCCCGGTCGAGGTCATCAACATGGTCGACTACGGCCGCATGAACGCTGCCGGCATTATCGACCACTGCGTCAGCGTGATGGGATAGGTGCTCCGCATGGAGGATATGAACGAACTGCAGATGACCTGCTTTGAGATCATCAGCTACGTCGGTACCGCCAAGAGCATGTACATCAATGCCGTGCAAAAGGCCAAGGAGGGCGATTTTGACGCCGCCGAGGAGCTTATCAAGCAGGGCGACGAGGCCTATAACGGTGGCCACGATGTTCACATGGGGCTTCTGAAGAAGGAGGCCAACGGCGAGCGTAACGGCGAGGCCCCGTTGATTCTGCTGCATGCCGAAGACCAGATGGCCGGTACCGAGACCATGCGCGTCATGGCGACGGAGCTCATCGAAATCCACAAGCAGCTGCAGGCACTTAAGGCCTAGTCGGCGTTATCGCCGCGAAGGACCGTGCGGTCCAACAGACAACATAGTCCCTTTGACGGGCGCCGGGAGTCTCCGCCTCCCGGCGCCTTTATTTTTGGGGATGGTCTTGCGCGGCCTGTTGAGCAGCCATTTGCGTTTCCCCAGATAAAACCTGCCAAAATAAACCTGTCCCTTTTTGGTAGGTTTTTGCCTTGGGAGCGGTACCATACAGGCAATGTTTAAACGAGAAAGGTGGGCTCCCATGGAACCTAAGCAGTATTACATCGGCATCGACGTCGGCGGCACCTCGGTTAAGGAGGGCCTGTTCGACGAGGACGGCAACCTGCTTGCCAAGGCCAGCGTGCCCACGCCTCCCATCGTTGACGCTGCGGGCTTTGCCGCGGTTACCGAGGCTATCGACCAGGTGGTCGCCAAGGCACGGATTCCGCGTGCCTTTGTGGCGGGCATTGGCCTGGCCGTTCCGTGCCCCATCCCGGCATCGGGCGATGCCAAGGTCAAGGCCAACATCGCCATTAACCTGCCCGAGCTGAGGATCGCCATTCAAAAGCACTGCCCCGACGCGGTCGTTAAGTACGAGAACGATGCCAACGCCGCTGCCATGGGCGAGGCCTGGCTCGGTTCTGCCAAGGGCGTGCAGAACGTGGTGATGGTCACCATCGGTACCGGCGTGGGCGGCGGCGTTATCGTTAACGGCGATGTGGTATCGGGCGTTGTGGGCGCCGGCGGCGAGATTGGCCACATGTGCCTGAACCCGGCCGAGGAGCGTACCTGCGGCTGCGGTGGCCATGGCCACCTGGAGCAGTATTCCAGTGCCACCGGCGTGGTGAGCAACTACCTTGCCGAGTGCAAGAAGGCGGGCGTCGAGCCCATCGAGCTCACCGGCCCCTCAGATTCCAAGGACGTGTTCCAGGCCTGCCGCGAGGGCGACAAGCTCGCACTGGCAGCTGCCGATACCATGGCCGACTACCTCGGCCGCGCCCTGGCGCTTATTGCCAACGTGGTCGACCCCGAGATGTTCCTGATCGGCGGCGGTGCGTCTGCCTCGGCCGATGTCTACCTCGACGCAGTTCGCGAGCACTTCCAGCGCTACGCGCTTTCCGCCTCGCGCGAGACGCCCATTAAGGTCGCTTCGCTCGGCAACGACGCCGGCATCATCGGTGCCGCCTACGTAGCCCTGCGCGCTGCCGGCAAATAGCTGGTGCAAGGGGGTCGGGTTGCTTTGCACCAACATGGTGTAAAAGGGACAGCCTTGGCCTCCGTGCCTGCCCCAAAATATGCCGTGGCCCTTCCGTTTGCGAAGGCTCGGCATCGGCGTGCTACCATAGCTACGTCCAAGTACACATATCAAGTGGAGGAAACCCATGGCAAACGTTCTTGTCTTTGGTCACCAGAACCCCGATAACGACGCCATCATGAGCGCCGTCGTCCTGTCCCAGCTGCTCAACCAGGTTGAGTATGCCGGCAACACCTACGAGGCCTGCGCCCTTGGTCAGCTTCCGGCAGAGTCTGCCAAGCTGCTCGCCGACGCCGGCATTGCCGAGCCCCGCGTGATCGATTCCGTCGAGGCCGGTCAGCTCGTCGTCCTCACCGACCACAACGAGTCCGCCCAGTCCGTTGCCGGCCTTAAGGACGCCACGGTCTTTGGCGTCGTCGACCACCACCGTATCGGCGACTTCGAGACCGCCGGCCCGCTGCACTACATCTGCCTGCCTTGGGGCTCCAGCTGCACCATCGTCACCAAGCTCGCCGGCGTGCTCGGCGTTGAGCTTTCCGACGTTCAGGCCAAGCTGCTGCTCTCGGCCATGATGACCGACACGCTCATGCTCAAGAGCCCCACCACCACCGATGTCGACCGCGCCGTCGCCGCCAAGCTCGGCGAGCAGGTGGGTGTCGACCCGGTCAAGTTTGGCATGGAGGTCTTCCTTACCCGTCCGTCCGGCTCCTTCACCGCAGCCGAGATGGTCGGCAACGACATCAAGATGTTTGAGCCCGCCGGCAAGAAGCTGCTCATCGGCCAGTACGAGACCGTCGACAAGAGCCGTGCGCTTGGCATGATTGACGAGATTCGCGAGGCCATGCGCGCCTACGCCGCCGAGAAGGGTGCTGACGGCATTGTCCTGTGCATAACCGACATCATGGAGGAGGGCTCGCAGGTCCTGCTCGAGGGCGAGACCGAGGCTGCTCAGAAGGGTCTGGGCATTGCCGACGAGCACGACGGTGTCTGGATGCCGGGCGTCCTCTCCCGTAAGAAGCAGGTTGCTGCCCCCATCATGGCCGCCTGCTAGGTTCTTTTGACCTAACACCGACGACCGGATCGCGGAAGCCCCGCGCTCCGGTCGTTTTTTGTGCACGGCGCCGCGTCGTCTCTTGGACAGGCGCGCCCGCGCCGTTGAGCAAATAATGTTCAACCTGTGGTTCCGCTTTTCGGCCACGCCTGCGTGCTTGTCGTGCAGGGTAGGCTAGATGCAAGCGTAATACGTTAGAGCGCGGCGCCGCCACTTGGGCGGGCCGTGCTTTTTTAAGACGGGAGCCTTCCCGTGAAAGGAGCCGCCCATGGCAGCACCCGAGCAGCTGTTTAACGTTCGTGAGCGCAAACGTTTTGAGCGTCACGACATTTGGGAGCGCATTGCCGAGAACGGCACGATTTCCGCCGCCGTCATGGTCTTCGCCGCTATCGCCGCCGTCATTTGCGCCAATTCCGATGCCTACGAGGTCATCCATCACTTTTTGGAGACCCCGCTGTATGTGGGTCTGGGCAACCTTACGGCCGGTCTCACCGTTGAGCTTTTCGTCAATGACTTCCTCATGGCGATCTTCTTTTTGCTGGTGGGCATCGAGCTTAAGTACGAGATGACAGTTGGCGAGCTCAAGAACCCGCGCCAGGCCATGCTTCCCATGCTGGCGGCCGTGGGCGGCGTCGTCGTTCCCGCCTGCATCTACCTGATCTTTAACCATGCTGGCGCCCGCAACGGTTGGGCCATCCCCATGGCAACCGATATTGCCTTTGCGCTGGGCGTGCTGTCGCTTTTGGGCAATCGCGTGCCCAACGGCGTGCGCGTGTTCTTCTCGACACTCGCCATCGCCGACGACCTCATCTCCATCGCCGCCATCGCCATCTTCTACGGTCAGAGCCCCAATCCGTTTTGGTTGGGCGCCGCCGCGCTTGTGACCTGCGCGCTCGTGTGGCTCAACAAGACGCAGCATTACCGCCTTGCCCCGTATTCGGTACTGGGCCTGCTGCTGTGGTTCTGCATGTTCAAGAGCGGCGTGCACGCTACGCTCGCCGGCGTCATCTTGGCCTTTACCATTCCGGCCAAGTGCGGCGTCAAGCTCGACAGCCTCACCGATTGGCTGGGCGAGTGCCTGCCGCTGCTCGATGACCGCTACGACGACGAGGCACACATCCTGGGCCAGCATGACTTTACCGTCTCGACCACCAAGGTCGAGCGCGTCATGCACCGCGTGACCCCGCCGCTCATCCGCATGGAGCGTCTGATCTCCACGCCGGTCAACTTTGTGATTCTGCCGATCTTTGCGTTCGTGAACGCACAGGTTCGCCTGGTGGGCGTGGACATGAGCACGCTGCTCACCGACCCGGTGACGCTCGGCGTGTACTTTGGCATGCTGCTGGGCAAGCCGATCGGTATCTTTGGTATGACGTTTGCCCTGGTTAAGCTTAAGGCCTGCGAGCTGCCGCACAATGTCAACTGGCACATGATTGCCGGCGTGGGCATTCTGGGCGGTATCGGCTTTACCATGTCGATTCTCATCAGCGGCCTTGCCTTCCCGACGGCCCAGTTCGAGGTTCTGGCTGCCAAGGCCGCCATCCTTGCCGGTTCGGTCACCGCTGCCGTGCTCGGCATGATCTACATGAGCGTGGTCTGCAAGCACCCCGCGACCAAGGACGAGTAAGAGTGCGAAAACCGGCTCCAGAACCGATTCGGGCGGTAGCGCGCAGAGATGTGGTGTAAGAGGCGGGGCATGCCCCGCCTCTTCTCTT
>CAJLAV010000068.1:0-10062 GCA_905204735.1 uncultured Collinsella sp. | reverse complement strand
CGCTTGACGAGGTGCCTTTTGGCTGTGTGGCGCGGGGCCTGGCTACTTGGTCTTGGCAACCAGCAGCGGGTCGCCAAGCTTGACGAGCGGGTTGCCGCCGATAAGCGTTCCAGACTCGCCGACATGGTCGATGCTCTTAAGACGATCGAGCTCGGAGACGATGACGGTCACGATGTCCTCGTGACCAGCGGCCTTAATGGCCTCGCGGTCGAAGCTGATGAGCGGCTGGCCTGCCTTGACCACATCGCCCATCTCGACAAAGCGGGCAAAACCCTTGCCGTTCATTTCCACGGTGCCCAGGCCAACATGGATGAACACGCGCAGGCCGTCCTCGGTAATCATGCCGATGGAGTGGTTGGTGACAGTGGTGGCACCGATGCGGCCGTTGGCGGGCGCATAGATGGTGCCGGTAATGGGCTCGATGCCATAGCCCTGGCCAAGCATGCCCGAGGCGATCGTCTCGTCGGGAACCTCGTTCAGGTTGACGAGCACGCCGTTGACGGGGGCATAGATGACGCCTTCGCGGGTAGCGAAGCTTGCTGCGGGCGGAACGGACGCCTCGCCGGTCGAGGTGAAGGTGGACTTAAGCGAATCGAGCAGACCCATAGTTGCCTCCAACTTAAATAGGCGCATATCGCGCGTTTGGTTTGCCGGAAACGTTTCATATGTGTTTCGCGGCTTGGTCAACGCCCCTATTCTACGCTGCTCAAAGATACCTCTGAGCTGGGATTATGTGATATATCAGTTGAAGGGAAACTTATTGCCGGAGTGTTTCGGCGCCACGGGTTCAAGTGGGGTACGCTTGAAGGCAAAAAACAAGGGCGCTTAATTTGCGCGAAGGGAGCACATATGATTGTCGAGAACCATGCGCTGTGGGGCGAGGAGCCGACCGAGGAATATCCGGCGACCTTTACGTATTTGGGTGCCGAGCCGCTGCCCGATAAACCGAATGGCCGCCGCCCTGCCGTGATTATCTGCGGCGGAGGTGCGTTTACGCATATCGCTCCGCATGAGCAGGATCCCGTGGCGTTTGCGTTTTTGGATCACGGCTACCAGGCCTTTGTGCTCAACTATGTCACGAGTTCTACGGGTGACGTGAGCTTTCCGCACCCCCAGGCAGATCTTGCCAAGATGGTCGCCACGGTGCGCGCCAACGCTGACGAGTGGCATGTCGACCCCAAGCGCGTGTGCGTCGTGGGCTTTTCTGCTGGCGGCATGATTTGCGCCTCGCTGGCAACACAGTGGAAGACCGGCCCCTTCGCGGCACTTGCCGGGGCGCGTCCGGACGACATTCGTCCCGATGCCGTGGTGCTGGGCTATCCATTGCTCGACTTTGCCTATGTGCGCGACATGCAGACGCGCGATCCGCGCATTGACTTGCGCGTGCCCAAGACGGGCGGCAAGACGGGGCGCGATTTGCTCAACGACTACCTGTCGATGGTGACGGGCGGCGAGGCAACTGACGAGCATCTGGCCGACATCTGCCCCACCACGCATGTTTCGCGCCAGATGCCACCGACCTTTGTGTGGGGCGTGTCCGACGACAAGACGGCGCCGATCGTGCAGGTCTACCCGTTTGCGCAGCGCATGGCCGAGGAGGGCGTTGCATGCGAGATGCACGTCTTCGACCAGGGTGGTCACGGCCTTTCGCTCGGCAACGCCAACACCGCGGTCGACAACGAGGACAAGCAGGTGGCGGTCCGCCCTTGGATTCGCCTAGCCTTCCGCTTCCTGGAGCGCCATCTGTAAGAGGACGGGCATCCCAGCCCTTCAATAACTTGCGGTGAAATAGTTCCGATCTGGGGCATCAACCAGCCCATCCAGGAACTATTCCACCGCAACTTTGTTTTTGATGCCCCGCCCGGAAACTGCGTCCCAGTTTTGCCTTTCAAAGTGGGACACGGTTTCCCATAGGGCCTCGACTGGGAAAGTGCGTCCCGTTTCGAGTGGGGATTCCGGGATGCATTTTCCGTAAGAGGCCTGTTTGGGAAACCATATCCCGTTTCGAGCCAGAATTCTGGGATGTAGTTTCCCCGAGAGGCCTCATCGGGAAACTATGGCCCTGAACTCTCCTGCCTGTCCCCATTGCGCCAATCTGCTGATTGAACGTCATTGTGTGTTCACGCTATCATGTAAGCTTAAAATTGGTTAGCCATGGCAAACGGTTAGTCATGGTAAACAAAATGCAACGCCCTGTGGGCGCCGGGGGAGGAACACGGACGTGAAGCTCGATACGCTCGAGATTGGAAAGGACGCCGTTGTCGCATCGGTGGCATCGGACGACCAGGCACTCCGACAACATATTTTGGACATGGGCCTAACACCGGGCACCGAAGTCACCATGATGAAGTACGCCCCCATGGGCGACCCGCTCGAGATTCGCCTGCGTGGCTACGAGTTGACGCTGCGCAAGGACGATGCCGCACGGATTGAGCTCGTGGGTGTTCACGACACAGATACGGGTCCGCGCGCTAACGCCGCAATCGGCACGACGGAGCACCCGGCACTCGGCGAGGGGACGTATTCGCCCCGCGCGGCAAAGACGGCCGTGCCCGAGGGTGCGCCGCTGCATTTTGCCCTTGCCGGTAACCAAAACTGCGGCAAGACCACGCTGTTTAACCAGCTGACGGGCTCCAACCAGCATGTCGGTAACTTTCCCGGCGTGACGGTCGACCGCAAAGATGGCACTATCCGCAACCACCCCGAGGCGGGCGTTACCGACCTGCCTGGCATCTATTCGCTGTCGCCGTACACGGGCGAAGAGATCGTTAGCCGTCAATTCATCCTTGACGAAAACCCCGACGCCATCATCGATATCATCGACGCCACCAACATCGAGCGTAACCTGTACCTGACGCTGCAGCTTATGGAGCTCGACCGCCCCATGGTCATCGCGCTCAACATGATGGACGAGGTGACGACCAACGGCGGCGCCATTGACGTCAACCTGCTCGAGAGTCTGTTGGGCGTGCCGGTCGTCCCCATTAGCGCCGCACGCAACGAGGGTATCGGCGAGCTGGTGGACCATGCCCTGCATGTGGCGCGTTTCCGCGAGCGTCCCGGCCGCCTGGACTTCTGCGCACCCGATGGCCCAGACGGCGGTGCACTGCATCGCTGTATTCACGGCATTGCCAACCTTATCGAGGACCATGCCGCGACGGCGCACATCCCGGTGCGCTTTGCGGCGACCAAGCTGGTCGAGGGCGATGAGCTGGTAACCGAGGCGCTTCACCTGGATCGCAATGAGCTCGACGCTATCGAGCACATCATTACCCAGATGGAGGGCGAGGCCGGCACCGACCGCCTATCTGCGTTGGCCGATATGCGTTTTAGCTTTATCGGCGACGTGTGCGGGCGTTGCGTCGTCAAGCCGCACGAAAGCCGCGAGCACGTGCGCTCCGTCAAGATTGACCGCATCCTGACAGGTCGTTACACAGCCATTCCGGCGTTTCTGGTGATCATGGGCCTCGTCTTTTGGCTGACGTTTGGCGTGATCGGCGCGGCGTTGCAGGGACTTATGGAGGACGGCATCGCTGCCATCATCGCTTCGGCCGATGCAGGCCTCAAGGCGTTCGGCACCAACGACGTGGTGCGCTCGCTGGCTGTCGACGGCGTGCTTACGGGCGTGGGCAGTGTACTGACCTTCCTGCCGATTATCGTCGTGCTCTTCTTGTTCCTCTCCATTCTGGAAGACTCCGGCTACATGGCGCGCGTGGCCTTTGTCATGGATAAGGTGTTGCGTCGCTTTGGCCTGTCGGGCCGTAGCTTCGTGCCTATGCTCGTCGGTTTTGGCTGCACCGTGCCGGCTATCATGTCGACCCGTACGCTCCCATCCGAGCACGACCGCAAGATGACGGTCATGCTCACGCCGTTCATGAGCTGTTCGGCCAAGTTGCCGGTCTACGGCCTGCTGTGCGGGGCGTTTTTCCCGCAGGCGACGGTTCCCGCCATGGTCTCGCTCTATCTGATTGGCATTGCGGTCGGTTGCATCGCGGCTTTGGTGCTCAACCGCACGGCATTTAAGGGCGACCCGGTGCCGTTTATCATGGAGCTTCCCAACTACCGCCTGCCGAGCGTCAAGACGACAGTGATGCTGGCATGGGATAAGGCCAAGGACTTTATTACCAAGGCCTTTACCATTATCTTTGCCGCTACCGTGGTCATCTGGTTCCTTCAGACGTTCGACATTCGCTTTAATGTGGTCGCCGATCAGTCGCAAAGCCTGCTTGCGGGCCTCGGCAGCATCATCGCGCCGGCGCTGGCGCCGCTTGGGTTTGGCGACTGGCGTGCGTCCACGGCGCTCGTCACCGGACTTATCGCCAAGGAGAGCGTCATATCGACGCTCACGGTGCTTTTGGGCGCGACCTCGCCCGCGGCACTGTCGACCATGTTTTCGCCGTTTACTGCCTATGTGTTTCTGGTCTTTACGCTGCTGTATCCGCCCTGCGTGGCTGCCATCGGCGCCGTCAAGAGCGAGCTGGGCGCGCGCTACGCCGTTGCCGTGTTCGCGTTTCAGGTGGCAGTCGCCTGGATCGTGGCGTTTGTCGTGCATTCGGCGGGCATATTGCTGGGGTTGGCTTAGTTATGTATTGACGGCGCAACCTCTGTGTATCGAATTGTTTTCGGCCCTGCATCTGTTGCTGACGGATGCGGGGCCGTTGCTATATAATCGCCTCCACTCAAAATGATTGGAGACGTTATATATGAGTCAGGCAAGGCAAGACGGCATCATGCTCAGGCAGTGGCTCCCGCTCGTCGGGCTCACCTGCTGTGCGTTCGTGTTCAACACGTCGGAGTTTATGCCCATCGGCCTTTTGACTGATATCGCCGCGTCGTTCTCGCTCACCGAGGCCCAGGCGGGCATCATGATCTCGGTCTATGCCTGGGGCGTCATGCTGCTGTCGTTGCCGCTCATGGTGTTCGCTTCGCGTTTCGAGTTCAAGCGGATGCTGCTGGGCGTGCTCGCCGTGTTCTCGCTCGGCCAGTTTCTGTCCGCTGTGGCGCCGACTTATCCCATCCTGGTCTGCGCGCGCCTGGTGGTCGCTTGCGCGCATGCCGTGTTCTGGTCGGTCGCCTCGATTATGGCGTCGCGCCTGGTTGACACACGCCACGGGGCACTCGCCATCAGCATGATCGCCACGGGCTCTTCCATCGCACAGATCTTCGGCCTGCCGCTCGGCCGCGCCATTGGCCTGGCCGTGGGCTGGCGTATGACGTTTGCCGTGGTCGGAGCACTGTCTGCTGTCGCGGTCGTCTACCAGGCGACCGTGTTTCCAACCATGCCGGCGGGCGAGCGCTTTACCGTCAAGCAACTGCCCGAGCTGCTCAAGAACCCGTTACTGATCGCGCTCTATGCGGTCACGGTGTTCATGGCAACTGGCTATTACACGGGCTATAGCTATATCGAGCCTTTCCTGGCTCAGGTCGCGCATGTCGACGCAAGCGCCATCACTATGACGCTGACGGCGTTCGGCTGCTCTGGTCTGCTCGGAAGCTGGCTGTTCGGCCGGCTGTTCGATGGGCACCGGTTCCCGTTTCTCGCGATTACGCTCTCCGGCGTGCCGGTGGCCCTGCTGCTCATGGGCCCGGCCGCATCGTCGCTCGCTGCGGTTCTCGCTGTTTGCGCACTATGGGGCTGCTGCGCCACGGCCTTTAACGTGGCGTTTCAGGCCGAGCTCATCAAGCACACGCCGGCGGACTCGTCGGCCGTCGCCATGTCGATCTTCTCGGGCCTGTTCAATCTGGGCATTGGCACGGGTACCGCGATCGGCGGAGCCGTGGTTTCGGGCCCAGGTATTGCCTGGATCGGCTTCGTGGGTGGCGCAATCGCCGCCGTGGGCGTCATCCTCGCCATCACGGTAATGTTCCCGGCCATTCGCCGCGCAAAGCCTATCGCCTAATCACGTTCCCTCATCAGTTGCGGTGGAATAGTTCCTGTTTAAGGCTTCTGAAGGCCCAAGCAGGAACTATTCCACCGCAACTTATTTTGGGGAAGAGGATACAAGCCGGGCATACAATGGATGTCGTTGTGTTGCGCTTACCGGGAGGTTGCTATGTGGGCATACGAGACGACGTTCTATCAGATCTATCCGCTGGGCTTTTGCGGAGCTCCGCGCGAAAACGCCGCCCCCGTTGCCGAGGATGAGCTCGCCCAGGCCGCCGATGCCACAGCTAGCCCCGATGCCCCCATCATGAAGATCGCCCAATGGGCCGACTACCTGCAGGAACTCGGCGTTGGCGCCGTGCTCATCAACCCGCCGCTCGAGTCCGATAGTCATGGCTACGACACGCGCAGCCTGCGCCATATAGACCGTCGCCTGGGTGGGGACGCCGACTTTGCCGCCGTGTGCGAGACGCTGCACGTCCATGGCATCCGCGTGGTGCTCGATTCCGTCTTCAACCACGTCGGTCGCGGCTTTTGGGCCTTCCGTGATGTGCAGGAGCGCAAGTGGGACTCGCCCTACAAGGACTGGTTCCACATTAGCTTTGATGGCGACTCCTGCTACGGCGACGGCTTTTGGTACGAGGGTTGGGAAGGCCATTTTGAGCTCGTGAAGCTCAACTTGCAAAACCCCGCCGTGGTCGATTACCTGCTTGAGTCCGTGCGCCGCTGGGCCGATGTCTTTGGCGTCGACGGTCTGCGCCTGGACGTTGCCTACATGCTCGACCGCGATTTCATGCGTCGTCTGCATAACTTTGCCCGTGAGCTTAGGCCCGACTTTGTGCTGATTGGCGAGACGCTCCACGGTGACTACAACCAGATCGTCAACGACGAGATGCTCGACTCCTGCACCAACTACGAGTGCTACAAGGGCCTGTACTCCAGCTTTAACTCGGTCAACATGTTCGAGATTGCCCACTCGCTGCATCGCCAGTTTGGCGGTGACCCGTGGTGCATTTATCGCGGCAAGCATCTGCTGTCGTTTGTCGACAACCACGACGTGCCGCGTCTGGCGAGCATCCTGACGGACAAGTCCTGCCTGCGCCCCGCCTACGGCATACTCTTTGGTATGCCGGGCATTCCGTGCGTCTACTACGGCAGCGAGTGGGGAATTGCTGGCGAAAAGGGCGGCCCCGATGGCGATTGGGCACTACGTCCTGCGCTTGACACCCCGGCACCTAACGAGCTGACGGCATTTGTCACGCAGCTCGCGCACCTGCGCTCGGCCGATGACGCGGCGGCCCGTGCCCTCAACTACGGTGCCTATCGCAACGTGGTGATCCAGAACAAGCAGCTGCTGTTCGAGCGCGCCTGCGACGATGCGACGGTGCTCGTGGCGGTCAATGCCGTGAACGAGCCCTACACCTTTGGAGCCGGCGAACTCAGCGGCTCCTTCGTCGACCTGCTTGCCGACGATGCGCCCACGGTCGAGCTGTCGGGCTCCCTTGAACTTGCGCCCTATGAGGTGCGCTATCTGCTGAGGGCCTAATTCATGACTGCGCCGGACGAGGGCTATCAGCATATTGAGCATGGGTTTGAGCCCGTGTCTGACGAGCGCTCGCGCGTTTTGGTGCTGGGGTCGTTTCCCTCGGTGCTCTCGCGTGCCAATGCCTTCTACTATGGCAATCCGCAGAACCGCTTTTGGCGCGTGATGGCCGCGTGCCTTGGTGCGCCCGTGCCGCCCAACGAGGGAGACTCTTTGGCGAGCGGCGAGCCCGCGACGCTCGACGCCTCGATTGCCACCAAGCGGGCTATGCTTCTGAACGGTGGCGTGGCCCTGTGGGACGTGATCGAGAGCTGCGACATTAAGGGCTCGAGCGACGCGAGCATTCGCAACGTTGTGCCGGCGCATGTCGAGCGCATTACCGGCGCAGCTCCCATTGAGCAGGTGATATGCAACGGTGGTACAGCTGGTCGGCTCTTCAAGCGCTATCTACAAGAACGCACGGGGCTGTCGGCCATCGTTCTGCCGTCGACTAGTCCCGCCAATGCGGCATGGCGCCTGGAACGCCTTGTCGAGCGCTGGCGCGAGGCCGTTGACTGGGGCGCTCTGTAATTTAGATATCTGATTGGGCGCGGGTGCTGAGGCGTTTCATGATGGCATGCCAGATCGGTGCGGGCAGCGCGGGCTTGACGCGCACCATGCCGTCGGCATCGACGCTACCGGCATTGCCACCGCCAAGCAGCTGCGCATGTTCAATGGAGCAGCCCATGCGCACAGCGCCCACAAGCTTATCTATCGCTTCCGAAAATGGCCGACGCAAGAGGCCCATACGCGGGGAGTGGCGAAGCGCTGCGATGCCGCTGCCGGCACGGATGACAACGCCGTCGCACCATGGCAGGTCACGTAGAATACATGCCCGGTATAGGCGGTCGAGGGCTTCGTCCGCCTGCTTGGTGTTTTTGGACAGGGCCTGAACGACGACATAGACGCGCGCGTCTGTATTCTTAAAGCGATCGAGTATCTCCTCGACAGCGATCATAGCCTCATCATCAAATGCATCATCAACAGCGAGCACCATGCCATCGACTGCACCGGCATCATCCGCCTCCAAATCGATCGGGCGGGGGAGCGCCGTGCCAGAAAGCTGAGCATAGGCGGCGATGGCATCCTGCAGGTCCCAAAGCAAAAACTCAAGATCGGCGCTCTCGGGAATACTGACAAACGCGATGTTATGCAGTGTTTTTGGTACATCGCCGCGCGCGATTGTCTCCATACCGCCTCCTTTCCGGTTGGTTTCCGTTTAGGTTACACCGTCTCGTGGCGCTCCGCCGCGCTATCCTAGTGCAACCCTTACGAAAGGAACGCCATGCGTCTGCCCATGAATACCTCGCTTGCCACGCTCAAGCCCTCCGGCATCCGTCGGATCAATGCGCTCGCCGCCCAGCACCCGGGGTGCATCGCGCTTGCGCTTGGCGAGCCCGATTTTCCCACGCCCGATGTGATTAGCGCCGAGGTGACGGCCTCGCTCGACCGCGGCGACACGCACTATCCGCCCAACAACGGCCGTCCCGCCCTGCGCGAGGCACTGTCCAAATATATGGGTGACGCGGGCCTGGCATTTTCCGCCGATGAGGTCATCCTGACCGATGGTGCGACCGAGGCCCTGTCGGCTACGTTTATGGCCATGCTCAACCCCGGCGACGAGGTCATCATCCCCACGCCGGCCTTTGGCCTGTACGAGAGCATCGTCGTGGCCAACCACGCCCAGGCGGTCTTTTTGGATACGGAGCCTGCGCAATTCCAGATTGACGAGGACGCACTACGTGCTTGCGTGACGCCGGCGACCAAGGCCATCGTCATCTGCACGCCCAACAATCCTACGGGCTGCATCCTCAACGCAGCATCGCTCGACGCCGTGGCGCGCGTGGCGGAGCAGGCGGGCATCTACGTAGTCTGCGACGACGTATACAACCGTCTCGTCTATGTGGACGGCTACGAGCGCTTCGCCCAGCGCCACCCGGAGCTACGCGAGCAGACGGTGGTCATCGAGAGCTTCTCCAAGCCCTGGGCCATGACCGGCTGGCGCCTGGGCTGGCTCGCAGCGGCAGCCCCCGTCATCGCCGAGATTGCCAAGGCTCACCAATACTTAGTATCGAGCGCCGTCTCCTTCGAAATGGACGCCGCAGCTCGAGCCCTGACCGTCGACCCCACCCCCATGCTCAAAGTCTACCGAACCCGCCGCAAACGCGTGCTCGCAGCCTTAGACGCCATGGGCCTCGACGTAGTTGAACCGGCGGGAGCCTTCTATACCTTCCCGAGCATCAAACAATTCGCCCTAACCAGCGAAGACTTCTGCATCAAAGCCATCAAAGAAGCAAACGTAGCCCTAGTCCCGGGCGACTGCTTCGGAACCGAAGGCCACATCCGCCTAAGCTACTGCGTCTCCGACCAAGATCTGGACGAAGGCCTAAATCGCCTGTCCACCTTCATTTCAACCTTATAGCCCAACGGGACGCAACACATCAGCCCACCGACCCAAGCATTATGAGCGGGGGCGTCAGCCAACGGAAAACCGGGCTGCCCCATAGTTGACGCAGGCCGCGCCGCCAAAGGCCAGGCGCAAGGTTTTCGTAGATTCCGCACGAGCCGAAGAGCACTTAATGTGCTCTTCGTGCGA
>CAJLAV010000067.1:0-10337 GCA_905204735.1 uncultured Collinsella sp. | reverse complement strand
TCTCCCGGGGCCGGCCGGTCCGGCCCTCAGGGTATCGGGTTCCCACATTCATCCGTACATGTACGGATGAATGTGGGAGGTGTTCGGATGAAGTCGATAATCAAGGGTTCAAAAAGGGTATTCATAAGCGACTTGGCAATGAATTTAAAAATCTTTGATTGGTGCTGTGGGCCACTGGTATGCATTTTGCGACCACAGCCTTGTGCCCGTTGACCTGCGGCTTGGCTCAGCTTGTCCCCGCGGCACCGTATCTTGTCCACAAATCCGTCAAGCATTTGGTCGGCATTTGGTTGGAATGCGCATGAAACACCGTGCGAGTATGGGCATATGTGGAGGTCATGAGGTTGTAGCTGCATATTCTTGCAGCCTAGGAGGTTGAAAGATATTATTACCAAGTCTTTTCCTGCTTCAGGCGCACCTTCACGACCTGAAGCCACATTTGCCCAGAGGAGGTGACAATATGAAGGCTTATGAACTGCTGTTCTTTGTTGACCCGTCGCTCGACCCCGAGACTCGTCTCGCTGTTATGAAGCGTATCGATACCACGATCGCTGAGGGCGCTGGCAAGGTCGACTCCGTTGACGAGTGGGGCAAGCGCAAGCTCGCCTACGAGATCAACGACCTCACCGATGGTGACTACACCCTCATCAACTTCCACGCAGATCCTACCCAGATCGCCGAGCTTGATCGCGTCCTGCGCATCACCGACGCTGTGGTCCGCCACATGATCGTCCGTCGCGACGACCAGGAGTAAGACTGTCGTTTTGGACTGGGCTTGTGCCCCAAGAGGAAGTAGTGAGTTATGAGCATCAATCGAGTGAACATCACCGGTAACCTCACGCGTGATCCCGAGCTGCGCGCCACCGCCGGCGGAACCCAGGTTCTGTCCTTTGGCGTCGCCGTGAACGATCGCCGCCGCAACCCGCAGACTGGCGAGTGGGAGGACTATCCCAACTTTGTCGACTGCACCATGTTCGGCACCCGCGCCGAGGCCGTGAGCCGTTTCCTGGCAAAGGGAAACAAGGTCGCGATCGAGGGCAAGCTGCGCTACAGCTCTTGGGAGCGCGACGGCCAGCGCCGGAGCAAGCTTGAGGTCATCGTCGATGAGATCGAGTTTATGAGCTCCCGTGGTGGCCAGGGTGGCTATGATCAGGGCGGTTACGCCCCCGCAGCCCCCGCGCCCGCAGCACGTCCCGCCGCGCCGGTGGCTACGCCGCCTGCGGTCGACGTCTACGATGAGGACATCCCGTTCTAAGGGTTGTTCACCTATTTTTGAGTGAGAGGCGGCTTCGGCTCGCCGAAGTTGCCAAATGAAAGGTATTTTGACATGGCTAATGATTATTCTGCACGTCAGCCGCGTCGTAAGTACTGCCAGTTCTGCAAGGAGAACACTGAGTTCATCGACTATAAGGACACTCAGCTTCTCCGTAAGTACATGACCGACCGTGGCAAGATCAAGCCCCGTCGCGTCACTGGCGCTTGCACGCAGCATCAGCATGACATCGCCAACGCCATCAAGCGCGCCCGCGAGATGGCTCTCCTGCCGTACACCGTCCCCGTGGTTTCCTCTCGTGGCAACCGCGACCGCGGCTAAGAAGGGAGACGCATCATGAAGGTTATTCTTCTCGATGAGATCAAGGGCAAGGGCGGCGAGGGTGACGTCGTAGAGGTCGCTCAGGGTTACGCTGAGAACTTCCTGTTCCCCAAGAAGCTCGCTGTTGCCGCCACCAAGGGCAACCTCAAGCAGCTTGACGAGCGTCGCAACAACATCGCCAAGCGCGAGGCCGTCCGTCTGGCTACCGCCAACGAGACCAAGGCTGCCTTCGAGGGCAAGACGGTCACCGTTGACGTCAAGGTCGGCGACGAGGGCATCCTCTTTGGCTCCGTTACCGCCGCTATGATCGCTGACGCCATCAAGGATCAGCTCGGTATGGACATCGACCGCAAGCGCGTCGAGCTCGGTAAGCCTATCAAGGTTGCCGGTGCCCACACCGTTTCCATCTCGCTGTACCGCGAGATCAAGGCCGAGGTTGTCGTTCTCGTCGGCGTTACCGCCGAGGAGCTCGCTGCCGAGGCTGAGGTCGAGGAGGCCGCTGAGGTCGCCGAGGCCGAGACCGCCGAGGTCGAGACTGAGGCTGCTGCCGAGTAGCATTTGCTGCGACGCAACAATCTTGTTCTAAGAAGGGCGCTCTGGGAGACCAGGGCGCCCTTTTGCTTTTTAGCGCTACGTGAGTGCCATAGGGGACGTTGCGGTGAGGTCTATTTGTGGGACCGTTCATCCGTTTCGTTCGGTGATGATTGTCGGCACGCGGCTTGTTTTAAAGCCGTGGCTGATACTATGGATGCTCGCAAGCGATATGAATGAGGATGCTCATGGCATATGACGATAGGGAGACTGGGCTGACGGTTGAGGACCGCGGCTCCAAGTTAGGTCTTCCCCAAAACCAAGATGCAGAGGCCAATGTTCTGGCCGCTATGCTGCTGTCGCCCGAGGTGGTCGAAGAGGCCCAGGTCGAGCTGCAGCCCGATGACTTCTACCGGCCCATCCATAAGACCATCTACACCGCGATGGTCGATATGTACAACAGCCGCATCCCCATCGACTCCATCTCGCTGATCGATTACCTGCGCAGCATCAACAAACTCGATGCCGTGGGCGGCGAGGCGTACATTTTGGAGTTGATGGGCCAGACCCTGTCGCTCGTCAACTGGCAACACCATGCTGCCATCGTTCGCCGCGACTCGATGCTGCGCGAACTGATCGGCGCTACCAACGAGATCAACGCGCTGGCCTATAACGCCCCCACCGACACCAAAGAGGTTGTCGAGCTGGCCGAGAGCAAGCTGCTCAAGGTCACGGCACGCGAGGTCAAGTCGAGCTACAAGACGCTGACCGAGTTTATGGTCGAGGCCTATAACGAGGCCGAGGAAGTGTGCCAGGCCGGTGGCCAGGCTGCGGGCGTGCCCACGGGCTTCCCGTCGCTCGACCGCATGCTCATGGGCTTCCGCGAGGGTCAGCTCATCATTATCGGCGCCCGCCCTGCCGTGGGTAAGACGTCGTTCGCCCTGAATCTGGCGCTCAATGCTGCCGCTGCTGGTTATACCGTCGGCTTCTTCTCGCTGGAGATGTCGGGCAAGGAAATTGCCCAGCGTCTGATTTGCGCCTACGCCATGATCTCGATCAGTGACTTCCGCATGGGCCGCATTAGCCCCGAGCAGTGGGCCAATATCAACGAGGCTACGCAGACCTTGTCCAAGCTCGATATTCTGATTGACGATACGCCCGGCACCACAGTGACCGAGATTCGCGCCAAGAGCCGCCGTATGCTCCATAACAAGGAGAAGGCAATCATCATCCTGGACTACCTGCAGCTGGTGAGTCCTCCGCCGGGACGCCGCTCCGAGAGCCGTACCGTCGAGGTTTCGGAGATGTCGCGTGGTCTGAAGATCATGGCCAAGGAGCTCAAGATCCCGCTCATCGCGCTGTCGCAGCTCTCGCGTCAGGTCGAATCCCGTACCGGCAAGCGCCCGCAGCTTTCCGACCTTCGTGAATCGGGCTCCATCGAGCAGGACGCCGATATCGTTATGTTCTTGGACCGCTCCGCGGACGAGGCCGAGGCCTCGCGCGACGATCGACCCGACGAGGGCGTTACGCGTATCGTCG
This sequence comes from uncultured Collinsella sp., assembly GCA_905204735.1. Lineage (GTDB taxonomy): Bacteria > Actinomycetota > Coriobacteriia > Coriobacteriales > Coriobacteriaceae > Collinsella. The sequence goes on along the minus strand of CAJLAV010000067.1, from coordinate 6,673 downwards.
TGGCCAAGAACCGTTCGGGCCCGATCGGCGACGTCGACCTGATGTTCCTGCCGGCATCCACCAAGTTCTATGAGCTTGATGGGGCACATGCCGAGGAGTAGGACAGGCGCCCGTTGCACGGGTATACTGGGAATGTTTTGTGCTTCTGCGTGCCGGCGTGGCGCGTAGACAGGCCATGAATGTAAGGAGTAAACATGCCGTCAACCGTTTTGGTCGGTGCCCAGTGGGGCGATGAGGGCAAGGGTAAGATTTGCGACCTGGTCGCCGGCGACTTCGATGCTGTCGTGCGCTACTCGGGCGGCAACAACGCCGGTCACACCATCGTCGTCAACGGCAAGAAGTACGGCCTGCACCAGGTGCCTTCCGGCATCATGTATTCCGACCACGTGTCGGTGATCGGTAACGGCTGCGTCGTCAACCCCAAGGTTGTCCTTGAGGAGATTGACATGTTCGAGGCCGACGGCATCACCACCAAGAACCTCAAGATCAGTGGCAACGCGCATGTCATCATGCCGTACCACATCGATCTGGATGGCGCCTTTGAGCAGAAGCTCGGCAAGAAGAACATCGGTACCACCAAGCGCGGCATCGGTCCGTGCTACCAGGACAAGATGGCCCGCATCGGTCTGCGCATGCAGGACATGCTGGACGAGACGCTGTTCCGCGACAAGCTGGAGACCGCTCTTGCCCGCGTGAATCCCGAGCTCGAGCTCATCTACCACCTGCCCACCTACACCGTGGACCAGATCTGCGACGAGTACCTGCCCATGGCCGAGCGCCTGCGTCCCTACATCACCGAGACGAGCCTGCTGCTCAACAACATGATCGACGAGGGCAAGGACCTGCTGTTCGAGGGCGCCCAGGCAACGCTGCTCGACATCGACCACGGCACCTATCCGTACGTGACATCTTCCAACTGCACCGCCGGCGGCGCCATCACCGGCTCCGGCGTCGGTATGAAGAATGTCGACCGCGTGCTGGGCGTCATGAAGGCCTATATCACCCGTGTCGGGTCGGGCCCCATGCCCACCGAGCTTTCCTATGAGTCCGAGGCCGGCCATACGCTGACCGAGGAAGGCTATGAGTACGGCGTGACTACCGGCCGTCGTCGTCGCTGTGGTTGGTTCGATGGCCCCATCGCCAACTACGCCTCGCGTGTCAACGGCCTCACCGATATCGCCATGACCAAGCTCGACGTGCTTTCGGCTTTCGACACCATCAAGGTGTGCGTGGCCTACGACGTCGACGGCGAGCGCTACACGAGCGTGCCCGAGCATCAGGTTCGCTTTGAGCACGCCAAGCCCATCTACGAGGAGCTTCCGGGCTGGAAGTGCGACATCACCGGTTGCCGCAGCTTTGAGGAGCTGCCGCAGGAGGCTCAGGACTACGTGGCGTTTATCGAGGATCTGGCACACACCCGCGTGACGTTCATTGGCGTCGGCGCCGATCGCGAGCAGATCATCAACCGATTCTGGAAGTAATCGGTTTATACGGTTATTGCGATATACCCCTTTGCAGCCCGGACGGGCGGCCGAGGGGTATATTTGCTTGCAAAGGGCTCGCGCGGAGCGGGCCGTTCATCCATAGAGGAGGCACCCTTGAAGGCGGACACTCAAACCATCGACATCCTGTTGTTGGGCAGCGGCGGCCGCGAGCATGCTCTGGCGGCTAAGCTCGCAGCATCACCGCGCGCCGGCAAGCTCTACATTGCGCCGGGTAACGGCGGCACCGCGAGCTGCGGCGAGAACGTGGTTCTCGACGATTGCGATCCTGCGGCCGTGGCGGCGTTTGCCCAGAGCCACGGATGCGGACTCGTGGTGATTGGCCCCGAGGCTCCGCTCGTGGCGGGCGTTGCCGATGCCGTGCGCGCGGCGGGCATTCCCTGCTTTGGCCCGGGTGCCGAGGGCGCCCAGATGGAGGGTTCCAAGCTATTCTCCAAGCAGCTCATGGAGCGTGCCGGCATTCCGACGGCCGCCTACGGCTCATTTACTGACGAGGCTTCGGCTCTCGCCTATGTGCGCGAGCAGGGTGCCCCGCTGGTCGTGAAGGCTGACGGCCTGGCCGCAGGCAAGGGCGTTATCGTGGCGACTGAGCTTGCGCAGGCCGAGGAGGCCGTGCGCGAGTGCTTTGGCGGCACCTTTGGCGATGCCGGCAACACCGTTGTCATTGAGGAAATGCTGACCGGCCCCGAGTGCTCGCTGCTGGCCTTTACCGACGGCAAGACCGTGCGCCCCATGGCCACCTCGCAGGATCACAAGCGTGCACTCGAGGGCGACAAGGGCCCCAACACCGGTGGCATGGGCGTCTACAGCCCGGTGCCCATCGTGACCGACGAGGAGCACGCCACCATGGTGAAGGTCATGGAGCAGACCGTGGCCGAGCTCGCCGCCGAGGGCATCGACTACCGCGGCTGCCTGTACGGCGGCTTTATGCTTACCCCCGCCGGCCCCAAGGTGCTGGAGTTCAACGCCCGCTTTGGCGACCCCGAGACGCAGGTCGTGCTGCCGCGCCTCAAGAACGACCTGGTCGAGGTTATGCTCGCCTGCGCCAACTGCGAGCTTGATCAGATTGAGCTCGATTGGCGCGACGAGTGGGCCGTGGCTGTTGTCCTGACGAGCGCGGGCTACCCCGGCAGCTACGAGAAGGGCAAAGTCATCACCGGTATCGCCGACGCCGAGGCCATGGAGAACGTGACCGTGTATCATGCCGGCACCGCCGTGGTGGATGGCCAGCTTGTGACCAACGGCGGCCGTGTGCTTGCCGTGACCGCGCTGGGCGACACGTTCGAGAACGCCCGCAACCTTGCCTACGAGGCCTGCGAGAAGATTGATTTTGAGGGCAAGACTCTGCGTCATGACATCGGTCTGCGCGCGCTGCGTGGCCGTGACGCCTGGGATGCCTAAAGTCCGAGAGGGATGAGACGGATGGACGAGAAGAACGAAGAGCTCGTGGATGCGCAGATCGTCGAGGAAGATAGCCGCATATATGGGCACGCCGAGGGCGAGCCTGGTGGCGAGGTCGCTGACGAGCCGGCGCTGGTGCTGGGCGACGACGACCCGCACGATGCCGAGCTGCACGAGAAGATTCTTTCGGAGGAGTGCGCCTGGAAAGGCAAGATCCTCGACGTCCACCGTCTTGAGGTTGAGCTGCCCAACGGTCACCGCAGCGCTCGCGATATCGTTCGCCATCCGGGTGCGGCGGCCGTTGTGGCACTGACCGAGAGCGGCAAGATCGTACTGGTGCGTCAGTACCGCACCGCCATCGACCGCGTGACGGTCGAGATTCCCGCCGGCAAGCTCGACCCGGGCGAGGACCCGCTCGATTGCGCCAAGCGCGAGCTGCATGAGGAGACGGGCTTTAGGGCTGGTCGCATTCGCTTTTTGACGTCGATTGTCACGTCCTGTGGCTTCTGTGACGAGATCATTCACATCTACCTGGCCACCAAGCTCGAGTTCGATGCACCCAACCCCGATGATGACGAGTTTGTCAACGTGGACCTCGTGCCGCTGCACGAGCTGATCGACGCCGTGCTCGACGGCAAGATCGAAGACGCCAAGACCGTCGTGGGCGCCTTGGCCTGCGACAGCATCGCGCACCGACTAGGCGGGGCCGAGCTTTAACGAGCGGGGATGATCCCGCAGGTTTGTGTAAGTCAGCGAAAGTGCTCCATTTGAGACAAGGTGGCCTAAAAGAGGAGGGAAGCGTATGGATATACGCGACCGACGATTGAAGGCCAGATTGTCCAAATGGAGCACTTGCAGCGTCGAGACGAAACGCGGTTTGGTAAAACCGCGTAAGGTGATTATGCTGAAGAGGTTTCTTTCGTATTACAAGCCCCAGATGGGGCTTTTTGTTGCTGATACTGTTTGCGCTCTGGTGCTTGCTGCCATTGACCTTGCGTTTCCTATTATTCTGCGCAATTTGACCGGTGGGCTGTTTACCCAGGGCCAGGCTGCCATTATGCAGGCGCTCGGTATGATCGCGGTGGGGCTGGTGCTGATGTATGCCGTTCGCTGCGCCTGTCGCTACTTTGTGAGTTACTGGGGCCACGTGATGGGCGCGCGCATGGAGTCCAAGATGCGCGAGGACCTGTTCGATCAGTACGAGCGCTTTAGCTTTGCGTACTTCGATCGCAACAGCTCGGGTGACATGATGAGCCGCGTGGTCAACGACCTGTTCGATATCTGCGAGGCGGCACACCACGTGCCCGAGTGGATTATCATCTGCGGCATCGAGATCGTCGGCTCGTTTGTGATCCTCTTTGCTATTGCCCCGGTGCTGGCGCTTGCTATGGCCGTGGTGACGGCGGTGTTTGCGGTCATCATGTTTTGGCAGAACATGCGCATGCGCGAGGTCTTTAGCGACAACCGCAAAAAGATCAGCGGTATTAATGCTCAGCTGCAGGATTCGCTGGCAGGCATGCGCGTGGTCAAGAGTTTTGCGAACGAGGAGGCTGAGCGCTCCAAGTTCCGCGCCTCTAACGACCGCTATCTTTCGTCCAAGGAGAATATGTATCACGCCATGGGCGTCTACACTGCGACGTATGGCCTGCTCTCGGGCGTGTTGTACGTGATCGTGGTGCTGCTGGGTGGTTGGCTGGTGGCCCAGGGACAGCTGCAGGCGGTCGATATGGCGACCTTCGCGCTCTACATTTCACTGTTCTGCACGCCGCTCGAGACGCTCGTCAATTCGGCCGAAACGTATCAGAAGGCCATCGCCGGCTTTAAGCGTATGGACGAGGTGCTTTCGACCGCCCCGGATATCCAGGATAAGCCGGATGCCGAGGACCTGCAGGTGACGGCTGGCGCGGTTGAATATCGCGACGTGTGCTTTAGCTATGAGGATGTTGAGCTGGGCGGCAGCGAAGAGGCTCGTCCCGTGATCGACCATATGGATCTGTCCATCAAGCCCGGACAGACCATTGCCCTGGTTGGCCCCTCGGGCGGTGGCAAGTCCACAACGTGTTCGCTGCTGCCGCGCTTTTACGACGTGGCGGACGGATCCATCAGCATCGACGGCCAGGACGTGCGCGACGTGACGCAACAGAGTCTGCGCCGCGCCATTGGCCTGGTGCAGCAGGATGTCTATCTGTTTGACGGTACGATTGGCGAGAACATCGCCTACGGCAAGCCAGGCGCCACGGCAGAAGAGGTCGCCGAGGCCGCCCGCCGCGCCAATATTGATGCCTTCATTGAGTCCCTGCCGCAGGGCTACGACACGGTCGTGGGCGAGCGCGGCAGCCGTCTTTCGGGCGGTCAGAAGCAGCGCGTAGCCATTGCACGCGTGTTTCTCAAGAACCCCAAGATTCTGATCCTGGACGAGGCGACGAGCGCCTTGGATAACGAGAGCGAGGAGGCGGTGCAGGAGTCGCTCGAGCGCCTGGCGCGCGGTCGCACCACGATCATCATCGCTCATCGTCTCTCGACCATTAAGCATGCCGACGAGATTGCGACCGTCGAGCATGGTCGCGTTGTGGAACGTGGTACGCATGAGCAGCTTCTCGCCCGTGGTGGCACCTATGCCCGTTACTATCGAATGCAGTTCGAAGGTGCGCGTGCGCACGAGCTCGACTGATTGATATGACAGGAAGTATATGGCTGAGAAGAACCCTTTGACTCCGGAAGAAGTGACGGAGTTATTCTCCGAGATCGACGCATCCGGCGTTTTGGATCCGACGCTTGCCAAAAAGCGCACCGAGCGCATGCGCGAAAAAGAGGCAGCGGCCAAGCGCGGCGACAAGGCGGCGCTGGCGCAGCTTCGCAGCGAAGATCGCGCAAGCCAGACAAAACAGATCGACCCGCTGTCCGAGGACGACCCTTCGGGCTCGCAGGTGAGCCATACCATTACGAAGACCGCTATGGCTGTGGTCATCGGCATCCTTGTACTGATCGTGGGCATGCAGATTGGCTACGGCGTGATGCGCCGCCTGAACACTGCCAACCTGTCCGAGAGTGTTTCGGTGGATACCGTTTCCACGGCACTGAAGGGCGGCCTTGAGTGGGGTAACGGCTTTACGCAGTTCCCGCTCGACTTTACCGTCGACGAGGCGGACGAGCGCACAGGCACGGTCGAGGTAACGGTGTTGGACACATCGTCTGCCAACGAGCTCGAGCTGCTGTCCAACGGGCAGATTCAGGCTGCGGCACTTGCGACCAACGCGCTGCTCAACGATAAGATCGACCGCGTGGTGTATAACGTGCATGCCTATATCGACGAGGACAGCAAGATCCAGCACGACTCTTTCTTTGGCATGTTCCCCGCACAGGGCCACCAGAGCGCCATTCTGACGTTCGTGTGGACCAAGAGCTCATCGACCGCTACGAACATCGACTGGAAGATGCATATCGTGAGTATGGATGACACGATTTCCGAGCGCATTCAAAAGCAGGTGAACTCGGTGTCGTCGCTGATTGAGGACCCGTCGGTGAGCCAGACCAAGATTGACGAGGAAAAGGCCGAACGTGACCTGGAGCATCGCCTGCACGGTCGCGAGATCTTCCGCGGTGGCAAGCCCGACCGCACGCCGTCCGATCTGCTGGAGCAGGACAAATAAGACGCCATCATCCCGCGTGAGCCAAATGCCCGCGCGGGATGATTTTTCTGGGACGGGGATTAAATAAGGCTCTGTTAGACCAGGATTGACATACATGTGTCCCCACGGTGCCATATCGTT
>CAJLAV010000066.1:0-10355 GCA_905204735.1 uncultured Collinsella sp. | reverse complement strand
GGGCGAAGCGGGCCCTATCCCCCGACCGAGCTCATCGCCCCGCGTTGCCGCGCGGCGATTTTCGTAGGTTCGCGCCTTGCGAAAGCCGGCACCTCCCCTTTTTGTCTGCCCGGGCTCATCTGGGGCGATAACAACGCGAGCCCCACAACAACGCGTTTTACCAAAAATGGCCCCACTCGGGGCCATTTTCATTTCGGTGAAACGCTGGTATGTGACTCGGCCTTTATGCCTCGCGCAGCCAATCAAACGCGACGCGCGGCGTACCGTCCGACACATATACGATACCGGCGCGCTTAAACCCGGCCTTGGCGATGGCTCCCTGCATAGGCAGGTTATCTTGGTGCGTGTCGATACGCAGATGGTCGATACGTTCCTTGGCAAAGGCAAACATCGCGGCCGCAACGCCATGCGTGGTGCCGTCGGATGCCACGCGGTGCAGCACAGCATACGGGGCGTCGCCGTGCCACTGGCCGCCCTCGATCGCATCGTAGGAGCTGTCCGGCCCCGGCAGAAAGGCAAACGTCGCTACCACGCGGCCGTCAACTACGCACACATAGCTGCCACCGGCGGCGATATCGGCAGCCAGTTGCTCGGCAGAAGGCGTGCCCTCGGGCCACTGCGTGGCGTTGCCATGCGCGCGCATAAAGGCGCGGGCCGCGTCATAGATAGCCATGACGGCGGGAATGTCGGTATCGAGGGTTTTTCTGATCATCACGCGGCGACCTCACGTTTATTGGTATCACTTTGGTTGAGCAATGATACCAGCGTTTGGAGAGAGGCGCGAAGCAGATGGGAAGCAAAAAGCGAGCCGCCTGGTCAAAGGCCAAAAGCGAGTTTTTGGGCGCTGCTACCGGCGGCGATATGAGCGACCTGTTTGCGCGCGAGGACGAGCGCCGCGACGCCCTAGACGCCGAGCGCGATGAAGCCTGGCGTTACAAGTCGTGCGAACGCAAAAACCGTTACGACACACGCGCCGAGGCCGAGGCAGTTATGGCCGACTGCGAAAACCGCGGGCGGCGTGGTTTGGCCTGCTACAAATGTGAATACTGCGGCGGCTGGCACCTGACGTCGCACCCTTGGAAATAGAGACCGCATCGGCACGGCACTAGCGAAGCCCCGGTAATCGCACGCAAGCTACGGGCGCGGCGGCACCAAAACATCGTAACGAACGGCCTTGCCCGCAAGTTGATAGCTCGGCTTAACGCCGGCAAGCAGCGGGCCCTTCACCGGCCGCTTGATAACGACCTTGCGCGGGTGCACCGCAAGCGCGGCTTCGACCAGCGTCTCCTCATCAGTACATGGCCGTTCCAGATGGTGCAAGAGTTGGAACTTCTTTTTGACCGCCGCACTTTTGGTGCGCTCGGGAAACATGGGGTCCAGATACACCACGTCGGGAGCCGCGAGCTCGCCCTGCTCGATCAGCTCAGCTGTATGGCGAAGGCCGGCAATGCTGTCCTCGCCCGCATGAAGGCGCATGCGAGCCACGGCAGCCGCAAGCGCCGGATCATCTGCCGCGCGATCCAGGGCATCCTTGAGGAGCGCCGCGATCACGCAATCCTGCTCATACAGATCGACGGTAAAGCCCGCGGCCGCCAGCAGCAGCGAATCCTCGCCAAAGCCTGCCGTGGCGTCAATCGCCCATGGGCTCTCGATGCCTTTTGCGCGCGCAGCCTTTACCAGCAGTTCTTGCTGCAGACGGCCCTGCTTGAGCCGTGGAAGCATGCGGCCAAAATCGGCACGCAGCTCCATCGTGCCGTCGGTGAGCGTGAGGCCCTCGGACTTCCCGATCAGCTCAAGCCCCGCGGACCGAGCAACAGAAAAGGGATCGACGACGCCCATGGGTACTCCTTAGCAAGCAAAACGAATACGTGAGCGCCGTTTGTGTCGGCACCCAACCGTCCGCTATTGTCCCACATGCGACATGGCCCACAGCATCGCAATACAAAGCACCGCCATCAATCCCGTGCACACAGTAGCGATCACGGAATCACTCATGCGCCTTCCCAACGACCGCGCCTCACGTACCTGCTCTGCTCCGTACATCATGGTTCCTCCTTCGGTCTAGCTCTTACCATGGCCCCATCATCGCAGCGCCGCGCATACGCTGCCATCGATTTGGCTTACGCCCAGCTTTCCTTTTTGAAAGGTTGGACCGCACAGGCAAGAGACGCTTTCAAACGCATGCATCGCCCCGTTGAACTACAATGTGCTTCACCATATGTGCAGTACATTGGGTGCGCCAAGTTGGCGTACTCGTATCGAAAGGACCAGCCATGAGCTTCACTCGCAAGACTCTCAAAATCCTTGCTCTCATCTACTTTGTTTTGGGCATCGCCAGCCTCGTCACCGCCGGCGTCGGTATCGCCACGGGCGGTCTCGATTCCACGTACGGTTCGTACGCCACGCTCGCAGCGGTCGTGCTTATCGCCAAGGGTCTCGTCGACCTTGCCGCAGGCGTCGCCGGTATCAAGGGCGCCAACAAGCCTTCGCAGGTGGACGGCGCGTTTAAGCTCGGTATTGTTGCCGCGGTCGCCACGCTTGCCCAAGCGGTGCTCACGCTTCCCGCGTTTGGCGGCGACGCCATCAACTTTGGCGCCTTTGTCATCGTGGTGTACGACCTGTTCTTTGTCCAGCAGGCACACGCCGTTAAGGCCGAGAACAAGGACCGCCTGTAAGCGCTCGCTTCTCATAACCTCTGCAGCCAAGCAACTAAAAAGGGCCGATCGCGCATCTCCGCGGTCAGCCCTTTACGTTTGCCCAGATAAAACCTACCAAAATAAACCTGTCCCTTTTTGGCAGGTTGTTAGCTGTGGCGGTACTCGGCGATGATGAAGTCGATGTCAGTCTGAAGGGTATCGAGGTTTGCCAGGCGCTCTTTGTCGGCGGGGCGCGTGCGGTAGTAGTACGGCGTCATCTGGAACACCGCCTCGATGTCGGCCTGGGTCTGAAGCGTAATATTCGCAGACACCCGCTGCGTTCCGACCAACTCGAGCTCGGTGGTCTTCGGCAGCTTCTCGTCGTTAAGGTACGGCGTGTCGTAGAGTACCTCCTTGAGCCCAAACAGATGGCGGGCACCCGGCACCACGGTGTAGAGCGAACCCTCCGGTGCCAGCACGCGGGCAAACTCGCGCTCATTAAAGGGAGCAAAGAGCTCGGTCACCATATCGAAGGCGCCATCGGGCACGGGGATATCCTTCATGTTGGCCACAAAATAGGTCGCATCGCCGCGCTTGGCCGCAAGGCGCACCATCTCTTTGCCCAGGTCGAACCCGTAAGCATCCACGCCCGGCACTGCGCCCATGGCGCTGGTGTAATAGCCCTCGCCGCAGCAAATATCGAGTAAGGTCATGGAGCCGTTCGCAGACGCTGCACGCCCAGACACCTGTTTGCGCACCAGTTCAACCATCGCATCGCGCAACGGCGCGTAGTATCCACGGTTCAGAAAGTCACGGCGGCTGCGTGCCTGCGACTTGGGATCACCCATAGAGTCGCCGCTCTTGGACGAGCGCAGTAGGTACAGATAACCCTCGCGCGCACGGTCAAACCGGTGTCCGCCCGCGCATGCAGCACCACGCTCGTCGTCCACCAGCGGCTCATGGCAAACGGGACACAACAACATGGCAACTCCTTAGCGCGAACAACACAACGCCCTCCATTGTCGCACGCCTTCCCCGCCTAGTCATTGGGGACGTTCTTGAATGACTAGTTAGAAGAGATAAGGAGTGTCCCCAGCTGCCGACAGAAAAGGAACGTCCCTAAGTGCCGACTGGTTGCATTAGGAGTATCATCGTCTGCGCAAATAAGCACGATATAGCATGTTAGAGATTGAGAGCGTATGGCTGATACCGCATCTAAGCACATCGATATGACCACCGGCTCGCTGTGGCGCAATATTCCCCTGTTCGCCTTCCCCGTGGCCGCCACGAGCATCTTGGAGCAGCTGTCGAACCTCATCGCCACGGTCATTATCGGCAACTTCTCGGGCGACCAGGGAACCCTCGCCATGGCGGCGGTCGGCTCCAATGTTCCGCTTACCAGCCTTATGCTCAACCTGTTTATTGGCATGTCGCTTGGCTCCAACGTGGTCATCGCCAACGCTATCGGCCGCGACGATCAGAACATGGTCAAACGCGCCGTCCATACCTCGATTTTAATGGCGCTCGTGGGCTTTATCGTCATCGCGCTGGGCGAGATCTTTGCCGAGCCCATGCTCGCCGCCCTCAACGTTCCCGCCGAAACCATGCCGCTCGCTTCGCTCTACCTGCGCGTCTTTTTGCTGAGCATGCCCTCGATCTTGCTCTACAACTTTGAGGCTGCGATCTTCCGCTCCGTCGGCATCACCCGCATGCCGCTGCAGGCGCTTGCCGTGTCCACCGTCCTCAACATTGGCCTGGACCTCATCTTTGTCCCCGTACTCCACTGGGGTGTCGCGGGCGTCGCCATCGCCACCGCCATCGCCTACACCGTCAGCGCCGCCACACTCTTTATCCGCCTGCTCAAGACCGGCTCCGTCGTCCGCGTCACCCCACGCGACCTGGCTATCGACCCGTTCGCCCTCAAGCGCATCGTCAAGATCGGCCTGCCAGCCGGCATCCAAAGCGCCGTCTTTGCCGTAGCCAACATCATCATCCAGTCCGCCATCAACAGCCTGGGCACCGAGGTCATGGCGGCATCGAGCGCCGCTATGAGCTTGGAGTACGTATGCTACAACCTGCTCAACAGCTTTAGCCAGGCGTGCACCACCTTTGTGGGACAAAACCACGGTGCCCGCCAGATCGACCGCTGCACCAAAACGCTCAAGGTCTGCCTGGTCGAAGGCGGTATCGTCGCGCTCACCACGATCATCGTTATTGTCGGCCTGGGGCGCGAGATCTTGTCGCTGTTCAACAGCGATCCCAACATCGTCTCGATCGGCTATATCCGCGTGTGTTCGATCTTCCCGGCGTACGCCTTTAGCATGTTCTACGAAAACATGTCCGGCTACCTGCGCGGCTTTGGTATCTCGCTCACGCCCGCCCTCATCACCATGATCTGCGTCTGCGGCATCCGCTTCTATTGGGTGTTCTGCGTGTTCCCGCACTTCCGCACCTTTGCGAACATCATGATGGTCTACCCCATCAGCCTGGACACCACGGCGTTCTTTATGGTCGTGGCGGTGCTACTCTGCCACCCGGCACGCACCTATCGTGTCACCCAAGCCAAAGCGACAGCCCGCTAAACACCGCACTCAACGCCGCGCCAGTCATTAATTGACAATATGCGAGCTCATATAGTCGATAAAGCGCCTCGTGGCGATGGGCATGGTGTCCCAGCTGCGCCAGGCCGCCACTACGTCGCGCGAGGGGGCGTGCACGATGGGACGTACGCGAATATCGGCACGCATGCCCTCCACAGTACGACGGTAGAGCATACTCACGCCTAGGCCCTCCTCCACCATCGCCATGATGGTGTAGTCGTCGGTGACCTCGCTCGTCACGTGCGGCGACAGGCCATGCGCCGCGAATGCATCGAGCACCAGGCTCTGTTCGCCCTCATCCAGCAACACAAACGGCTCGGACGCCAGGTCGGCGAGCGTCACCTTTTCCTTTGCCGCCAGCGGATGCGCGACAGGCAACAGCGCCACCAACTCGTCATGATAGACCACGCGCTTCTCGAGCCCCGCGGTAAACCCACGTGCCGTAAAACAAAAATCAACCACGCCATCGTGCACCCATTGGGCGTTGCGCGTGTAATCGCCCTGCTTGAGGGTAAAGCGTACGCCCGGGTGCAGCGCACCAAAGTCGCGGATCACGCGTGGCAACACGGTACGACTCACGTTGGTAAACGTCGCAATGCGAATATCGGTCGACGAAAGCCCCAGCAGCTCCTGGCGCTTGCCCTCGAGCTCGGCCTCGGCAGTCACGATCTGGCGCAGGTACGGCAGATATTGTTTACCGTCGCGCGTAAGCGAAACGCCCTGCTTTCCGCGCTCGATAAGCGTGGTACCCAGCTCGCGCTCGAGCGCCTTGACGGCCTGGCTCACCGCACTTTGCGTATAGCCCAGCTCGTCCGCCGCGCCTTTAAGGCTGCCGCAGTCGACCACCATACAAACAATCTGATACCGCGATGCCATCGTGCCTCCACATCAATGCAGCCGTAAAACGTTTGCCAGGGCTTTTTCTGCCTACATTAGTATTTCTTAATCATACTGAAGATACATTCGCTTTACTACATCCACATCTGGGAGCAGAATCCTTTTTACGAAACCGTTCTGTAACAAAAGGAGTCCCATGGATCGCAAAAAAGCAATCGCGCTCTCATTTTCCGTTCCCGTCGCATGGGGCTTTTCGTATCCCCTCATGAAGATCGGCATGGACAGCATGAACGCCACGAGCATCGTCGCGCTACGCTGCATCATCGCCTTTGTAGCCTGCCTTTTGCTCTTCCACAAGCACGCGTTTCGCATCAACCGCGACCTTATGGTCCGTGCCGCCATCATCGGTGCCATCATGGCAACCGAGCTCACCTGCATGTGCCTGGGCTCCAGCCTCACCTCCGCCTCCACTGCCGGCTTTTTGCAGAGCCTGACGGTCGTGATCGTGCCGTTTGCCAACGCCGCCCTGCTGCGCCGCGCCCCCGAGCGCAAAGTGCTCGTCGGCACCGCCATCGTCACCTGCGGTATGTTGCTGCTCTCGGGCGCCGACTTCACCAGCCTGAACCCGGGCGCGCTCATCATGCTGCTCTCCGCCTTTGTCTACGCCGGCCACATCATTGTCGCCAAGCGGTTTGTCGAAGAAGTCGATCCGCTGTCCCTGGGCGTTTGGCAGCTGGGCTTTGGCGGCCTGTTCTCGGGCATTGCCGCATGCGTCTTTGGCGGTTTCACACTTCCCAGCACGCCCAGCGAGGTCGTGGTCGTCGTCGCACTCGCACTCATCTGCTCTGCTTATGGCTTTATCACCCAAACGCTCGTGCAGCCCCACGTGCCCGCCGAGACCACCGGCTTCGCCTTCTCGCTCGAGCCGGTCTGCTCCGCCGTCTTCTCGTTCTTCCTGGTCGGCGAGGTTCTGAGCCCCATCGCCTTCTTTGGCGCCGCACTCATCCTCAGCGGCGTCATGGTGGCAACCGTCGAGCTTCCGCGCCTCCGCGCACATGGACAGGCTCGCATGGCAGGAGCGCCCGAGCACGTCTCGTAGACCCCGCTCTTCATACAGCCGTGGCATAAAGGCAACCGGTGCGCCTTTACAATAGATGCAAACAGAGCATCTGACGTAAAGGAGCCCCATGGACGCCGCGACCCGCGACCGCAACATAGCAACTTGGTTGGGCGATGCACCGCAGCCGGTACGTGACACTACGAACCAGCTGCTCGAGCGCATCGCCCTTTTGCGTGCCGAGCAGACTATCTACCCGGCACAAGACGACATCCTCAATGCCCTCGCCTACACGCCGGCCGACCAGGTCAAGGTTGTCATCTTGGGTCAAGACCCCTATCACGGACCCAACCAGGCAATGGGGCTGTCGTTCTCGGTCCCCGCGACGCAAACCAAGTTGCCGCCGAGCCTGCGCAACATTTACAAGGAACTCAAAGCCGATCTGGGTTGTCCCATTCCCGCCACGGGAGACCTAACCCCATGGGCACAACGGGGCGTCCTACTCCTTAACACTACGCTCACCGTGCGCGAGCATGCCGCCAACTCGCACGCCAAACTGGGCTGGAGCACGCTCACCGACTACGTTATCGAACGCTGCTGCCAGCTGCCCCAGCCGGTAGTCTTTTTGGCATGGGGCCGCTTTGCCCAGCAGATGGTCGAAGGCAAGCTCGCCACGACCGGCGCGGGCAAGGCAACCGACAAGTTCTGTCTAGCCTCTACGCATCCCTCGCCGCTTTCGGCCAACCGTGCCACGGCAGAACTCCCCGCCTTTATGGGGTCGCGCCCCTTCTCGGCAGCCAATCGGCTACTCGAACAGCACGGCTCGACCCCCGTCAACTGGACTTGCCTCGGCTAAAAATCGATACATCAAAAACGGCTTTCCATCGGGCGCGTTTCCTACTCGGGCCAAATAAATTGCGTGCGGCCGGCCTCGCCGCCATCGATCAGCAGGCTCTGCCCGGTCATAAACCGGTTGGTCACGCCCACAAAGTAGATCCACTCGGCGATCTCTTGGGCGGTGGCCCAGCGCTTAAGCGGTGTGAGCTCCATAATCTGGTTCCACAGGTGTTCGTCTTCCATCACGCAACGGTTGAGCGGCGTGATAACGCCGCCCGGGTCCACACTGTTGGCGATGGCCTGCGGTGCCAGCCGGTTTGCAAGGTTCTTGGTGTAGGCGATAATGCCGCCCTTGCTGGCAGCATAGGCGGGAAACTCCGATCCCGTATGCCCGCTCGCCGACCCCACATTGACCACGGATTTAATAGCCGGCGCCGGCTTGGCGGCAAGCCCCTCTCCCACAAAGGCGTAGCGCTCGGTCACGTTGATGGTGCCACACAGGTTGGCGGCGATGTCGTCGGCCGAATCCTGCGTACCGGCAACATTCACGATTACCTGGGGTTCAAGGTCGCTTGGAAACGAGTCCGGCTCGCGGACATCAACGATCAGATGGCGGTAGCGCTCGTGTTCGATCGCCGCCGGCAGCAGATCAAAGCCCACGACCTCGTGGCCCTCGTCCAAAAAGCGCTGCACGCACGCGGCTCCGATACCACCCGAAGCGCCCGTGATCAAAACCCGCATACTTGCTCCTTAGGCGGTTGCGTGGCGCTCGAGGTACTCGGAGCCCACATTCTCGCGCTCCCAGCCGCGCACGACCTTGTAGCCCACGGGGCTCAGGAAGACCTCGCACAGCAGCTCGGCAACAGCGCCGGTCAGCGAGCACATAAGAACCTGTACCCAGGTCCAACCAAAGAACGTGTGGCTTACCACAATGGCAAAGACCAGGTTGTCGATAAACTGGCCAACGCCCGTGGACACATAGGAACGGAAGGCGAAGCTCGCAAAGTTATTCTTTTTGAGCATACGGCCGAGCGACTGGTTGAGCGTGGAGTTAACCACGGCAGAAACGAGCATTGCCAGCGAAGAGCCCAGCACCACGTACCAGGTGCCACCGATGGTGGCGTTAAGGGCAGTGTTGACCTCGATCATGCCGGTGTCGTAGTAGGCACCCCACATACCGGGCGTGAGCGAGCATGCCCAAAAGCACAGGCTCACGGCCAGGTTAACCAGCAGCGCGAGGATAGAGATTTTAATGGATGCCTTGGCGCCAAAGCGCTTGCAGATCATGTCCTGGCACAAAAACGAAACCCAGCTCACCACAAAGCCGCAATCGAGTGCCAGATACGGCAGGCTGATAAGCTCTTTGTTGGCCAGCAGGTTCATCATGATGACACTCACGAAAAACAGCGAAACCGTTGCCGCGGGAATGCTCCGCAACAGGACCTTGTAGTCCTCCATGACCTTCTTGATCATTATGTACTCCTTTGGTTTTAGGTTTAACGAGCAGGATATCGGAACCGAACTGCTCGGCCGCCCCGGTCTTGAGGCGACGGTGGGTATGATAGCCGCTCCGCCGGCGGCAGGCAAGCAAAGGGCGCGGCAGCCCCGCAAGACTACCGCGCCGATGCGCTAAAACGTTACGTTGCCAAACTCCGACAGGATCAGGTCGGGGTTGTGGTCGGTCGCCCAATCCACGTTCCACGGGCTCGTGAACAGCAGCAGCTTGCCGCCGCGCATGTCCTCGACGCGCAGGGTATCGCGCGTGAGCGAAAGGCTCGGAATATCGATGGTGTCGGGGTCGTTCTGGATCCAGCGGATATCGGTATAGGGCAACGGCTGGCGACGGACCTCAACGCGATACTCGGCCTTCAGACGGCGCTCGAGCACCTCGAACTGCAGCACGCCGACCACGCCGACGATAACGCTCTCCATGCCGGCGCCCAGCTCGCGGAAAATCTGGATGGCGCCCTCCTGGGCAAGCTCCTCCATACCCTTCACGAACTGCTTGCGCTTGAGCGTATCGACCTGCGTGATGCGGGCGAACATCTCGGGCGCGAACGTCGGGATCTGCGGGTACTGCACGTGGCGCTTGCCGGAACACACGGTATCGCCGATGCTAAAGATGCCCGGGTCGAACAGGCCCACGATATCGCCCGCGTACGCCTCGTCCACGATGGCGCGGTCGTCGGCCATCATCGAGGTGCCCGTGGCCAGCTTGAGCTTGCGGTTGCCCTGCATATGGAAGGCGTCCATGCCGCGCTCGAACTTGCCCGAGCAGATGCGCACAAAGGCGATACGGTCGCGGTGGTTCTTGTCCATGTTGGCCTGGATCTTAAAGACAAAGCCGCTAAAGTCGTCGCGGCAGGGATCGACCGGCTCGCTGGTGAG
>CAJLAV010000065.1:0-10542 GCA_905204735.1 uncultured Collinsella sp. | reverse complement strand
CTTGGGAAACCCGCGGGGATTAGAGAGATTTGATACGGGTGCCGGCGGCGGTATCCTCAATGGTGAGGCCCAGGTCCTTGAGCTGGTCGCGGATGGCGTCGGCCAGATCCCAGTTCTTGGCGGCACGGGCCTCGGCGCGGGCCTCGAGAATCTTGGCAGCAGCCTCGTCCACGTCGTCGCCCGTATAGGCAACCAAACCGGCGGCAACACCCAGCAGACCCAGCGGCAGCTCCACCTTGGGCTCGGGAAGCTCGACGCCAAACGTATCGAGCAGCTCGGCCAGCGTATCGGCGGCAGCCAGGACTGCGGCCTTGTCGGCAGCGTCACCGGCCTGCTCCAGGTACTGGTTGCACTCGGTCACAAAGCCAAAGACGGCACCCATGGCACCAGCGGTGTTAAAGTCGTCGTCCATGCACTCCTTAAATGTGGCGCGGGTCTCGGCGGCCTTGGCGGCAAACGCCTCGGATGCTGCCTCATCGGCATCGGACGTCGCGTGGTTCGCAGCCCAGCGCAGGTTCTCGACCGTACCGGCGATACGCGTGAGCGAGTTCTCGGCACCCTCCAGGCGCTCCCAAGAAAAGTCGAGCGGTGAGCGATAGCTCGTCTGCAGCATCAGCAAACGCAGGGCGGCAGCGGAGTGCTGCTCGAGGACCTCGGCCAGCGTAAAGAAGTTACCAAGCGACTTGGACATCTTCTCGCCGTCGACCAGCAGCATGCCCGTGTGCATCCAGGTGTTGGAGAAGCCCTGGTGCCAAGCGCAGGTGGCCTGAGCGCACTCGTTCTCGTGATGCGGGAAGGCAAGATCGGAGCCGCCGCCGTGGATGTCGATCGGAGTACCCAGGTAGCGATGCACCATGGCGGCGCACTCGGTGTGCCAACCGGGACGGCCCTCGCCCCAGGGGCTCGGCCAGCTGGGCTCGCCGGGCTTGGCGGCCTTCCACAGGGCAAAGTCGAGCGGGTCGTTCTTGTCCTCGTTCTCCTCGATGCGCGCGCCAACCATAAGGTCGTCGATGTTGCGGCCCGAGACCTGACCATAGTTGGGATCGCTGCGCACGGCAAAGTACACATCGCCGTTATCGGCTGCGTAAGCGTGGCCCTGCTCGATGAGCGTCTTGATCATGGCGATCATGGGGCCGATCTCCTTGGTGGCGCGGGGGCGCACATCGGGATCGAGCACGTTGGCGGCGCGCATGACGCCGATGAACTTGTCCGAGAACTCCGTCGCGACCTCGGCGGCAGTGCGGCCCTGCTCGTTGGCGCGCTTGATGATCTTGTCATCGACATCGGTGAGGTTCTGGGCGAACGTGACCTCGTAGCCGCTCGCGATGAGCCAGCGACGAATCACGTCAAAGCTGATGAACGTGCGGGCATTGCCGATGTGGATGTTGTCGTAGACCGTGGGGCCGCACACGTACATGCGGACCTTGCCGGACTCGATGGGCTGGAACTCTTCCTTTTTATGGGTAGCGCTGTTGTAGATACGCATTCGTTACTCCTTAACGGTTTTCTGTAGCAGGCAGACGGCCCAGGCGCCGATTCCCTCGCCCTGGCCTTCCCAACCGAGCTTTTCGGTCGTAGTGGCGGCGACGCCCACGTTTTCGACGTCAACGCCCAGGGCATGGGCAAGGTTGGCACGCATGGCATCGCGGTGCGGGGTGATCTTAGGCTGCTGGCAGGCAATGGTGCAATCGGCATCGACAAACTCGAAGCCCAGCTCGCGCGCGTAGTCCATCACGCGAGCGAGCAGCACCATCGAATCGGCACCCTCATAGGCGGGGTCGGTATCGGGGAATAGCTTGCCGATGTCTCCCCCACGGCAGGCGCCCAGAATGGCGTCGGCCAAGGCGTGCGCGAGCACATCGGCATCCGAGTGGCCCAGCAGGCCGCGCTCGTAGGGAATGTCGACACCGCCGATGATACATCGACGCCCCTCCACCAGACGGTGAACGTCGTAGCCATGGCCAATGCGCAGGTTACTGAACATGGGGAAGGTCCTCTCCCTCGGCCATACGGCCAAGCAGAATCGCGGTTACGGGACGCAAGTCCTCGGGCACCGTCACCTTAAGGTTATCGCGCGGGCTCTGGACGCAGCGGACGCGCCCACCCATGCGCTCGACCAGCGACGAATCATCGGTGCCGATAAAGCCCTCGGCAATGGCTGCAGCGTGGGCGCGCTTCATAGCATCGACGCTAAAGATCTGCGGCGTCTGCGCAGCCCAATAAAGCTCACGCGGCGGCGTCTCGACGATGTTATCGCCGTCGACGATCTTGAGTGTGTCGATCGCGGGTTGACCGCACACGACACCGTCGAGCGAGCGGTCGCCCACAAGCACGTCGATCGCATGATCGATGGCCTCGGTCGTGATGAGCGGACGAGCGCCATCGTGAATGGCGACGTATTCAAAGCCCGCCGGCACCGCGTGCACGCCGGCACGGGTGGAGTCCTGGCGGGTATCGCCGGCATCGGCAAAGCTGATGGGCGTGTCATAGTCAAACGGGTCGATAGCCAAGCGGCGCATCTCGGCACGGCGCTCGGCAGGGCAAACCACGACGATATGGCCGACCTTGTCGCTACGATCGAACGCGCGGATGGACCAGCTCATGAGCGGACGGCCCGCCACGTTAACGAGCTGCTTGCCGCCGGGATTTCCAAAGCGCTGGCCGCTGCCGCCGGCAACGACCACGGCGCATACGGGCGCCATTATGCGTTCCCCTGTTTGGTGCCCTTCATGCGGTACAGCGAGTCCGCAAGAATGGCAGGGTTGTTGACGCCAAAGTCGCCCAGGCGCTCCGGATCCTCGCTGATGTCGTCCATGAGCTCCTGCAGCGAGCCGTACTCGTCGACGATCTTCTCGGCCACGCCGTCGCGCACGACGGACACGCGCGAAAGCGTGCGCAGGCCCAGCGGTGTCATGACGGAGTCCTCGTCCAGGTCGTCATAGCCCAGAACTGCCGCCACATGCTGCGGGTCGGACAAGTCCTTGGGCGTCATACGGGCAAGCTCAGCGCGGATCTTCTCGGCGTTGGCCTCAGAGGAATCGCTTGCGTAGTCGCGGATCATCAAGTCGTATTCGGTATCCATGCTGGAGCCCGCGAGCTGCTCGAGCTGCATCTGCACGAGCTTACCCTGGTTACCCAGCTTGACAATGCAATCCTTAAGCTCGGTCTTTGCCTGCTGCATGATCTCGAAGCTCGAGAAGATGCCGGTGATGTCGGCGAGCGTGACGTAGTCGTCGAGCTCAAGGGCCGTCAGGCGCAGCAAGGAGCGGTCGAGCGACTGACGGGTGGTCTGAAGCGTGGCGACGAGCTGGTTGACCGAGCTCATGATGGTGGTGACGGGCTGTATCTCGTAACTCTTGCCGTGAACGTACACGTTGACGACGGCGCGACGAGCCGAAACCGAGATCACGATGGCATCGGTGAGCACCGACATGCGAGCGGCAGTACGGTGACGCATGCCCGTCTCACTCGTGGCGAGCGAGGGATCGGGATTGAGGTGGAAGTTGGCACGCAGGATCTGGGTGAGGTCGCCATCGATAACGATGGCGCCGTCCATCTTGGAGAGCTCAAACAGGCGGTTCGAGGTAAACGAAATGTTGAGCGGGAAGCCGTCGTTACCGGCGGCGAGCACGTTTTCGGTGTCGCCGACGCAGATAAGGGCGCCCAGGTGACCGGCAATGATCATGTCGAGGGCGGTGCGGATCGGCTGACCGGGGGCAGTCAGGCGGATGGCCTGTTCCATACGCTTTTGCAGCTCGTTCTTATCCAAGGCATCGCTCCCATCGTATACGCTCCATAAACGTCAATAAGTTTCTCACGGTTTGCCCCTGTGACGCCCGCAAAATCCGATGCTTACAGAATGAGCGAACACAGCTGAGAGCCCCAATCCAAATGAGCTGCTTATGTGGTAGCATCGGGATTCGCATAAATGAGGGAGTAGTCGCGTGATCGGGTTCGCCTCCGGTGGCGCGGCAAGTCAACACACTGGCCGATGCGGCCTGGCTTGCCTTAATGAACGAGACTCGTGGCTGTGCGCGCAACGCGTACGCCACGAGTCTTTTTTGTTACTCCCCCAAGAGGTACACGCGGGCCCGCCCGCAGAGAGGGAGCCAGACTATGGGACTCGCAGAGCTCGTGTTGCTCGCCGTTGGCCTTTCGATGGACGCCTTTGCCGTATCCATCTGCAAGGGCCTTGGCATGAAGAAGATCAACCTTAAGGTCGCCGTAGTGCTCGGCCTGTTCTTTGGCGGCTTCCAGGCAGGCATGCCCGTGATCGGATGGGCGCTTGGCAGTCAATTCATGAGCATCATCGGCCCCATCGACCACTGGATCGCCTTTATCCTGCTCGCCTTCATCGGCGGCAAAATGCTGTGGGAGGCCTTTACCGAGGACGAGGATGAAGGCGACGGCAAGGATGCCGAGAAGATTGAACTGGGCGAGTACCTGATCCTCGCCATCGCCACCTCAATCGACGCCCTGGCCGTGGGCATCTCGTTCGCCGCGCTCTCGGTTGACATCGTGCCCGCTGTATCGCTTATCGGCGTCACAACGTTTATCTTCTCCGTCGCCGGCGTAGCGATCGGCCACACCTTTGGCGCGCGCTACGAAAAACCCGCCACCATCGTGGGTGGCGTCGTGCTCATCCTTATCGGCCTCAAGATCCTGCTGGAACACTTGGGTTTTTTGGTGCTGTAAAACACCCTTCAAAACTAAACGTCCGCATGAGGCCTCATGCAGAGTTTTGCATGAGCCTTTTCATGCAGACTTTTGCATGTCATACTAGGATGCAAAAGTCTGCACGTTAGGAGATTGCCATGGATACCCTTCCCATCACCACGCCGCGCCAAGCCGGCATCTACGTGCGTCAGGCGCGCGAGGCGCAGGGGATCACCCGTGCTGCCCTCGCTAAAAAAGCCGGTGTTTCGGAACGCCTGCTCGCATCGCTCGAGCTGGGAGATGCCACGGGCATTCGGCTCGACAAGCTGCTGGCAGTTTTCGGTGCTCTTGGACTGGCGCTCGCCGCTCAAGGGGATATAGGCGAAACGAAAAATGAGCAACCAGTCGACGCCCCGCACGCTGATCAACCTTGCAGCACCTCCAGACGCCATCACGCCCAACGTCTTCATCATCGCAACCGTCGCAGCACAACCATTCCGGCTCTTGCAGATGCCCCCTTTACATCCGCACTCTACGACGAGGTCTTCGCCGATTTCGCCATGTCCAATCTCGGAGTCTCGATTGCCACAAACGCATCTAGCCAAACCATGCCCGAAGGGAAATAGCCAATGGCCAGAACATCACTTCGGACCATTATTTGCGGCGTGCCTGCTGGAACGCTCACGCAAGATGAGAACGGTCTTATCAGCTTTACCTACGATCATGACTATGACGGGCCAGCCCTATCGACCAACATACCCGTATCGAATCGCACATACGGACAACAGATCATGAATCCGTACCTGTTTGGCCTTCTACCCGACAGCGAGGACCAACGAAAAGCGATTGCCGCCGAATTCGACGTTAGGCCCAACAATCCCGTTGCGTTGCTCAGCCATATCGGACTCGACTGTCCGGGCGGCGTGCAGTTTTGTGCCGAAGAAGATACCGACGCCGTCCTGCATCGCGCTGGCGAATACCGCCCTATAGACAACCACGAAATTGCTCTTCGTCTCAAGTCGATCAGAGATGACCGCGATGCATCGTGGATGGGTCTAGATGAAAGTTGGTCACTTGGAGGCAACCAGGGCAAGTTCGCGCTCGCGTTCATAAACGGCCGCTGGTGCGAATGCATGGGCTCCTCGCCCACGACGCATATTTTCAAAAATGGCGTTATCGGATTTAAACTCGAGGCTCTCAATGAGTTTGTCTGCATGAAAAGCGCCCAGCGCGTCGGCATCGCAACGGCAAACGTCGAATATCGTATGTTTGAGGACGAACCTGCCCTCATTGTTGAGCGCTATGACCGCGTGAAAGTCAAAGACGGAACGATCAGGCGCCTACATCAAGAAGACCTCTGTCAGGCACTTGGGGTGATGCCCGCCCAAAAGTACACGGCGGACGGCGGCCCGACCGCACGCGATATTCAGGAACTCCTCGTCAATACGAGCCATCATCAACTTAACCTGTATCTGTTTACGCAGATACTTTTCTTTAACGCCATCATCGGCGCACCGGACGCGCATGCGAAGAACTATTCCCTGCTTCTTGGAAACGGCGGCACAGCTATGATGGCCCGTATGTATGACGTTGCATCTGGGCTGGCATACGAACGTATGCGGCGAAAAGCGCGCCTCGCCATGAGCGTTGGCGGCGAAAACCGTGTGGGGCGCATCGGTCCAGGCGCTATCCGCCGATACCACGGTATGGGCGACCCCGTGCTGGAGGCGGCGCTTACCGATGCCGGGCTATCCGAGAAGTTTTGCTTTGCGACCATGATGGACCTCGCCTACGAAGTGCCCATTTGCATGGAAGAGGTCATGGACGAATACGCCGATCTGCCCGGCATGGCGGACCTGCGCGAGCATATGCTCGGCCCCGTCCGCGAAAACTGCCAGCGCACCCTCGACCTCATCAAGGCAGAAATGGACTAGGTGGCCTTAATTTCGCAATTATCAAACAAAAGAGAGGGGACACCCGTCGCAAAAGCCCGGATGTCCCCTCTCGTAATGTCATTTGCAATCCGCTAGCACGTGGCTCGAACTGCTGCTAGCGCAACCTTTACGCAGCGAGGCGCTTGAGGACGTCGATGAGCAGCTCGTAGAAGCGCTCGGCAGAAGCAAGCTCCATGCTCTCGTCCGGAGTGTGGACATCGGAGAGCGTCGGGCCCACGGCGATGGCGTCCAGGCCGTGCAGGGCCTCGGCAAACAGGCCGCACTCAAGGCCGGCGTGAATGGACTCGATGCGCAGCTCGGAGCCAAAGAGTTCGCGATAGCTCTCGACAAAGACGTCGCGGACCGGCGAATGCTCGGCATAGCTCCAGCCGGGATACTCGAACTCAAACTTGGCGTCGAAGCCCAGGACATCGGCGAGCGTCTGCAGGCGGTCCTTGAACTCGTTCTGCAGCGAGGTGATCGAGGAGCGCGGGGACAGCATAATCTTGACCTGGTCGTCAGAGGTGGCAACCACACCGATGTTGGAGGAAACCTCGACGGAGCCGTCGGTGGCGACGTTGCGGCGAATCACGCCGTTAGGGGCAAGACGCAGGGCGCGGATGAGGGCAAGCGCGGACTTCTGGTCCATGGCCTCGACCTCGGCGTCGTCGGCAATCTCGACGGTGCAGGTAAAGCCGGGGTCGAAGACCTCGAGCTCGGCAGTGACGTCGGCGATGATGCCCTTTGCGATCTGGGCCGCGGCCTCGGCGGCAGCGTGGTCGGCGTAGACCAGAACAGCTTTGCACTCACGGTTGATGGCGTTGTCCTTGGTGCCGCCGTTAAAGCTAACGATGGCGGGCTCGCCGGCGACCATCAGGCGGTCGATGATGCGGGCCATGATGAGGTTGCCGTTGCCGCGCTCCAGGTGGATATCGCTGCCGGAGTGACCGCCCAGCAGGCCGGAGATGTCGAGCGTGAGGGTACTACCGGTCTTATGCTCGCGCGCGATCGGGCAGGTGTAGGTAACGACGACGCCGCCGGCGCAGCTGACGGTGGCAACGCCCTCTTCCTCGGAGTCAAGGTTAATCATGGTGCGGGCGCTAATCTGGGACTTGTCGAGCGTCTCGGCGCCGACCAGGCCAGTCTCCTCGTCGGTGGTGAACACGCACTCGAGGGCGGGGTGAACGATCGAATCGTCATTGAGAACAGTGAGCATCAGAGCGACGGCAATGCCGTTGTCGGCGCCCAGGGTGGTGCCGTTAGCGGTGAGGACGCCGTCCTTGACGACCAGGTCGATACCATCAGTCGTAAAGTCGTGCTCAACGGAGCCCAGCTTGTCGCACACCATGTCGATGTGGCCCTGCAGCATCACGGTCGGGGCATTCTCGGCGCCGGCAGATGCGGGCTTGCGAATGATGACGTTGTAGACCTCGTCCTGATACACATCGAGACCGCGCTCCTTGGCAAACGCGACCAGGAAATCGCTGATGCCCTTCTCGTTGCCAGACCCACGGGGGATCGCGCTGACCTCCTCAAAGAAATGGAACAGCTGGGCGGGCTCGTAGCCGGTAATCTTGTAGTCCATGGTGCCTCCTTGGCGCAACTGGTTAGACAGTAAGACATGCGACTTGTATATTCCCAGACTTTGCGTGCATAAACCAGTCGAAAACGCCGAGCGCCCTCGCATCATCGGCTAACGGTGGACCGTATAGCGCAACGGTCACAACTTCCGCAGCTCTACAAATCGAGGCGCCCTTTCCGGAGCGCCTCGATTGCGCGTATCAAATTGTCGCCACGCCCTACAGCGCGCCGGAACCGGCTTGCATCATGCCGCCGGGGCCCGAGGTCACGCCGCCGCTCACGGGCGAGGCGTTGCCGATGTGCGGTGCCGCCGGGACGGTATCGCCACCGAGCGTGCCCGCCGGACGCGGTGCCGGGATCTCGCCCGTGCCGTGGCTAAAGACAAACTTGCCATCGGCCACGTCGCACAGGACGGTATCGCCCTCGCCCCACTCGCCGGCCAGAAGCTCCTCGGACAGCGGGTCCTCGATGAGCTTTTGAATGGCGCGGCGCAGCGGACGCGCACCGTTGGTGAGGTCGGTGCCCTCGGCCACGATCTTGTCATAGACCGCATCGGTGAGCTTGATGTTCATGCCGTTGGCAATCAGGCGCTGACGCAGGTCGTCCACCAGCAGGTGCGCGATCTTGGTCAGGTTCTCGCCCGAGAGCTTCTGGAACACCACAATGTCGTCGATACGGTTGAGCAGCTCGGGGCGGAACAGGCGCTTGAGCTCGCCCATCGCACGGCCCTTGATCTCACTCGAGGTGAGGCCCTGCTCGCCGGTGGTGCCAAAGCCAACGCTCGCATCCTGCGCGATCTCGCGGGCGCCCACGTTGGACGTCATGATGATCACGGTATTGCGGAAGTCGACCGTCTTGCCCTGGCTATCAGTCAGGCGACCCTCCTCCAGCACCTGCAACAAAATGTTGAAGATGTCGGGGTGCGCCTTCTCGATCTCGTCGAACAGCACGACCGAGTACGGGTGACGACGAACGGCCTTGGTAAGCTGACCGCCCTCGTCGTGGCCCACGTAACCCGGAGGGCTACCGATAAGCTTGGAGACCTCGAACTCGCTGCCGAACTCCGACATGTCGAAGCTGATGAGCGCGTCCTTACTGCCAAAGAGGTACTCGGCGAGCGTCTTGGCGAGCTCGGTCTTGCCTGTGCCGGTGGGACCCAGGAAGATAAAGCTACCACCGGGACGACGCGGGTCCTTGAGCGGCGAGCGGCTGCGGCGCACGGCCTTGGCGACGGCCTCGACGGCCTCGTCCTGGCCGATAATGCGGGTCTTGAGCACGCTTTCGGTCTGCAGCAGGCGACGGCTCTCGCTCTCGGTGAGCGAGGAAACCGGCACGCCAGAGGTCACGGACACGATGTCGGCAATCTGACTCACGTCGATGGTGAGCGGGCTGGCGTCGAGCTCGGCGGTCCAGGCGGCCTTGGCCTCGGCGAGCTCAATCTCGGCGGCCTTCTGCTGCTCGGTGATCTCGGCGGCCTTGTTCATGTCGTCGCTCTCGGTGGCCTCCTGCGCGGCGGCCTTGAGCTCCTCTATGCGATGCTCGGCCTCGCGCACCGGCTCGGGCGCACGATTCGCGGCGATGCGAGCGCGGGCACCGGCCTCGTCGATGAGGTCGATGGCCTTATCGGGCAGGAAGCGATCCTGGATGTAGCGGTTGGAAAGGTTCGCGGCAGCCTCGATAGCGCCCTGCGTGTAGCGCACATGGTGGTGCTCCTCGTAGCGCGGCTTGAGCGCGGTCAGGATCTTGACCGTGTCCTCGACGCTCGGCTCCTCGACATCGATGGTCTGGAAGCGACGCTCGAAGGCCGGGTCCTTGGTGAGGTACTTGCGGAATTCCTCGGCCGTGGTGGCACCGATGATCTGGAAAGCACCGCGCGCGAGCACGGGCTTGAGCATAGAGCTCGCGTCGATAGAACCCTCGGCAGAACCGGCACCGATGATGGTGTGCATCTCGTCAATAAACAGGATGACGTCGTCAGCTTCGGTAGCCTCCTGGATCACGTTCTTGAGGCGCTCCTCGAACTCACCGCGATACTTGGCGCCCGCAACGAGGCCCGGCAGGTCGAGCGTCCAGATATTCTGGTTCATGAGGTTCTCGGGCACGTTGCCGGCTGCAATCTGCTGAGCCAGGCCCTCGACGATGGCCGTCTTGCCCACGCCGGGGTCACCCAGGATAAGCGGGTTGTTCTTGGTGCGGCGCGAAAGGATCTCCATCATGCGCTGGACTTCCTTTTCGCGGCCAATCACGGGATCGAGCTCGCCGTCGCGCGCCTTTTGAGTGAGGTTGGTGGCGAACTGCTTGAGCGTATCGGTGCCGCTCCCCTTTTGCTGAGAGGCATCCGAGCCGCTAAAGAACGGCAGGCCCGCACCGG
>CAJLAV010000064.1:0-10561 GCA_905204735.1 uncultured Collinsella sp. | reverse complement strand
TCGCCGCGGGCCGCGCGGGACATGTCAGGAAACGAGGGCAGCCCCATGGGCGCCAGCGGAATGTGGGGTCACCGCGCGGTCCGCATCTGATGGTGTCGACGCCAATGGTATATGGATGCGCCATCGACGTCTTCAATACAGAAGATATCAGTGCGGAATGTTCCGGAGAGAAGCCCCGTCACGCCCCCGGATCCCCTGCGTTTACGGCCTTGAGGTCGGCGTGGGCGGAGATCGTGGCTGATGGGGATACGTGTCCCGGTCGCTGTTTCGCGGCTTTGCCGCGAAAGGCGCGTTACTTTGGGACGGGTGGGGAACGTGGTTGTTGCGGTAACTGGTCCCCGCCATAAATTACCCATGGCATACTTGCGCGAAAGCCTACTGGTGCTACACTTGCAATTGCTGTTTCAGGGCGGGGTGAAATTCCCCACTGGCGGTAAATCGGGCGGTGCCAAAGGGGCGCCGTGGTGCAGGCGAGACGCCTGCGACTGAGCCGATGAGTCCGCGACCCGAGCGTGTGTTGGTTCGCATGCCGGCTGAACTGGTGAGATCCCAGTACCAACGGTTAGAGTCCGGATGAAAGAGGCAGGTGATCTTATGTCTGAACAGTCGCAGCATATCCATTTTGAGAACACGAATAGGTGGAGCACCAAACAGCTCGTTACCATGGCGCTGATGTGCGCCTTGGGCGCCCTGTTTATGTATGTGCAGCTACCCATCCTTCCCTCGGCGCCGTTTTTGACGTATGACCCGTCGCTGGTGCCGGCGATGGTGTGCGGGTTTGCGTATGGTCCCGGTGCCGGTACTGCTGTTGCCGCCATGGCGATCGTTATCCATGCACTCACTACGGGTGACTGGGTCGGCGCGCTTATGAATCTGGTTGCCACGCTGGGCTACATTCTGCCCGCGGCTATCGTCTATCAGAAGATGCACACCTATAAGGGTGCCGTGATTGGCCTGGTGCTCGGCGTCATTGCCGCTACGGCGCTGTCTATGGTCGCAAACCTTACTATTGGCGTATGGTTCTGGTATGGCTCGGTCGATGTGATCGCCCCGCTCATGATTCCCGCCGTCCTGCCGTTCAACCTTATCAAGACCGTGCTTAACTCGGTGTTGACGCTGGTGGTGTATAAAGCAGTCTCCAACCTCATCACGCCTAAAAAGGACCAGGTCAAAGGCCGCGCATGATTGAGTGTCGGGGCGTTTCCTTTAGCTATGACGGTGCTACACTGGCGCTCGATGGCATCGATCTGAACATCGAGGAGGGGGAGTTTTTCTGCATCCTCGGCGGCAATGGGTCGGGCAAGTCGACGTTTGCCAAGCATTTGAACGCGCTGCTGCAGCCCGATGCGGGAACGGTGTGTGTCAACGGCATGGACGCGTCCGATCCCGAGCTGGTCTACGATATCCGCTCGACTGCGGGCATGGTGTTCCAGAATCCCGACGACCAGCTTGTGGCGACGCTTGTCGAGGACGACGTTGCGTTTGGTCCCGAGAACTTAGGGGTCGAATCGGCCCAGATCGCGCAGCGCGTGCGCGAGGCGCTGAAGGCCGTGGGCCTGGTGGGCTTTGAGCGCCACGAGACCCACGCTCTCTCGGGCGGACAAAAGCAGCGCGTGGCGCTTGCCGGCGTGCTCGCCATGGAGCCGCGCGTGCTCGTTTTGGACGAGGCGTCCTCAATGCTCGATCCGCGCGGGCGCAAGGGCCTTATGAAGGCCTGTCACGCGTTGCACGAACGCGGCATGACCATCGTGATGATTACGCACTTTATGGAAGAGGCCGCCGAGGCCGATCGAGTCGCGGTGTTTCGGGCGGGGCGCGTTGCCATGTTGGGCACGCCCGATGAAATCTTGACGCAGGCGGACGAACTCGCGCGGCTGAACCTGGATATGCCGGCATCGTGCTGTCTTGGCAGGGCGCTTCGTGCGAAGGGCGTGCCCGTTCACGCGCAGGTGCGCGAGGCGGATATGGTTGCCGAGGTTGCGCAGGCCTATACCGAGCGAAGTGAGGCGGGCACCGCGGGGCAGTCTTCCGCATCCCAGTCGGAAATCGCTGACGGCGCTGTTCCGGCAGACAATGAGGACAACGCGTCAGAGCCCGTCATCGAGATTTCGCACCTTTCGTATAGCTATTCGCTGAGCGCCCGCGAGCGTCGCCGTTGGCACAAGCGTTCAGCCGCCGAGGGCGCATCGAACAAGCAGACCCTCTGGGGCAACGACCCTAGCAGCCCTTGGGCGTTGCGTGATGTGTCGCTAACGGTGTGTCGTGGCGAGTTCCTGGGCCTTGCGGGCCATACCGGTTCGGGTAAATCGACGCTGGTTCAGCATCTCAACGGTCTGATTCGTCCCCAGGAGGGTTCTGTTTATGCGCTGGGGCTCGACCTGGTAAACAAGAAAGATGCCGCCGCGGTTAAGGCAAAGGTCGGCGTGGTGTTTCAGTATCCAGAGCGTCAGCTGTTTGCCGAGACCGTGGCACAGGACGTGGCATTTGGTCCGCATAACCTTGGCTTGTCACAGACCGAGGTTGCCCGCCGCGTTGCGTCATCGCTCGCGCGCGTAGGCCTCGATCTGGCCACGGTAGGCGACAAGAGCCCCTTTGAACTTTCGGGCGGGCAGCAACGGCGCGTGGCATTCGCCGGCGTGCTCGCCATGGAGCCCGAAGTCCTGGTGCTCGATGAGCCCATGGCGGGACTCGATCCGGCGGCGCGCAGTGATTTCCTGGGGCTCATCGATCGACTTCACCGCGATGGCCTGACCGTCGTCATGGTCTCACACAGTATGGATGACCTTGCCAATTGCTGCGACCGTATTGTCGTGATGAACGAGGGCACGGTGTTTGCCGAGGGTACGCCCGCTCAGGTTTTTGCGTATGCCGACGAGCTCAAGTCGATCGGCTTGGGTGTTCCCGCTGCCCAGCGCATGGCGCTGGCGCTTGCGAGGGCAGACGTGCCGCTACGCTTGGACGGCCTCTATACGGTTGAGTCGTTGGCCGACGAGTTGGCAGATTTGCTGATCGGTTGCTCAGACGGTTCTTCTAACGTTTCGGACGAGGCCGAATCCAAGACGGTCGCGCGAGAGGAGGGCTGCTAATGGAGGCGTTTTCGTTTGGCAGCTACTATCCCGGCGATAGTACAATCCACCGCCTGGACCCGCGAACCAAGTTGCTCTTGGGCTTTGTGTTTCTGATCACGACGCTCACGGTCAGTAGCTTCCGCGGACTGGTCCCGGTCGCAATCTTCGTTGTCCTGATCTATGCCGTGTCCCGGGTGCCGCTTCGCCGTGTCCTGTCATCGATGGCGCCGCTGCTGGCGATCGTCGTGGTGGTCGCGGTGCTCAACCTGTTTTCCGACCAGAGCGGGCGCATTCTGTGGCAGCTCGGCTTTTTGCAGATAAGCGAGGGCTCGCTGCATTCCGCCGCCTTTATGGCGTGCCGCCTGACCTTGATGATGGCCGGTATGAGCGCTATCACGCTCACCACACCGACGCTCGACCTCACCGCGGGCTTTGAGCGCCTGCTCGCGCCGTTTGCGCGTGTGGGACTTCCTGCGCACGAGCTCGGCATGATCATGGGTATCGCGCTACGCTTTATGCCGCAGTTTGCCACCGAGATGAAGCAGACGGCCGATGCGCAGGCGAGCCGCGGTGCGCGCGTGACGGGAGGCCCGCTCGGCGGCGTGCGTATGCTCGGCAGTGTGGCGATTCCGCTGTTCACGGGCGTGTTCCGTCATGCCGAAACGCTGTCTGCCGCCATGGATGCCCGTTGCTATCATGGCGAGCAGGGCCGCACACGTCTGCATGCGCTTGCATTTGGCCGCGGCGACGCGTTGGCGGCGGTGGTGACGGCGTTGCTGCTCATCTGCGTCATTGTCATCAATCTTCAACTTGTTTAGGCGCGATTCGAGCGCAGGAAAGGGGTCCCTATGACCGACAACGATCGCACGGCGCAGCTCGAGCGCGCCTGTTCGTATCTTAGGCGTATTCCGGCGTGGTATCTTGCCACGATCGACGTGACGGACGGACATCAGCCGCGCGTGAGGCCGTTCTCGTTTGCCATGGTCGATGATGGCAAGCTGTGGTTTTGCACCTCGCGCGATAAGGACGTGTGGGCGGAGTTGAGCGCGAATCCCAAGTTTGAGCTCTCGGGCTGGAAGCCGGGGGAGTGCTGGATCGTGTTAACTGGCGAGGCCGCGCTCGAGGACGACGCGGTCGTGAGCGACCGGGTGCGCCAAGCCGGCTTTAAGCACATGGTGGGCATCGGCGAGCAACACGATAGTGCCAACGACGGTCGCCTTGCGTTTTTCTCGGTGCGAAATATCGCCGCCCGTTTCTGTGATATCGACGGCAGCGAGGAGCGCCTGGAGCTTTAGCCCTAGGGTAGCTAAAACAGCCCCGACCCAAAAAGACTAGTGCCAGGAGGACACATGGACGGATTGAATACGGTGTTGGAGTATCTGACGTCGGTGCCGGCATGGTATTTGGCGACGAGCGTTGACGGACAGCCGCATGTGCGTCCGTTTTCGTTTGCGCAGATCCAGGATGGCAAGCTGTGGTTTGTAACGGCGCGCACCAAAGACGTGTGGCAAGAGCTGCTGCAAAATCAACGCTTTGAGGCCACGAGTTGGTGGCCGGGCCATGGTTGGCTCATCTTGCGCGGGCGTGCGGGTCTGGATGACCAAGCCGCTCCCGATATGCGCGAGGCAGGCTGGAAGCACCTGGAGCGCCTAGGCGAGCACTACGAGGGCGCAGACGATCCCACGCTCGTCTTCTTTAGCGTGGAGGAACCCGAGGCCTTTATCTGCAACCATGACGAATGGGTGCCGGTCGAGCTCTAAACGAGTCTCTCAGCAAGCTTCGACAATTCAAATTCTCGCATGTAGCGGGCCCCACATTGCAACGTCACCGTAAGGTGCATTGGGCAATGTGGGGCCCGTATTCATTTGTCAATTCCTTCGAGTGAATGTGTCGGGACTGTTTCAATGCATGAATATGTAAAAGATTTGCGTATATATGCATCTTTTGGTGCTAAAGTTTCAACCCACTTCATAACGACGGCTGCGGGATGCGCATTGGTGCATAACTGCAGACAAGGAGTCTGATATGTCATTAAAGGTTGGAATCGTCGGTGCGGCTGGATATGCCGGTGCCGAGCTCATTCGCCTCGTCCTCGGTCATCCCGAGTTTGAACTTGCTGCCATTACGTCCAACGCCGATGCCGGCCAGCCGTTGTCTGCGGTGTACCCGAGCTTCGCCGGCGTAAGCGATCTTGTCTTCACGACGCATGATGCCCCCGAGCTCAAGAACTGCGATACGGTCTTTTTGGCCGTGCCGCACACGGCTGCCATGGCACAGGTGCCCGCCCTGCTTGCCGCGGGGGTCTCCTGCATTGACCTCTCGGCCGACTATCGCCTGAGCGATCCGGCCACCTTTGCGGCCTGGTATGCCGCCGAGCACACGAGCCCCGAGCTACTCAAGAGCCGCGCCTTTGGTCTGCCCGAGCTGTTTTGCCAGGATTTGGAGACTGCTGCATCCGACCACGCCGACGGCAAGCCCGTGCTGGTCGCCTGCGCCGGTTGCTATCCCACCGCAACGAGCCTTGCCGCTGCGCCTGCCGTGCGCGCCGGCTGGGTTGCCCAGGGCGGTCCCGTGATCGTTGATGCTATCAGCGGTGTAACGGGTGCCGGTAAGTCCTGCAACGCCCGCACGCATTTTTGCAGCGCGGACGAAAACCTGGAGGCCTATGGCGTGGGCAAGCATCGTCACACGCCCGAAATCGAGCAGATCTTGGGCTTAACCGATCGCGTCGTCTTTACCCCGCACCTGGCACCGCTCAAGCGCGGTCTGCTCTCTACGGTGACGATGCCGCTTATGCCGCAGGCTATCGACACCTTGACCCTTGAGGACGTTGTCGACCATTACAAGCAGTTCTACGCCGGCCGCACTTTTGTGCGCGTACTCGATGCCGGCCAGCAGCCCAAGACGGCTTCGGTCGTCGGCACCAACGCCGCCCAGATCGGTCTCGCGCTCAACAAGCGCGCGGGCGTTCTGGTGGCTACGGGCGCCATCGACAATCTGTGCAAGGGCGCAGCAGGCCAGGCGGTCCAGTGCGCCAATATCGTCTTTGGTTTTGACGAGCGACGAGGCTTGCCCACAGTGGCGTGCCCGGTGTAGCACATTCGATTGTTAGCGATTTGGTAGTCGGGCATCGAGTGGGGCGCCACTCTTAAGCTGGTCTCATGATTGTGGCTGGCATGGCGCACCAACCGATGCCCATTTTTTGTTTGATATAAGGAGTCATAAAGACGATGAATGCTGAGCAGTTCGATATCAAAATTCGTGCCGTAGAGGGCGGCGTAACGGCGGCAGCCGGCTTTAAGGCGGCGGGAATCCATGCCGGATTCCGCAAGAATCCCGAGCGCCTGGATTACGCGCTCGTCGTGCCCGATAAACCCTGTCCCGGGGCCGGCGTGTTTACGACTAACCGCTTTTGTGCGGCGCCCGTGCGGGTGAGCCGTGCCAACCTGGGCGGCGCCGACAAGGGCTACGGCGTCATTGCCGGCATTTCGGTCAACTCTGGCAACGCCAACGCCGCCACGGGTGAGACCGGTCTTGCCTGCGCGCGCGAGACCTGCAACATCGCCTCGCAGGTCATCGGCTGCGAGCCCCAGCAGATTCTGGTCGCCTCCACGGGCGTAATTGGTCAGATTCTGCCGATTGACACGTTTGAGACTGCCGTTCCTGCCGCCTACGAGGCGCTCTCCGCCCACGGTGGCGCCGATGCCGCCCGCGCTATCATGACGACCGACACGCACTCCAAGGAGCATGCCGTGTGTTACCGCAGCGAGGCCGCGGGGCACGCAGGCAATGCCTATACGGTGGGCGGTATGTGCAAGGGCTCGGGCATGATCATGCCCAACATGGCAACCATGATCGCGGTCATCACTACCGATGCCCCCGTCGAGCCGGAGGCGCTCCATGCCCTGTTGCTCTCCACCGTCAAACAGACCTTCAACAAGGTAACGGTCGATTCCGATACCTCGACCAACGACACCTGTATCATGCTTGCTTCTGGCGCTGCTGCCGCAGATACCGAGGCCATCGTCGAGGGCACTGACGCTTTTGACGAACTGGCCTTTGCCGTGCACGAGGTGTGCGAGATCTTGGCGCGCAACATCGCGGCCGATGGCGAGGGTGCGTCAAAGCTCGTGACGGTTAACGTTACCGGCGCCGCCAACGACGAGGAAGCCGATATCGCCGCCCGTGCCGTCGCCAACTCGCCGCTCGTCAAGACCTGCATCGCCGGTCACGACTGCAACTGGGGCCGCGTTGCCATGGCGCTCGGCAAGTGCGGCGTGAAGTTTAATCAGGAAGACGTTTCCATCGACATGATGGGTATGCCTGTCTGTCGCGACGGTCTGACTGTTCCCTTTGACGAGGACGAGGCTCTGCGACGTTTTGAGGCGTCCGAGATCGTGATCTCGGCCGACCTGGGCGCAGGCGACGCGGCAACGACCGTGTGGACCTGCGACCTCACGCACGAGTACATCTCCATCAACGGCGACTACCGTTCCTAGATTCCAGGCACGCTGCGCATCTTGCCGCATTGCGGACAGCGAAGCACGGCGTGATAACGATACGAAAGACGAGGCAGATTATGAAATTCGCACGTGATTGTCGTTCGAGCGAATCCAACGAAGCAACCGCGCAGCTGCTGTTCGAAGCGCTGCCGTGGATTAAAAACCTGACCGGCAAGACGGTCGTTATCAAATATGGCGGAGCCGCCATGGTTGACGAGCAACTGCGCCGCGACGTGATGAGCGACATTGTTTTGCTCAAGATCATCGGCATGCGCCCCGTCATCGTGCATGGCGGCGGCAAGGCCATCAACGAGGCACTGAGCCATTACGATATTCCCGTCGAATTTAAGAACGGCCAGCGCGTGACCACGCCGGCGACCATGGATATCGTGCGCGAGGTGCTGGGCGGCAAGGTTAACCAGGAGCTGGTCGCTGCCATCAACCACCACGGCAATTTGGCCGTAGGCGTGTCGGGCAGCGATGCCGGCACGCTCATCGCCGAGTCGCTCGACCCCGAACTCGGTCGCGTGGGCAAAGTGACGCACGTTAACACCGACTATATCGAGCGCTTGCTCGATAGCGAGTACATCCCCGTCATCGCTACCGTCGCGGCGGGGGAGGACGGCGGCTTCTTCAACATCAACGCCGACACCGGTGCCGTTGCCGCGGCGCTCCACGCGCATAAGGCGATCTTTTTGACTGACGTCGACGGCCTGTACAAGGACTTTAGCGACAAGGACTCGCTCATCTCCAACCTGACGATCGACGAGGTTAACGAGATGCTCTATGGCGGGGAGGTCGATAAGGGCATGATTCCCAAGCTGCGCGCGGCCGTCGATGCGCTTGCCGGTGGCGTATTCCGCGCCCACATCATTAACGGTACCACGCCGCATTCGCTGCTGCTTGAGCTGCTGACCGATGCCGGCGTCGGCACCGTGATCCATTCCACCGAAACGGCCTACGAGTTCGATACGCACCCGCACCCGCTTTCGACCTTTGCGGCGCGCCTGACCGAGAACCTCGACGAGGTCGAGAAGCTTCAGACGGTCTAGCCGGCTCGAAATCGCCACACCATTACGCCCGCAGTCCGCGCTGCCTGGCGCTTAACGAAAGGTATCTCATGTCACTTGCAGCACAACAATCGCTCGAATCCCATTATGTTATGCACACCTTTGGTCGCTCTCCGGTCGAATTTGTCGAGGGTCACGGTATGAAGCTCATCGGTGACGATGGCCGTGAGTATCTCGATTTTCTTGCAGGTATTGGCGTATGCAGCCTAGGCCACGGCAATGCGGCAGTGCTGTCGGCGCTCGAGACGCAGACCAAAAAGCTCTTGCATGTCTCCAACTATTTCTACATCGAGCAGCGTGGCCAGGTCGCGGCGCTACTGTCCAAGCTCGCTAACGACGATGTGGATGGCGCGTGCGTGCTTGCCGACGCGATTGCCGCCGGCGACGAGACTACGGCGGCGGCGCTTGGCGTTCCGGCTGCGGGCGAGCAGGTGTGGGAGACGTTCTTTGCCAACTCCGGTGCCGAGGCCAACGAGGGCTCGATGAAGCTCGCGCGCCTGTACGCCAAGCGTGCCGGTAATGGCGGCAACACCATCGTGTGCATGCGCGGCGGGTTCCACGGCCGTACGCTCGAGACCATTGCCGCCACCATGCAGGATTGGCTGCAGGACAGCTTCCGCCCACTGCCGGGTGGCTTTGTGGCCTGCACGCCCAACGATGTCGATGAACTGCGTGCGATCTTTAAGCAGCTGGGCAGTGAAATTTGCGCCGTGATGCTCGAGCCGATCCAAGGTGAGAGTGGCGTGCACCCCATGACCGAGGAGTTTATGGCGGCGGCGCGCGACCTGGCACACGAAGTGGGCGCCGTGCTTATCGCCGACGAGGTCCAGTGCGGCATCTTCCGCTCCGGCAAGCCGTTTGCATTCCAAACCTATGGCGTGGAGCCTGACATCATGAGCCTTGCCAAGGGCATTGCCGACGGCGTGCCCATGGGTGCCGTGGTGGCAAAGAAGGAAATCGCCGACGTCTTTAAGCCCGGCGATCATGGTTCGACCTTTGGCGGTAGCTGCCTGGCCATCACGGCGTGTGCCGCGACGCTCTCCGCGCTCGTGCGCGGCGATTATGCCGACCACGCTGCCAAGGTAGGCGCCTATATGGAGGCAAAGCTCGCTAAGCTGCCGCACGTGACCGAGGTGCGTGGCCGCGGCTTGATGCTCGGCTGTGATTTGGATGATGCTGCGGGCGATGCGCATGATATTGTTGCCCGCGCGCTGGCCGCCGGTGCCGTGATTAACGCTACGGGTGCCCATACGCTGCGTTTCCTGCCGCCGCTCGTCTGCGAGGAAGCCGACGTGGATAGTCTGATTGAGATCCTGTCGGGTGTCTTGGGCTAACGCGGTGCAATAACTCAATTTGGACCGGGTTCCGGACTGCTGACGTGCCCTATGCGGCATGATTCAGCGGTCTGGAGCCCGTTTTGCCTTAGATTTGCTAAGGCAAGGGGGACCTGCTGACCAAAAAACAGTAAATATGAGTACTGCTACCGATTTGGTAGCAGCAGTTTTGGACTAATAAGGCCAGATATCAAGTCGAAATGGCGATGAATACACGATTTTGATCTAACTGTTAGTCCTTATAATGGACATATGTTGCGTAACTTAAGCAAATACTGTCTTTTTATATGTTGCAAACAAAGTAGCAGTACTCATTTTTGCCATTTTTTGACCACGGCCTTTGTGACAGACGTGCTGGCGGGTTCGAATCCCATGCGCTGGGCATGAAAAAGGAAAGGCCTCCATCGCTGGAGGCCTATCAAATCAGTGGTGGGCGATGAGGGATGTCCGCGTGCGGCTGGCGCCGCCCGCTTCCGCTTCGGGCCTGCGGCCCTCGCGTGCTGCGCTGGAAAACGCTTCGCGTTTCCTCAGCTGGGGGTGCGGACAGAAAGTTGGACCGTGAAGCGGTCCGGACTGGAGGTTCGCAT
>CAJLAV010000063.1:0-11143 GCA_905204735.1 uncultured Collinsella sp. | reverse complement strand
AATCGTCCCCTCGGGCATCGAGGCGTGACCGCCAATACCGTGGGCGAAAATCTGCACATGACCATTGTCGAGAGCCGTGATCTCCAGGCGGTCAGCATTCTCGACCGGCGCCGGCAGCTCATCGGCGGCAATCGCGAGCTCGCAGATGGACTGCGACGGAATGGCATTGCTCGCCTCGGCGCCGCTCCACGACACGATGCGCCCGCCGTCGATCTTGGGACTCACGAACGTCGCCCCAAACTGGCCCTTCTCGGCATTGCAGACCGGGAACTCGGCATCGGGCGTAAACAAAAAGTCGGGGTCTGCGTGGTTCTCCAGATAATGGTGAACGTCGGACATGCCCACTTCCTCATCGCAGCCCAGCAGCGCGCGGAAGGTGTAGCGCGGAACAATGCCGTGCTTGAGCAGGTACGCGCCGGCATAAAGCGACAGCACTGCCGGGCCCTTGTCGTCGATCACGCCGCGACCGAGCAACCAGCCCTCGCGGCGCTCCATGGTGAACGGGTCGGTGTTCCAGCCAGGGCCGGCGGGAACCACGTCCACGTGGCAGATAGTCGCGAGCTGTTTGTCGCCGCGGCCCGGGATATCGGCGATTCCCACATAGCCCTCGTCGTCGCTCGTCTGATAGCCGAGCTTCTGAGCGATGCCGAGCGCGCAATCGAGCGCGTCACGGACCGGGCGGCCAAACGGCGCGCCGGGCTCCGCATCGGCAGAAACTGCCACGGACGGATAACTCACCAGCTGCTCGATATCGGCGACGACATCCTCCCAGACCTCGTCGACATACTCGGCAACGCTCTGCTCCACCTGATTCATGGACGACCTCCTTACCAATGAGCGGCGAGCGTGCCCGCCCCTCACATCAAATACCTATATAGCGAAAAGTTTAGCAAGCTCGGCCACCGAGTGCACCACTGCATCGGCACCCGCCGCCTCGTGCTCGCCCGGCGCCGCCGCGCCCGAATAGATACCAATGCACGGCACGCTCATCGCGTGCGCGCCCTCGACGTCGTTAAAGCGATCGCCGATCATCACGGCATCGCCCGCGGCCGCACCCAAGGCCGCCAACGCGTCGCGGACCGAATCGGCCTTGGTCTCGCGCCCCTGCGGCGGATTCATGCCAACCACCGCCTCAAACTGAGAAAGTCCCAGCTCTCCCACCATGTCAACGCACTTTGCCTCCATGCGCGACGTCGCCACGGCCAAGCGCTTGCCCTGGGCGGCCAACTCATCCAGCAGCTCGGGAATCCCATCGAACACGGGGTACTCCTCCGGTCCCAGCTCATCAAAAAAGGCGCGGTACTCGTCGGCCACCACAAGCGACTCCTCGCGGGAAAAGCCGTAAAAGTCGTGAAAGCTCTTCCACAGGGGCGGCCCGATCATGCGGCGCAGATCACCCATCTGCGTCTCCGAAAACCCGCGCGCGGCCAACGTCTTGCGCGTCGAGGTCATCACCGCTCGACCCGTATCTGCCACCGTGCCATCGAAATCAAACAGCACGACCGGCCGCTTGCATATCTCCAGCGCCTCCATCGGCATCCCTCTTCCCCAGTTGACGATTTCCACACCGACACTTCAAACTGTTGACTATTCAACAATTGAACCTATAAATGTGGAACGACTCCACTATACTTGTCGCACTTTGCTCTCAGAAGGCGGCGCTGCCGCGCCCCAACGAAAGGTGCAATTATGTCTTTTGCCATCATAACCGACTCCACGTCGGACATCTCCCCCGCCCGCGCCCAAGAGCTCGGCATTTACGTCATTCCGCTGCATGTGATTATCGAAGGCGAGGACCTGCTCGACCAGGTACAGATCACCGCCCAGGAGTACGTCGCCCGCATGGCCGGCTCCGAGCAGCTGCCGCATACCTCGCAGCCGAGTGCCGGCGAGTTCAAGGCGCTGTTTGACCGCGTGCGCGCCGATGGCCACGACAGCGCGATCTTTATCTCGCTGTGCAGCGAGTGGTCCGCCTGCTATTCCAATGCATGCCTGGTCGCCGAGACCCACGAGCTCGACGTGCGCTGCATCGATTCGCGCACCGGCTCGGGTGCCGAGGGCCTGCTGGTGGAGTACGCGCTCGCCATGCGCGAGGACGGCCGCAGCCTGGACGAGACCGAGGCACAGATCCGCGCGACCCTGCCCGACGCGCACCTGCTGCTGATTCCCCGCACGCTCGAGAACCTCGTTAAGAACGGCCGCGCGCCCAAGCTCGCCGGCCAGCTCACGCAGATGCTCAATATTCGCCTGGCCGTTTCGCCGGAGTGGCAGTCGGGCGAGATCAAGGCCATCAAGAAGGGCCGCGGCGCCAAGCGCATCGTCGCCAACACCATGGCAGACTGCCTCGCGTTTTTGGCCGAGCACCCGGGCTCAAGCGTGCGCGTGCTCACGACCGGCGCCGCCGAGGAGCAGGAACTTGTCAACGAGGCGCTCGCGGGCCAGGACTACGTAGACGCCGGCACCGGCCCCATCGGCTGCACCATCGCCACCCACGTAGGCGTCGATGCCATCGCCATCAGCTACTGCCCCCGCTACCAGCCAACTCGCTAGGGACGCCCGCATCAGTTGCGGTGAAATAGGGACTGTTTTTGGCTTATTAGCCGCAAATCAATCCCTATTCCACCGCAACTTTTTTGCTGCGCCATCCGCATACAAGATATTGCTGGCAATCGGCGCGTTCCCAGCTGTACGGGGAGCTCTAATTGGCCCCCGACGATACCCAGTGGGAAAAAACGGCAAATATGATTACTGTCACAATTTTAGTAACAGCAAAATTTCGCTGAAATTGCCCACTTCCACCGATTTTCAAGCTCCATAAAGCACCGAATCGTCGTATTTAGGGGGTTGATATATGCAATCGCAGCCAATTGGTCTTAAATACTTTCCAAATGATATGATTCTATCCTAGCAACAGTACTCATATTTGCCATTTTTTGACCACGGGGTCTCCTGGTGGCTTGACCCCCACGCCTCCAGCCCATCTCATGACCGCTAAAGCCATTTAAGACCAGCAGCCACACGTTCCGGCGCGGGCCAGGCACCGTTCACGGAGCGACAACCCACCGTTGCCGAACCAAAATCGATGTCGAGTATCCCAAAAAAACGAAATGCCGTACTCTCATCTCAATAAACTCCTTTAAGACGAGAGTACGGCATTCGAATGTCCAAGCCTTTACATCAATACGCCCTCTTTGGGACCGCACAATTTAAATACGATCAGACGATCGCGCACACCTCCGACCCACACCGACAAATCGTCATTTGCAACAACGGTTCAGACGTACGCTACGCCACACTTGAAGAGTGGGAAGAAGCTGGCGCTTTGTTCGATGAACGAGCGCGAATCGAGGGCATCGTCACCAGCGCGAGCCCAGCACGTGACAAACTCGAGCTCTTTCGCAGTCTCTTTACCGGACGTAAAGATGTTTACGCTCATGGATATCGCAGAAAAGACGGAGGTATCGGCTATACGCCCGCTTGCGCAAACGAGTGGAAGTCGGGAATTTGCCCCAAAGCAGCCCATCAAAGAGTCAAATGCGCAGAATGCGGCAATCGCATCTTCCCCGAATTAAGCGATGCCGCAATCATTGCTCACTTTAAAGGCAACGATGACCGGTTCCGCGATGTCCTTGGGCAATATGTTCTCGACAGGGACTGCAACACGAAAGTTCTCGTCATCGATTTTGACAAAGCGGACTGGAAAGAGGCAACAAATGCCGTACGGCTTGTTGCAAAACGACGGAGCATTAACGCCGCCGTTGAGCGCTCAAGGTCCGGCAACGGCGCACACATCTGGTTTTTCTTCCTCGAGCCAATCGACGCAAAGGCTGCCAGAGAGTTTGGAAGTTACCTCATAACCGAAGCCGCGGCGCTTAATAAAACAATCACGTTCGAGGCCTTTGATCGAATGCTCCCCGCTCAGGTCACTATCCCCGATGGAGGCTTTGGAAACCTCATCGCACTTCCCTTTCAAGGCAAGGCACAACGTGAAGGAAACAGCGTATTTGTAGACGAACAATTCGAGCCCTTTCCCGACCAATGGCTTTATCTGTCGCAAGTCCAGCTGATTCCGCGCTCGACAGTGCAAAATCTGATCGAAACCACTGGGGACAACCCACACGGGCTAGCAACAGTTACGGTGGCAAACAAGACCAAACGGTATGCCCAAACGCCCCGCAAACGGCTACCGCTCACATCGCGGGACTTTCCTTCATCGCTGCCCGTCACACAAGCCGATATGCTGTACATCCCCGAGAAGTCTCTGAGTCCAGCGGCTCAAATGGAAATCCGCGGGCTCGCAACATTCGCCAACCCGGAATTCTTCCGCGCGCAATCTATGCATCAATCAGTATTCGGTAAACCGCGGCTCATAGACCTCAGCGAGCTTAGAGGCGGCTGCGTCGCGATTCCCAGAGGCTGCAAAGCTCAACTTGAGCGACTGCTCCAAGAAACCGGCGTCTCTGTCCACTATTCAGACGAACGCAAATCTGACAATCAAATTGTGATGACATTTAAAGGCGCCCTTCGCCCTGAGCAGCAAATCGCCGCTGATCAGATGCTCATATACGAAGACGGAATCATGTCCGCTCCGACAGGCTTCGGTAAAACCGTCATCGGAGCTTACCTTATTGCCGCCATTGGTCTTCCAACGCTCGTCATCGTTCCCAAGACCGCGCTCATAACCCAATGGAAATCCCAGCTCGAGCGATTTGTCGACATTACGGACAACAGGGAGCCCGTCCGAACCCCAAAAGGACGAATCAGCAAAATGCAGCCTCCGCTCATCGGGCAAATTGGAGGAGGCAAGACCGCCGTAAGTGGCCTCATCGACGTCGCTTCATTTCAATCGCTGTCTGGCAAAGACCGCCAAACCGGAGAGCCAATAGTTAAGGACCTTGTTCGCAATTACGGCCTCATTATCTGCGACGAATGCCACCATGCCGCCGCGCCGCAGCTCGAGCTTGTTCTCAAGTCTGCCCCGGCCAAATACGTATACGGCCTTTCCGCAACGCCCGAGCGCTCCGACGGTCTTACGCGGGCACTCTCCATGCTCTGCGGCCCGCTTCGCTATGTCATCGATCCAAAAACGCAAGCGATCCAGCAGGGCATCCAGCGCATCGTACGGCCTCGTTTTACCGGAATTCGACTACCGGCCTACGAGCCCGGTGCAAGCTTCAATCAGATTCTCGACCTTCTGTGCGCGCATACGGCAAGAAATGAATTGATTGTCGACGACGCCCTCGAAGCCGCATCAAGCGGTCGACATCCACTTGTGCTTTCAAAAAGGAAAAAGCATGCCGAGGAGCTTTGCAGGCTCTTTCGCGACCGCGGACACGAGCCCATCCTCTTAACCGGGGAAATCGATGCTAAAGAGAGGAAAGCGATATTGAGCAAGCTTCCCGGCTTTGAGCACGAGCACAGAATCATTGTTGCCACCGAAAGCCTCCTGAGCGAGGGGTTCGACCTTGCATATCTCGACAACTTGTTTATTGCGACGCCGATAGCCTGGGATGGCAGCGTAACGCAACAGGCAGGCAGGCTGCATAGAAACTACGACGGCAAACAGCGGGTTGAGATATTCGACTACGTCGACCTGTCGATACCCATGCTCGCCCGCATGTACCAGAAGAGACTCAAGACGTACGCCAAGCTTGGGTACGAAGTCTACGTGACCGGAGGCAGCGAGCAGCCCGATCAAAACATTCTCATAGAGCCGGCGAATGCCGTAGAGACATTGGTTGAAGACATCGTCGACGCCGCCAAGAGCATCTTCATTGCCGCGCCCTACGTATCTGCCGCCTGCCTTGCAAAGCTCGGCGAT
The DNA here is from genome assembly GCA_905204735.1 of uncultured Collinsella sp. Classification (GTDB taxonomy): domain Bacteria; phylum Actinomycetota; class Coriobacteriia; order Coriobacteriales; family Coriobacteriaceae; genus Collinsella. The sequence continues at coordinate 5,322 of CAJLAV010000063.1, read as the reverse complement.
GCAATCAAAGGCGCCGCTGCCCGAGGGATTGCCCTTGAGATTTACCTTGCCTCGACTCCGCGTGAAGATGCAAAAGAGACTTTGGCCGAAATGAACGTCGAGTATGCCATCAGAGCAGAAGGACGTTTGTGTGCAGCGATAATTGACGAAGAAACTGTCTGGTACGGAACGATCCCGCTGCTAGCTTTCCCAAAGAACGAAGACTGCAGCATCAGGTTCAAAAACAGCGAGATCGCAGCGGAGCTCTTAGACGAAGTCAGCCACAAGGGAAAGCCAGATGCCGCGTCAACAGACGGAACATCTCCATCACTTGCGGTGAAATAGGGACTGTTTTTGGCTTATTAGCCGCAAATCAATCCCTATTTCACCGCAACTTAGAAGTGAGTGGCTAGCTCAGTGGGCCCTGAAATAACTCTTGATGCGAACCCATTCTTACCAGTCGAATCACCGGATTGGTTTTATGCGGCAGGAAGAGAACGACCACGTCGACCAGGCCATCGGAAAGATGAAAATCGATGTGACCGTTGTAATTGCCGCCCGGGTTTGAGAGCTCGTGGGCGCCATACTCCGCCGGAAGTGACCCATGAGCCACAAGCTCTGCAACCGCCGCTTTAAACTCACTTTTTAGCTGCGGATGCATGCGCATCGTTCGTTTGTAGTCCACCTTAAATTGAGCCTCGACTTTAATCTCGAACATCGCTATTCCTCATCGAGGAATGACATAAGCTCATCAGCGTTATTGAATGACAGGCTATCGTCCGGCAAAATCCCCAGCTCATGAGCCTCGGCGATCACCATGGCGCGCCTCGTCACCTCGTTGGGCACCTCCGCCCTTCCTACAATCTCAAAAGGAATCTTTCGCTGATTTACCAGCTGCCGAACGGCAAGATTGAGATAGGAATTGAGGCTGAGGCCGACCGAATCCAAGAACTCAGTCGCCTGCTCCTTGAGCCCCTCTTCGATTCGAACCGTCGTAGGCTTAACTGTTGCTGTAGACATTTGCGACCTCCTCGCCCTCGTCTTTTACACCAGTATACCCAATATAAATGGCAATCTGATGTTAGATAACATCAGATTGCCATGCGTATTCATGTCGCGTGGGCACGATTGATCTACATCAGCCCGCTGAGCGCAATGTCAACGGCCTCGTTGAGGTCGTCGGTAATGTGTACCAGATCCGGATCGAGCGGGCTAATCATACCGGTGCTCATCACCGGGCCGTTGAGCCAGTCGAATAGGCCCTGCCAGTACTCGGTGCCCACCAGCACGAGCGGCATGCGCTTGACCTTGTGCGTCTGCACCAGCGTGAGAACCTCGAACATCTCGTCGAGCGTGCCAAAGCCGCCGGGAAATACGATGGCGCCCGAGCTGTACTTAACGAACATGGTTTTGCGCACAAAGAAGTAGCGGAAGTCCATGCCGAGGTTCACGTATTTATTGAGCCCCTGCTCGTGCGGCAATTCAATGCCTAGGCCAACTGACTTGCCGTTGACACTCGCCGCTCCCCTGTTGGCCGCTTCCATGATGCCGGGGCCGCCACCGGTGATGACCGCCACGCCACGTTGCGCGATCTTGCGCCCGACGGTACGCGCCGCCTTGTAGAGCGGATCGGTCTTGGGCGTGCGGGCGCTACCGAAGATGGTCACCGCAGGTCCAAGCTCGGCAAGTGCGCCAAAGCCATCGACAAACTCTGCCTGAATGCGCAGCACGCGCCAGGGGTCGGCGTGCAGCCAGTCAGTCGACTCCTCGGGCGCCAGCAGGTTGGCGTAGGTGTTGTCCTTAGGAATCATGGGGCCGCGCATGACCACGGGGCCGCGGCGGTACGTCTCGTCGTAGGCAGGCTCGCCCTCGACGTTCTCATTCTTAATCATGGGTACTCCTATCGAGAAAAAGAAAAGCGGGCGGGGTCGACGCCATGCGTCAAACACCCGCCCGAACATCAACTATTCGGTATGGTACCCACGATGCATCAAGTGCTTGCAAGGCATCGGTCAGCGGTCGTGCAACCGATGCCAGCGAAGGCGATGCCCGGCTGGCGCTCGACCATTGCCGTTGCCCACGCTCTGCAAGCGTGTCTGTCGCCCTTAGTAATCCACCGCGGCAGGACTATTCATCCAATCGCTCACGAATGCGCCGTAGCGGCCCTCGATAATGGCCTGGCGGGCACGCTGCATAAGGTTGAGCAGGTAGTAGATATTGTGCATCGAAAGCAAAATGCCGCCGAGCATCTCCTTCTGCGTGACCATGTGGCGAATGAGCGCGCGGCTGTAGCCGCCCGTGCACACCGGGCAGGTGCAGGTGGGGTCGATGGGGCCGTCGTCGTGCGCAAAGCGCGCGTTACGGAAGTTAAGGCGACCTTCACTGGAGAACGCCGTACCCATGCGACCGGTGCGCGTCGGCAGCACACAGTCGAACATGTCGATGCCCACGCCCACGCCGCGCACGAGCGTGGTGGGGTTACCGACACCCATCAGGTAGCGCGGCTTATGCTTGGGCATGTACTCGCTCACGAGCGGCGCCAGGGTCTCGAACATGGTCTCGTGATCCTCGCCCACCGAATAGCCACCGATACCATAGCCCGGGAAGTCGCCGCACTCCTCCAGATGGCGCAGCGAGCGCAGACGCAGGTCCAGATGCATGCCACCCTGGACGATGCCAAAGAGCGCCTGGTCATCGCGGGTGTGTGCCTTGTAGCAGCGCTCGGCCCACATGCTCGACAGCTCCACCGCGCGCTCGACGTAGGCGCGCGTCGCAGGATAGCCGGGGCACTGGTCGAGCTGCATGCAGATGTCGGAACCGAGCTTCATGGCAATTTCCATGTTGTCCTCGGGCGTCCAGAACACGTGGCGGCCGTCGTAGTCATTGACGATAAAGCGCACGCCCTCGTCGGTGAGCTTAACGGCGTCGTTATGGCTAAAGACCTGGAAGCCGCCCGAGTCGGTGAGGATGGGGCCGTGCCAATTCATAAACTTGTGCAGGCCGCCCAGCTCGGCGATGGTGTCCTCGCCGGGGCGCATGGACAGGTGATAGGTATTGGCGAGCACGATCTGGGCGCCGAGCTTCTTGACAGTCTCGGTAGGAATGCCCTTGACGTTTGCCTTGGTGCCCACGGGCATAAAGATCGGCGTCTCGATGTCGCCGTGCGGGGTGTGCAGTACGCCGGCGCGCGCGTGCGTCGTCGGATCCTCGGCAATCAGGTCGAATTTAAAAAGGTTCTGGTCCATAAACTGGAACTCCTTGGTTGCGGTTCATACGCAAACCATTATACGGGCAACCCGCAAGAAGCACCGACTCGACAGAAACTGGCGCGAGGAGGATACGGCAGGGACACGGCAAATGAGCGTGGATTTTTGGACGCTTACCGGATGAGCGTGGATAATCTCCCACTTTTGCCCAAAGCACAGCCCAAAAACGGGAGATTATCCACGCTCATTTTGCAGGTAGTCATTGGGGACGTTCTTAAACGACTAGTCAAACAAGAACGTCCCCAACGACTACATCCAACAGCCAGGGTAGCCCCGATGTTCTGGCAATGTCAGCGAGCGGTCACCAGAGCGAACAAATTGGCATGAAAAGAGGGCGGCATAGACCTTCTGGTCATGCCGCCCTCTTTGAATGACAAGTTGTCGCTCTGGTGACCGCGCAGCGTCGGCCGGTCCGCCGTTCGGTAGAACGGCGGAACCCCTAAGGCCGCTGGCCCATGCCACCCTCGAGGGTGACGGTCTCGCCGTTCATGTACTTAAAGTCGGGGCCGCAGAGCTGAACGACCACGCGGCCGATTTCCTTCTCGACATCGCCGTAATGGCCCGCCGGCGGCATGTGAACGTTGGCCTTGAACGCCTCGGGATAGGCATCCTGGAAGTTCTCGAGCGCAGCAGTCCAAGCAAGCGGGCATACAATGTTGACGTTGATGCCGTCCTTGCCCCACTCGTTAGCGGCGACGCGGGTCAAGCCGCGGATGCCCTCCTTGGCGGCGGCATAGCTGCACTGGCCATAGTTGCCAAACAGGCCGGCGCCCGAAGCAAAGTTGACCACGGAGCCCTTGGTCTCCTTCAGGTGCGGATAGGCCTTCTGCATGTACAGGTAGGTGGCATACAGGCCAGAGTAAATGGCCAGGTTAAACTGGTCCATGGTGTGGTCGGCGATGGTCACACCCGAGGCGCTGGCCTGAGCATTGTTGACGACGGCGTCGATGCGACCGAACTCCTCAATCGCCTTGTCGATAACGTTCTGCACGACGGCCTCGTTGTCCTGGCCGGCGGAGACATCGGCCTGAACAGGCAGAACCTTGACGCCATACTCAGCCTCGAGAGACTCCTTAGCGGCCTCGAGCTTGGCGACGTTGCGGCCGGTGATGACGAGGTTAGCGCCCTCCTTGGCAAAAGCGATATCGATGCCGTAGCCGATGGAGCCAGCGGAGCCGTCCTTGAGCGTGGCCTTGCCGCCGCCGGTGACGATCACGGTCTTACCAGTGAAAAGTCCCATACAAAGTCCTTTCGAATCGCGGCGGGCACGCCCGCCGACTGCGCGCACCAACTTCACGCGCCAAAAGCTGAAATGCAACTTTAGCGTGTTCAAGTGAAAAATAAAGGACACAGCGGGCGAACGGCGCAACGTCTTTCGGCGAAGGGAATGTCAAGTAAAAATTGGATAGAGCAGCCGAGTTTTTGTTAACGCAACAAGTCATCGAACACGTTTTGAAACTTTGCTGCGGGGCGCGGGATGTCGACGCGAGACTTTATCATAGGGTAACGATCAACGATGAGGAGCACATGCCTATGACAGACGAGCTGGACCCCCAGACTCAACAGCATATTGATGATTCCGCAGACGTCACCGCAGATGCTGACGCTGTGACCTGCGATGACACCAACGTCGATGAAGCCACTCTAAACGAAAGCACTGCGGCCGAAACCCCTGCCGCCGAAGATGCCAACGAGCAAAACGACGATGCGCCCAATCAGGACGACGACCCCGTACAGGATGCCGCTCCGCAAGCAACGAGTCCCATCGAGGTGTCTTCGGAAGAAGAGCTCGACGCTGTGATGGACTCCATGATGGATGCCGTCAAAGCGATGAAAGACGCCGTCGCCGACGCCAATGTCGATGCCGAGGAGGAAGAAGCCGCCGAGGCCGCCTCGACCTTCGTGCCCGGCGAGACTCCCGTTGCCGACCAGGGCAGCACTATGCCCTCGTTCCTGCAGCTCGAACATCCCACGATTGGCGCCGATGCGGTCGACCCGCACGTAGCCGGCTTTTCCGTGATCGAGGGTGGTACTGGCAATATCGCCGCGCCGCAGGCTGCCGATGCGGATGCCGCGG
>CAJLAV010000062.1:0-11204 GCA_905204735.1 uncultured Collinsella sp. | reverse complement strand
CCCGTCCTCATCCTCAATATGGGCGATGACGGGCGTGGAGGTGTCCGCATCCCAGCCGTCAGCCTTCACTTCAAGGGTAAGTACCATGTCCTGCTTCTCATCGTCCTTCGACTGCGACACCGCAGGGGCATTGGAATCTCCCGTCCAACTGGCATGTGAGATAGCGTAAGCCCCGCAGCCGATGAGAAGCGCCGCGCAGAGGATTCCCGCACCAGCCGCGCAAACCTGCTTGCGGGAGAACTCGCGCCCGAAGAGCTTGATTCGACCGCTATTTTCCATTCGTGAACACCGGATCATACATTGTCTCTCCCAGCTTCAGAACCAGGCTGTCGCTACGTTTCTCGAGGGTGTAGGCCACCGACGCCCCATCGGCCGTCAGCTCGCCCTTGTAAACGAGCGGGCGCGGTGTAGAGTCGGTATCCTTCGCCCTCTGGTCTTTGACCGTGAGGCTGTACTTTCCCGAATGGTCCGATGCGGCCCATTCGTCATCACTGGGACCCTGGATGAACAGATAGCCCTTTTGGTTATACGAGGCCTTCTTGAATGCGATCTTTCCGCTGTCGAAGTTGATCTCCTCGGGGCTCGCCATGGACTCCGGCCGGTTCGAGCGTTCCCATTCCTGCGATTCAAGCAGCTCTTTGACGCGGGCGACCGCCTTGCCGGTGTAGTCCTCGTAGTACTTCTTCGCATCGTCCTCGTTAAGGAAATAGCGCTCGCCGTACTCCTCGTCGCCAGAGGGGATATAGGCATCCGCATCGTCGGCCTTCTTGAGCGTCAGGGTCCCGAGCTCGCTTGAGCTCAATACGATGTTCTCGTCTTCCTGCCTCCACGTTCCCGAGGACTCGAACGACCCTGCGTAATGCCAGCCGTCCCCGTCGTCGAAGGTTATCGTCGTCTCGGAACCCAGCTTGTTATTCGTCATCTTCCCGAGGGCGACGTTGTCGCAGACCGATACGTAATAGAGCGTCATTCCCTTCACTCCCGTCATCCCGCATCCGCTCAAGCCGCTCAATCCGGCAATCGACATCAGTCCGACAGCGCCCAAAAAGCCGCGCCGGGATACATTCATCGCCATGGCAGTTCTCCTTTGATTCATAGATGGTACTTACGGCGATCCCTTCAACCGGGAAAAGGGCCACGTGAGCATTGTATTGCAAATTGTCACTCATATAGGTGTGACTTATATAGGTCCGCCTCAAATCATTGGCACCACCAGTCGGGAGGTACCAATGACTCAGCTAGATGCAAAAATGAAAGTCGGACTTCGCATTAAGGAACTGAGAAACGCTCTTGGATACAGCCAGGAAGCCCTTGCGTTCTCGATAGAGATGTCTCGAACCTATTTTGCCGAGGTCGAAACCGGGAAACGGAACATCTCGATCGAGAACATAGAGCGCATAGCAAGGGGCCTTGGTGTTTCTCTAAGGGAGTTTTTCGATTCCGACCTGTTTACGGGATGACTCGGTGACGGATTGCTGGAAAAATATCTGTGGATGCGCGGCGCTGCTTCTTTTTATGCTATTCGAATATCGCGAGACCTGTTGACTTCTATTTCCGCCGAGAATCGGCGGTGCAGGATAAGGCTCCACTACGTTTCGCCGGAGGCAAACGGCGCAACTCGGCGCGCCGAGTTCGAAAGCGCAGGTAGATGCCTGCACCTAAAACGAAAAACACCCGCACCCGCGTGTAGTACGCGGGTGCGGGTGCGTAGTTGATCGAGGCGTTTCCGCTGGATATGGGCGATTACGCGGCTAGAAGCCCTCGGGAACGTATCCTGCCGCCGTTTTCGGCTTCGTCGGTGCTGTCGCCGCGCCGCCGGGGTCGGTCGGGCCCTGCCAAATCTTCGGTACCGTCTCGTTCCTGATCTCGCGGCGAGCGGTCGATTGCTCCATAAGTGCCCGTTCGGCCTCGGGGGATGTCATCCCGAGCATGGGCCCGACGAAGGTCTCGGTGACGTCCCTGCTGGGGAAGGCCATAGGTACGCCGTCGTGGATCACGAGGGCTCCCGTCTCGCGGCCAGTCCAACGCTGGAGCTCGTCGGGCGTGATGAGCGGCCTGCGGACGAGTCCCTCGCTCGTGCCCGTCGAGCCGGTGTTCGTTCCCCTCGTTCGGTTCGTGGACTGAGCGACCGCCGTGTAGGAGCCCATCGACTCCGAGAGCTTGCGCGCGGTGTCGAGGTTGGAGCAGGAGAGAACGACCTTGTCCTTGAGGAGGTCGAGTATCGTCTCGGCTTCTTCTCGGCTGTAGCCGGAGACGGACTGGAGCTGGAGGAGCGACTGACAGAACCAGAGAACATGGACGCCTTCTGAGCGCATCTCTCCCAGGTCCTGGACGATCCTTTCGTTGCGGCCGAGGGACGCCGCCTCATCGAGGAGGAGGATGGTTTCGACGGGGCAGCGCCCGGCATGGCCTGCGGCGCAGGAACGCAGCGCCGAGAGCGCTTGGGAAACGAACGTCTGGACGAGTCTCTTGTAGTTGCCCGTTGCCGAGGACGATGAGATGAAGACCGCCGTGGGCTCCTCGCCGATGTCCCCGAGGCCGCACTCGTCGTCGTGAAGCATCCGGGCAACGTTGCCGTCGACGTACTCGGTGAGGCAGTTGCTCAGAGTCGAGACGATGCCAGGCCCGCCTCCGTGCTCACCGTTGAGTCCGCCGAGGAAGGGGAGGGCGGGGTCTCCTGCGGACAGAGATGCCGCCAGGGCGGCGATGCGGTCAAGCGGGCCCTGGTCGCCTGACGGCGAGATCGCGGCAGCGACGGACATGACGGTCTTCTTGTCTTCCGGGATGGACGCATCCTCGATGAGGGCGAGGGAGATGCCGACGAAGAGGTTCCGAGCGCCGTCGTAGAAGAACGGCTGGCCTTTCGACGGCGCGGGCACGACGCAGCGCGCGAGCTCACGCAGCTCCCGTGCGCAGCCGCCGGCCCCCTCCGCCTTAAAGGCCTCCTTTGCCCTCTCGAGCGGATCGAATCGAACCGAGGATACGGGCGCGTCGAACATCACGTCGACGATGCGATGAGTGCCCGTCTCCTCGAACACAGGCTCAAGGAAGGCCCTGAGCTCGCCCTTGATGTCGTTGATGATGAGGGAGCGGCCTTGCTCGAAGTTTGCCAAGGCTGACAAAATGGCGACTCGACGGCTTTTGCCCTCGCCACTCTCGGCAAGGATGCAGGCGTGGACAGAGTCGATGAGCCTGACGCTCTTCCCGATCTCGCCCACGACCAGTGTGCCGCCCGAGGGCTTGTCGCCCTTCTGCCACGATTCGCTCCGGCGCTTAAGCTCGCCGTGTGCCGAGATGAGCCTCGCGTCGCCGTGGATGGGCGCGCCGGGCGCGCGGCGCCCGCCGACCCAGGTCCCGTCGTGGAGCCAGCGCGACCAGTCGAAGTGGCTCCAGACGCCTGCTATCGTGGAGATGGCGAGGACCGCCGCGCATCCCACGAGGAAGGCATCGTCCTGGACCAGCTCCGGTAGGACTTCGAGTGGGTTTTGGAACACGGTCCCGGGAAGCTCGGGTGCTGCGGCCGTCCCGAAGCTTCTGAGCGTTATGGCGATGCCGATGACCCATGCATCCAGCCAGCGCCATATCGCCGGCAGCAGAACGAGTGCGATCGCGGCCCCGGCTGCCGCGCCGGTGGCGACGCAGCGCCTGAGATGCGCGCCCTCGTCGGCGTTGAAGCTCTTCTGCTTGCTCACAGAATCATTCCCTTCACTATGGATTTTGCTGGTGCGAGCGCGATGCCCACCGCATCGCCCCTGATCGCGGCCGATGCGGCGGCCGCGAGAGCCCTAGCGAGCACGCGTTCGGCTTGCTGGCCGACATCGTCCGATAGGTCTCTTCTGCCTTTCCGGGATTCCGTTGCGGATGCGAGGACCCTAGCAAGGGCCTTTCCGGCGGCAATCGGGGCCTTGGCCATGGAGAGTGTGTAGGACGGACAACCTTGGAGGCATCGCTTCGGGATCGGACGATGTTCGCGCACCGCCCTGCACGCCGCGTCTAGGTTCTCAGGGGAGACGCAGGCGCGGACCTCACCCGCGAGCGCCCTCATATACCTACGTTCCGTCGCGGGGCCGCGCTCCGGTCTCCTAGTCCTTTCAAGGTCTTGCGTGGGGATCGCCGTTCGGTCGGGCGCGATGATTCTGAGTACGGCGTTGCACTGGCGTGCCCGCAGTTCCCTCATGGCATCGCTCACGTAACGGTCCCTCTCCACTCCTTTGAGGCCCCTGAGATCGGCGCATCGCTCTACGGACTCGCGATAGGCGACAACGGTCGCCTTGATTTCGGGATGGGCCGATTCGGCCCTCGCGACGGCGGAGTCAACCTCTTTTGCTACTTCCGGGTGCCAGCGACGGAGGTGCGCGTAGGAGATACGACCGTCCGGGGGCAGCGTGACGTTTGTCTCATTCACGGGGACGCCACGGACGGCGTCGACCGTTCGTGACCTCGCAAGGTCGCGGGCCTCGTGTTCAACCGCGAGCGCCGGGGCCAACGCCGCATCGGTGAGGTCGTTCCTTGCCCGGTCAAGCGCGTTGCGGGCCATGAGCGAATCGAATGAGCCGTCCGACGACCACGCTATGACGTGCACGTGCTTGGAGCTCGGGTGGTTCTCGTGCTCGGCAGCTACCCAGCGGACGCTTGACTCGGGGATGCCCATTGCCTCGGCAAGTGCCGGCGAGAGGTTTCGTCGGCAGAAGCGTTGCCAATCCTCCTTGCACGCGAGGTCGAGCTCGCACGCCTCGTCCCTGCGGACGCTGAGCACAACGGTAGCAATCGCGCCGTCGGCCTTTTCGAGCTCCCTGCGGGCCGTGCGGAGCTGGACGGCCCCGTTCTGGTCGAAGAGCGCGGTCGATCCGGGCCTCTCGGCGCAGTAGCCGACGAGCCCCATCCTCTCTGCGAGCTCGGAGCGCCTGAGGTCGTCGACGGTGGCTGACTTGTCGGCCCCCTCGCGCGTGGCGACGTATTCGATGTTGTTGGTGATGACGGCGGAACGCCCGCGCGAACCGGGGAGGTGCACGCGGGCGTTCACGACGAGGCTGCTACGACTTGCCATCGGCTAGGCGCTCCCGGGCTTCGGCGAGGCTCATGCCGCTCTGCATGAGCCTGGCCTGCTTGTCGTAGGCGGCGTAGATGTCCGATGCGCTCACGCCGTCCAGGCCATCGAACGTGCCCTTCTCGATCTCGACCGCCGCGATGGCCGCGACGATAGAGGCACGGGTGGCGCGGTGGACGACGCGTGCGATGCGGTCCTCCTGTTCCGCGTTGCGCTCGCCGAGCGTGCGGTCGAGCTGCTCCAACAACGGCTGCATGACGCCGCGCAGATAGGTTCCGAGCTCGGTGGAGTAGAGCGCCAGGCCGTCGGAGGCGAGCCCGGCAGCGATGAGCTCACGTGCGGCGGCGCTGTCGCTGAGCCCCTTGGAAACCCCGTAGGCGTGGAGGCGGCGATAGGTCTTGTCGGGGAGGCGAAGGCTCATGACTTTCGACTTGTCTTTGCCGGTGGTCATCTTAGACCCCTTCGTTCGGGAGGGGTGCGCCGACGGCACGGAGGGCGGCGATGTTCTCGGGCGTGCGCTCGTAGGTCTTGGGCCAGAAGGTGATGGGTACCATGACGAGATCGTCGCGGGGGATTCCGTAGGCGAAGAGATAGGCCGCGATGGCATCGCTGTACTCTACGTCGTTGACGTTGAAAGTGTCGGTGAAGAAGATGCCGGTGGGGTCGTCGTTGCAGCCCTTGACGAAATAGACGCCGTTCCCGCCTTCCTTGAACGGGTTCAAGACCTTGCACTCCGGCTTCGCGTAGTAGGCGATTCCGGCGCGAACGACGCGCGTGAAACCCGGACGCTCGTTGACCCGCGCTGCTCGCGTGAAGTTCAGGCCGGGATCGGATTCCAGCAGATGGGAGAGCACGGAGCCGACAGCGTCGCCCTTGTGCTCGGGGATTGTCCCGAGGAGGTCGGCGAGGCGCGATTTCATTTTCTCAATCAGTTTCATCGTGTGTTTCCTTTCTGCCGGTGCCGCACGGGTGCCGGCAACTCGCTTAAATGTCTTGGTTAGCGATGGTTCTAGCTGCGGAGAGACTGCGTGGTGCCGAAGGTGCCGAGGAGCGGCCAAGAGTTTTGGAATCCATGGCACCTTCGGCACCGTCTGCCGGGTCTTGCAGGTGAAGGGCGGTGGACAGGGTGCCGCTGCGACATGCTGCGGCACCCAATCGGCCCTAATCCGTTTCCCGGAACACCCAACAGCGCTGCTTGCCGTATGGAGGGCAGAGACGCTTGTTGCCCGGAACCCATCCGGGGCACTGCGACGAGAGGATGCGGCTGACCATCTTGCAGTTGGCCTTGGTCTTCTCAAGGTGGAGGGCCTTGTCGAGGATTTCGAACGTGCATATGGGACGGTCGGTGTTGCCGGGAAGATATGCGAGGACCTTCTGCACACAGGGGTCCTCCTCGACAAAACGTCCGCGCTGTGCGGCCGCCTCGACCTCCATTTCGGGCGTGAGGACGGTCGAGAAACGGGGGTCGCCCGTCTTCATCCACGTGCGGGCCTCTGCCCATGCCTGCCGGATGGCGGTAGGAAAGCCCTCGTCGAAGACGGACTTCTCCGTGCGCTCGATGCCGCAGAGCACCGGGAGGAAGCGCCTTGCGCCGCTCGTCCGCTCGCGGATGAAGTCGGCCTCGTTCGTGGTGCCGACGAAGACGACGCGCCGGGGGAAAGCTTCCGTCCGTCGACGGTAGGCTCCCCGGAACTCATCTACCTGACGTGTGATCCCGGCCTTCACGCTCTCGACGGAGCGCTCGGACATGCCGTTGAGCTCGGGGATCTCGACAATCCACTTGCCTCGGTTCTGCTCGCCTGTGAGCTTGACATCGCCGAGGTTGATCACGGAGTCGCTGAAGTACTCGTCTCGCATGGCGAGGCCCCTGACGAAGGAGGACTTGCCGATGCCCCCGGCACCGCACAGGATGGGCATGTAGTCGGCCTTGCAGCCCGGGTGGTAGACGCGGGCGATGCCCTCGCAGAACAGGATGCGCTCGACTTCCGAGACGTATGCACTCATCTCCGCGCCGAGATAGGCGTTGAGAAGCGTACCCACGCGCGGGATTCCGTCCCAGGCAGTGGCTTCGAGCATGGTGACGAGCGGGTCATAGGCGTTGTCCTCGCCGACGATGGTCAATGCGAGCAGCATGAACTTCTCCTTCTGGAGGGAGATGGTCTGCTGGAGTAGGGCGAAGAGCCGGGCGTCGTCGGAGTCGCGCCACCGGCGTTCCCTCACATTCGTGTCCCAGGGCAGAGGACCGGTCTTGAAGAGTTCATTCGCGAGCCGGTTATAGCCGACGTTCAGGGGGAGGGACTTGAGCTCCTCGACGATCTCGTTGACCGTCGGCGGAGAGCGGCGCTCCGGGGGCTGGGGGTTGGGAGCGTCGTCGCGCTTCTGCGTGTCCATCAGGCCACCCCGCGAGACTGGAGGCGGTGAGGGCCATTGACGGGGCAGGTTTTGCCGGAGACAAGCGCTTCGAGCCGGCTGAGGCGAAGCTCCGTATCGATAAGGAGCTCGACCAGCTCTTCCTCTGACAGTGGATGGTCGAGGCCGTGGTCGCGCAAGACGGCGCGGCGTCGGGCGGAATTCATCATGCTAAGATTCATCGACAGGGTCCTCCTTATGTGTGGGCTCATGTTTTTGGGCGACGGCCGAGCTTTGGTAGGGGAGGCCGTCGTCCATTCCAAGGTTTGCGATAAGGGCGTCTTCAAGCTCCACGGGGGAGCGCTCGGGCGCGAACGACCCGGCGAAGGCAGCGAGTGCCTCAAGCGACTCGACGAGCTCGTCGTCCATGTCCCCTGCGCGCCGGATGCGCCGAAGTTCCGCTACGACAGGCCCCACGCGCTCCTTGACCGCCTTGCGCATGCGGCTGGTCGCGACCACGGTGAAGGTGCCCTCAAGCAAGCAGCCCGTGATGTAGTCCTGCTTCGACAGGCCGCTCAAAGCGACGCGGAGGTCGAGCTGCTCCGCCTCTGCGGGCGACATGCGGAAGGCGATGGTCTTGCAGCGGCGGCGTCCCTTGGCGTCCACAATCGGCCTAGACATCCGTCATCACCTCGTCCAGCGCCTCCACGAGATCGTGCTGGGTCGAGGGAAAGAGATGCGAGTACATCTCCGTGACCTCTGCGGTCTCGTGCCCCATGCGGTCGGCGATCGCCGTGGGCGAGTAGCCGCTGTTGATGAGCGCGCTGACGTGCGAGTGGCGGATGTCGTGGATGCGGATGCGCTTGACGCCCGAGATTTCGCAGCCCCGCTTCATCTCATGGGACAGGGCATGCTTCGTGATGGGGAAGAGCCGGTCGGTAGGAGCGATCTCGGGATGCGTTGCCAGATAATCGCCCAACTCCTCACGGAGGAGGCTCGGCATGACGATGTCACGCTTTGAGGCTCGCGTCTTGGGCGGGCCGATAACGTCCTCGCCCTTGATGCGGGCGTAGGAACGACGGATGCGGATGACGTTGAGGTCGAAGTCGATATCCTCCGGACGAAGGGCGAGGAGCTCGCCCTCGCGGCAGCCCGAGAGGTAGAGCGTGAGAAACGCAAGGTAGATGAGCGGTTTTTCCTCGATGGCTTGGGAGAAGAGCTTGAACTCGGCAGGGGTCCAGTAGAGCATTTCCTTCTCGGGGCGCTTGGAGCCGACCTTTCCCGCCGCCAGCATGGGGTTCTGAGGCAGGCGGTAGAAACGAACTGCATGGTTGAAAATGGCTGAGAACTGGTTGCATATGGTGTGGAGGTAGCTCTGAGAGAGCCCCTGTTCCAAAAGCCAGTTTTCCCAGCGCACCACGTCTGCGGCCTTGACGTCGCAGAGGCGCATCTTGCCGAAGAACGGAAGGATGTACTTGTCGATAATGGCATCCTTGGTGAGCTTGGTGCCGACTCGCAGCCGAGGATATACGTCACGGGCGTACATAGTCTTAACGAAAGTCTCGACGGTGACCTCGACGCGCTCGTTGCAAGACGCGAGGAAGTCGCGCTCCCAAGCCACAGCCTCCTTCTTGGAGACGAACCCGCGCTTCGTTTTCTTGTGGCGCTCTCCCATGGAGTTGCGGTACCAAGCCTCGACCGTCCAGGTCCCGCGCTTCTTGTCGCGGCTAACCGACATTAGGCATCGCCGCCTTCTGCTTAGAAGGAGCGGAGAGAAGGCGTGCCTCGAAATACGAGCGCTGGACCTTTCCGGGGGTAGTCATGATCCCCTGAGCTGCAAGCTCTGCATTCAAAGTCCTGATGAGCTTGAACGAATAAGACTTGCTCATGCCCGTGGCCCGTGCAACCTCCTCGGCGCTCATGAATTGATTGGACATTTGGAATGCTCCTTTCAGTCGGTTTATACCTCACGAATATGAGAGGTGCTTCGAAAATTAGAATAGCTCACAAAAACGAGAGGTCAAGTCAAAAAATGAATTATCATCACGAAAATGTGACGTACGTCGATTAACCTGATAGACGGTGAGAGACCGACCACAGGAGAAACTGAGATGCGTGATTCAGACAAACTACGTATGGGGATGAAAATCCGAGCGTTACGTGAACGACGGGGGATGACTCAGAAAGAGTTGGCGAAGGCCGCGGGTCTAGGGGAATCGGCTCTTAGAAGCTATGAGCTGGGCGCGCGCTATCCGAAGGAGAAACATCTCGAATCGTTGGCAAAAGCGCTTAAAGTACGTCCGGAGGCATTTGAAGTCTATGGAATCGAAAACGAGCTCCAATTCATTCACATGCTGTTTAACTTTGAGCAAGCATTCGAATTAGAGCCGAATAGAGAAGGTTCTCCCAGCTTGCGCGCTTATGGGTACGGAATGGTGCCGAAAGCGCTTATGGATTGGGGAAGGAAGCTCGCGCAACTTGAAAAAGGCGAGATTTCGCGCGAAGAATACGAAGACTGGAAGGATACTTATAACCCCACGATCCTGAATAACTGGCTGGGCGAGGAGATTCCTGATCCCTATACGGGAAAGACCCTTGCGGGTGAAGAGCGGGAAGGTGCCGTACATGCCGTAGAGATGATGCCGGAATCACTTCAGGATGAATTGACCCGTGCTCATCGAGCAGGAAAGATATAGCCTTCGCCTCGTTTTTGTTCTCGTGAGGATCAAATGAGTATCAAACGGCAACGGGAAAATGCCTGATTGAGTTGGCTGAGGCAAAACGAGCACCTTATTTACCTGCGGCGCTCGTTATCGAGTGGGAGTAGGCTGACAGGGTTCTGACCTGCACTTTTGAGTGCCGCACTGTGCTCCTGAGTTTCGTTTCGTACGAGAGTTACGGCAAAACCACCAGCGACATTGGTGAGTAAACTCGATTATCGAGCCTCCGTTCCCATGTTGGAACGGAGGCTTTTTCTTTGCCTTTTTACTCTCTTTCACCTGCGATTTCGCGATTTACTCCCCGTGTTTCAAGATGGAAGCGTTTGATTGCGAGGCACGCCGGTGTGAGGGCCTGAGTCGTCAGGCCCCGCACAGGGGGACCGCGATGGTGGCCACCGCGCCGCCCGAGGGGCTGTTGGCGAGCGAGACGGAGCCCCCATGGGCACTTGCGGCCTCGGAGGCGACGTGGAGGCCGAGCCCGTAGTGGCGGCCTCCGTCGCGCGAGGAGCGGGAGGAGTCGTCTGTGAAGAGGCGCTCGCAGCCGCGTTCGAGGGCGGCGGGAGAAAAGCCCGGTCCGTCGTCGGCGACCTCGATGACGAGGCGCCCGCCCGCGACGTCGCAGGAGACAGCCACGCGCGAGCGTGCGTGCTCGGCGGCGTTGGCCACGAGGTTCGCGGCGGCTCGCGTCAGGCTGGTTCGGTCGAGCGGGGCCTCGGGCGCGCCCGCGACAGCGGGGCCCGTGGCCGCGTCGAGCGTCACGCCTCGCGCCCGGGCGATCTGGGCGGCCTCGGCGAGGACCTGTTCGCAGAGCTCGGCCGGCCGCATGGGGACCCTCTCCGCCCCGCCGGACCCGCGCGAGGCCTCGATGAGCAGGCGCACGTAGCCGTCGAGCCTTTCGACACTGCCGGCTATGTCGCGCGCGGCGGCCGCGAGGTCGGCGTCTTTCTCGTCTTCCAGCTCCTCTGCCACGAAGTCGGCGTTGGCGCGCAGCACGGTGAGCGGCGTCTTGAGGTCGTGGGCCAGGAAGGCGATCAGATCCTGCTTGCGCTGCTCACTCTCCCGGGCCGCGCCCTCCCGCTCCCGCAGCT
>CAJLAV010000061.1:0-11327 GCA_905204735.1 uncultured Collinsella sp. | reverse complement strand
CGCGGTCGGTGCAGGAGTAGCACGGGTCGAGCGAGCCGACGATCAGCGCCGCGTCGCCCACGGTGTTGCCGCGGAACATGTAGCGCAGGACCGGCCAGTTGCTGTACGTGGCGGCCTTGGCGCGCCAGCGGTAGCACTTCTGGTTGTTGCCGAGCATGGCCCAGTGCACGTCCTCGCCGCGCGGCGCCTCGGTGGCGCCGATGGCGTACTTGTGCGGGGTGTACTCCCAATCCGTGGTGAGGATGGGGCCCGACGGGCAGTTCTCGAGCATGGTCTCGATCATGTCGATCGAATCGTAGACCTCCTGGATGCGGACGGCGGTACGGCCGAAGGCGTCGCAGGTGTCGGCCGTGGCGGCGTGCATCTTTTGGACGTCCGGATCGGCGTAGCCGTCGAAGGGATGGTCAAAGCGCACGTCGCGGGCATAGCCCGAGCCACGCATGAGCGGGCCGACCGGCGAGAAGTCGCGTGCAATCTTGCGGTCCAAGATGCCGATACCGCTCGTACGCTCAATAAAGTTGGGCGTGGAGAGCAGCACGTCGACGAGCTCCTGAACCTCGGAGCGCAGCTGGTGGATGGTCGTGAGCGTGGAGAGCTTCTGCTCAGCCAAAATGTCGCGACGCACGCCGCCAATCACGTTGAGGCCGTAGGTCTTGCGGTGACCGGAGAGCTTCTCGGCCAGGTCCATGGACTTCTCGCGGACGCGGAAGAACTGCTGGAAGCCGGAGTCGAAGCCCGTGTAGTGCGACGCCAGGCCAATGTTAAGCAGATGCGAGTGCAGGCGCTCAACCTCGAGCATGATGGCGCGGATGTACTGGGCGCGCGGCGGGACATGGATGCCCTGAGCGCGCTCGACGGCCTCGGCGTAGGCCACCGAGTGGGCGCAGCCGCAGATGCCGCAGATGCGGTCGGCGAGGAACGTCACGGCGTCATAGTTCAGGCGCGTCTCGGCAACCTTCTCCATGCCGCGGTGCACGTAGAACAGACGGTAGTCGGCGTCGACGATCGTCTCGCCCTCAACGAACAGGCGGAAGTGGCCAGGCTCGTCGGAGGTAATGTGCAACGGGCCCATGGGAACGAGCGTCGTCTCCTTGCCCTTGGTATCGGCCAAGAACTCGTAGTTTTCCATGTCGCTCGCGGGAGCGGGACGGAAGCGGTAGTCCATGGAGTCCTTGCGCAGCGGGTACAGGCCGCTGGGCCAATCGTCGGGCAGCACCAGGCGACGACGATCGGGCAGACCCTCGGGGATCAGGCCGAACATATCGCGCAGCTCGCGCTCGCCCCACACGCAGGCGGGAACGAACGGCGTCACGGACGGGAACGTCATCTTGGCGGGATCGACCTCGGCACGCACGGTCACCCAGCCGGGGTCCTCCCCCTCCATGGAGATGACGTAGTACACGGCATAACGGCCGCACAGGCTGCGCTCGTCGTTGCCGATGATCACGGGGATCCAGCCGTAGCGTTCGTAGTACAGGTAGTGGACGGCCTCGGGCAGCTTGTCCTGCTTGACGGTGATCGTCAGCTGGTCCTCGCACTGCCACTCGACCTTCTCGATGCAGCCCGGAACGGCGCGGCGCAGGGCCTCGACATGGCTCTCGCAGCGACGGGCATACACCTTGTTCTCAGTTTCAATCATTCGTTACTCCACCTCGCTCTGAGCGGTCTCGGTACCGAACACAGCGCGGTACATCGGCGTCGCGTGAAGTTCCTCGGTGCTCTGCTCGAGCACGATGCCGGTAGCGGTCTCCACACCGTGCACGAGGGGCAGCGGGGTGGCAATGCCAAACCACAAGATCATGACAGCCAGGATGATTTCGGGGATAAGCATGAGCGCCGGGGCCTCATGCTTGCCCATGCCCTGGGGCGCCTGGCCGAATACCGACTTGAGTGCGATACGGGTGAGCGCGGAGATGGCCACGGTAAGACCGAGGGCGACCACGACGACCAGCCACATGGGACCGGCGGTAACACCGGCGACAAAAGTCAGGAACTCAGAGATGAACATGCCAAAGGGCGGGAAGGCGGCAAGGCCGAGCAGCGCCAGGATGGCGAGCGCGGCGGTTGCGGGCGCAACCTCGACGACGCCCTGGATCTTGGCCAGGCTACGCGTGCCAAAGGCGTGCTGGATGTTGCCGGACACGCAGAAGGCAAGCGTCTTGGTAAAGCCGTGGAACACGCAGTGCAGCAGGGCCGCGGCGATACCCAGCGGGCCACCGATACCCAGGCACAGGGCGATAACGCCCACGTTCTCCACAGACGAGTACGCAAAGCGGCGCTTGAGGTCGTCCTGGCGAAACATCGAGAGTGCCGCCACCAAAATGGACAGCGTGCCGACGATCAACAGCAGAAGTTGCGGATACTCGGCACCCACGGCCTGGATGGTAAAGCCGTAGAAGCGCATGATCACAAGCATGGCACACTTAAGCAGAACACCCGAGAGCAGGGCCGAGACAGGACTCGGAGCCTGAGAGTGGGCATCGGGCAGCCAAGTGTGCATGGGGAACAGGCCAGCCTTGGTGCCAAAGCCGATCACGATAAACGCAAAGGCGAGGCGCATGAGCGTCGGGTCGAACTGGTCGGCATACGGCAGCACGCACGACAGGAATGCGGCCTCGTGGGCGTTGGGAATCACGTCGGCGGCGTTGGCGTAGATCAGCAGCGTACCGAACAGGCCAAATGCCACGCCGGCGGTACAGACCATCGCATACTTCCAAGAAGCCTCGAGGGCCGTCTTGTTCTTGTAGATACCCACCAGGAACACAGTGGAAAGCGTGGTTGCCTCCACGGCGGCCCACGTGAGGATCATGTTGTTGGACAGGCACGCGAGCAGCATGGTGAACACAAACAGGCTAAACAGCGCAAAATACTGCTTGGCGCGCTCGGCGGGCATGGAGCCCTCCTCGATATCGGCCTTTACATAGGGCAGCGAGAACAGCCCCGTAAGAAAACCGATAAAGCCGATGAGCAGCACAAAGATGGCGCCCAGCGAATCGAGGTGGAACCACAGGCCAAGAGCGCTCGCGGTTTCGCCGCTCATAAGGACGTCGCCGGCCGTCATAATCGACAGCACCAGGACGGCTGCGACGGAGACCAGGTTGAGACCGGCAAACACGTTATAGGACGTGTTCTTGGGCAAAAACGCCATGACCAGCGAGAACACCAAAGGAGTCGCGAGCAGGGCGAGAATCAACGTTTCCATGGACTACCCCCTCAGCTCGGACAGGTCGCGCGCATCAAGCGAGTGGGAGTCGTCCCAAATGCGACGCACGACGATGGACATGATGATGACGGCAAAGATGGCGTCGGTGGCGATACCGATCTCGATGATCTCGGGAGCGGTGGGGGCCAAAAGCGCGAGCGTCACGTGGCTGCCGTTTTCCATAAGGCAGTATCCAAAGATCTGCTTCATGATGTTGCGCTGCGAGATGATGCAGGTGAGGCCCACGAAGAAGTGAGCGAAGCTAATAGCGAGCGCAGGCGTTGCGACCTCGGCCGTGGGCAGGCTGATCTGCGTCACAACGGCAAAGCAGATCGCGACCTCGACGGCGATGATGCAGATGGCCCACGCGGGCTTAAGGCCGGCCTTGAGCGATGCGTCGCTCGGCTCGCCCATCTTCTTGTATGCGCGGTTGAGGATATAAGGGACCAGGACGACCTTGGTGATAAAGGCAGATCCAGCCCACATAAGCAGCTCCTGCGCACCGGTGGTGGCACCGAGCGTAGCGAGCAGTCCCACGAGCACCAGCGACTGCACCGCATACCAGCGGATGGCGTGCTTGATGTTCTTTGAGACGACCACCATGGTGGACGTGACGATCAGAAGGCCGCCAAGGATGTTGACGATCGAATAACCCATGTCGTTCTACCTCCTAACCGATCAAGCTGGCCGAAAGCGGGCCGCTGACGATGACCATGATGATGAGCACGATGAACACAAACGCCATCGCGCGGGGAAGCGGGGCTCCCGCAGCGACCTCTTCGCTCGGCTCGCCGGGCAGGCAATAGCCCATCCACTTGAGGAACCAGGCGAAGGTGGCGACGGTCTCGGCGACCATGATGCACACGAGCACCAGGATCGCGACGTTGCCGGCACCCACGGAGAAGCCACCGGCGATGATCTGGAACTTCGAGAAGAACGTGTTCATGGGCGGCACGCCAGCAATGGCGAGTGCCGCGACACCAAAGCCCACGCCCGAGATCGGGTACTTCTTTACGATGCCGCGAAGCTTGGGCAGCATACGCGTGCCGAGCGTAAAGGAGAACGAACCGGCGATCAGGAAGAACAGCGTCTTGGCGAAAGCGTGGTTAAAGATGTGGCACACGGCGCCATCAAAGGCCAGCTGGCTGCCAAAGACCGAAAGGCCCAGACCAAAGAACACATAGGAGAGCTGAGCGATCGTGGAGAAGGCCAGCAGACGCTTCATGTCCTTTTGCGGCAGGTACATAAGGAAACCAAAGAGCATGGTGACCATGGCGTCGATAATGGCAACCCAGCCCACGATCTCGGGAATCTCGCCGGCAGAGACGAGTGCACGCGCGAACACGCACACGCCGACTTTGACCATCGAGGCACCATGCAGGTAGGCCGAAACAGGCGTCGGCGCCTCCATGGCCGAAGGCAGCCACATGTACATGGGAACCTGTGCGGACTTGGCCCAGGCCGCAAACAGCACGAGCAAAAGGACGATAGCCTTGAGCTTGGCGTCGAGGCCGGCAATCGCGGTAATGGCGAAGGTGCCGGTGTGGGCAAACACGATGGCAGCGCCCAGATACAGGCCGAGCGCACCGATATGCGTAATGATCAGGGCCTTCATGCCGGCCTTCTTGGCCGTAGGCGTCATGTAGTAGCTAATGAGGCCCCAAGAGCACGCACCCGTGATCTCAAAGAACACGAGCTGGCCCAAAAGGGTCGAGCTGTACACGAGGCCGGCCATGGCGCCGATGAAGGTCGCGAGGTACGCGTAGAAGCGACGACGCGGCGCATCGGGATGCTCACGGTTATTCTCGCTCATATAGGGAATCGAATAGATCACGACAAGCAGGCCGATACCCACAAAGGCGGGCGCGAGCAGCGTGCTCATGCGATCGAAGGTGAATCCCATAACGAGGGTCTGCCCAAACGAGATCAGGGGGACCTGCGTGTCGGGCATGCCGGCGCCAGCGAAATTCGCGGCGAGGGCGATGGTGCAGACCGTCGAGACGGCGGCACCCAAAACGCTGAACCACTTGGCGTACGGACGGGGGAACAGGGCGACGAGCACCGAGGCCACCATCGGGGCCGCGATAGCGACCAAGCCGAGAAGGGACAGACTGACTGCAAATGACATTGTTTCTCCCTTCTCCTACACGTCTACGACCACGAAGACAAACGCCAGAACGGCGATGCCCACAACGGCCCAGGTCTGATTGCCAAGCACCTTAAAACGCGAGCGCGAGCAGGAGTTCTCGATCACGCCGCACACGACAAAGTCGATCAGGCACTTCACCAGGAAGATGACCGCGCCCAGAACGGCGGCAGCGCCCACGGTCGCGGGCTCGCCCCAGGGGACGAAGATCGCGCAGAACCAGGCGACGACCAGGACCTGCTTCATGGACATGGCGAGCTTTGCCATCGCAAGCGACGGGCCGGAAAGCTCGGCGAGCGGACCTTCCTGAAGCTCCTGCTCGGCCTCGGCCTGATCAAACGGCAGCTTGCCGAGTTCCATGTAGCAGGCGATCGCAAAGGCGATGCCGGCGAGAATCACGGCGACCGGCGCGTCGACGGCGCCCGTCATGATGTGCTGACCCATGGTGGCGATGTCGGTGGAGCCGCACACCAGGGCGGCGGCAAACAGCGCCAGCAGCATGGACGGCTCGATGAGCACGCTCATGAGCAGCTCGCGGACGCCGCCGATACCGGCGTAGGCGTTGGACGAATCCACACCGCAGAGGGCGAAGAAGAAGCGGGCGAGCGCCAGGCTGTACATGATGGTGATGGCGTCACCAAAGACCGGGATGGGGCTTTGTGCCGTAAAGAGCGGCAGGCCCATCGCGAGCATAAAGGCGACGGCGAAGAACAGCGGCGGCATAATGCGCAGCGCAAAGCTCGCGTCCTCGCTCTGGGACTCGGGGCGCGCAAAGAGCTTGGCCAGGTCGCGGTAGTCCTGCATGATGCTGGGGCCGCGACGGTTGTGCATCTTGGCGCGGATCACGCGACCGAGACCGGAGAAGAACGGCGCGACGGCCATGACGACCACGCCCTGCAGAACGGCAAGTACGATGTTGTTCATGCTCTCCCCTCCTTAACCCATTTGCACGGCGAGCACGAGGAACACCACGAGTGCCGCGACGATGTAGCAGATATAGATGCTGTAGTTGCCGCCCTCGAGCTTAGTCGCGAGGTCGGCGAGCTTCTCGACACCCTTATGCGGGGCATCGACGAGAACCTTGTCGGGTACGGGCTCCACAGCCTCGGCCACACCGGTGAGCTTCTGGAAGAAGTGCGCGATGGACCAGCAGACGGCCGTGCAACGGTCGCGCAGCGTGTAGAGCGGCTGCATAAACCAGGACACCTCGGAGGCAAAGGTCGTGGCCACGACGGGCATATGCTCATTGGGAGCATAGCCGCATGCCCACGGCTGGGACTTCTGCACCTTGCCGACGGTCTTGAGCTTGCGGTAGCCGCAGGCAAGGCCGACGAGCACCACGAGCGCAATGGCGATCGCGGGCGTGGAGGTGGCAGCGCCGGAGTATTGGTTCATGAGCTCCATGCCCTCGGCGGCAAACACGCCACCGTACGGATGCAGCACGGACGCGGCGACATCGACCAGCACGGGCGCGATCACGGGAGCGCCAATGCCCAGCACGACGCAGATGGCCGCAAGCAGCCCCTGCGCAAACACCATGGGGGCGGGAACCTCCTTGGCATTGGCCGCGGCCTCGGAGCGGGGCGCGGAGGCAAAGGAGACACCATAGGCCTTGACGAAGCACGTAACAGCCAGCGCGCCGGTAATGGCAAGCGCGACGGCAGCGAACACGGCCACGATCATGACGGCCTTGTCGCCCTGCATGGCGGCGTTAAACAGCGACTGGTAGGTAAACCACTCGGACACAAAGCCGTTGAAGGGCGGGATGGCCGAGATGGCAAGCGCGCCAACGAGGAAGCAGATGGCCGTTGCCGGCATACGACGGAACAGGCCGCCCATCTTCTCCATATTGCGCGTACCCGTGGAGTACAGCAGCGCACCGGCGCCCAAGAACAGCTCGCCCTTAAACATCGCATGGTTAAACGTGTGGTAGAGGGCGGCCATCAGGGCCAGGACGGCGATGCCGACAGAGTTGAGCGCCATGGCGGCCATGGAAGCGCCGACGCCGAGCAGAATGATGCCGATGTTCTCGACGGAGTGATAGGCCAGCAGGCGCTTGATGTCATGCTCCTGCAGGGCGAAGGCCACGCCGAGGACCGACGAGATCGCACCGAAGACCATGACCATAAGGCCCCACCAGACCTGAACGCCCGAGGCGGAAAGCAGGTCGAGACCAACCTTGAGGATGCCGAAGATACCGATCTTGATCATGCCGCCGGACATGAGGGCCGACACGTTGGACGGCGCCTCGGGATGTGCCTTGGGCAGCCAGCCGTGCAGCGGGATGATACCGGCCTTGGCGCCAAAGCCAAAGAAGGCGAGCACGAAGCACACGGATGCGACCGCGGGGCTAAACTGCGTGGCGCGGAAATCCGCAAAGGCAAACGAGCCACCGGCGAAGTTGGTCATGGTGAGGAAGCTCGCCATGATGAGCACAAAGCCCACGTGCGCGATCACAAAGTAGAGCCAACCGCCATGGATGGAGTTCTCGTTCTCCTCGATCACGACCAGGAAGTACGAGGTCAGCGACATGAGCTCAAAGGCGACCAGGAACCAAAACACGTTGTCGGCGGTGATGACGAGCATCATGGACGCCACGAAGGTGTTAAAGAAGAAGCCGGCGCGGCCCTTTTTGCCCGGGTACTCATCAAAGTAGTTGAGACCGTAGATCGAGCCGGCAAACGCGAGCACCGAGATGAGCGCCACGAACAGGCCGGACAGCTGATTGAGCAGCAGCTGGAAATGGGCAAACGGGAAGAACACGATGGTGTCGACCGACGCGATATTGCCCAGCACGGCCTGGATACCGGCCACAAACGAAAGTACCGCGGCGACGGCGCCGATAAGGCAGCCGGCGGTCTTGGCGGCGTTATCGGCCTTGATCAGCAGAACCGAGGCGAGCGCACCGATGCTCGAGACGGCAAGCGATGCGATAAACAGCGTCATGCTATCCATTGTTTACGCTCCCTTCTGCTTTCTCGGACAGGCCCTGGGACACAGCGGTAGCGTCGACGGCCGCGCCGTTTTCGATCGAGCGCAGGCGCTTAGCCTCGTCGAGCTCGCGATCGGCCGCGCCGCCCATGACGGTCAGCGCCTTGGTGGGGCACGCCGCCACACAATGCGGGCCATCCGGATCGAAGGCGCACAGGTCGCACTTGACAGCGCAGGTGTACTGGCCGGGAGCCCACGTAAGTAGGCTGCTCAGGGACTTAGGATACGAAGGCGTCGGATCGCACATGCCTGCGACACCGGCGATAGACGTGCCATCGGGATGGATGGCTCCGAAGGGGCACGCGATGGCGCACAGCCTGCACCCGATGCACTCCTGCTCCTTGACGTGGATGCGATCGCCATCGTGCTCGATGGCGTTCACCGGGCAAACCTCGGCGCAGGGGGCACCCTCGCAATGGTGGCAGGCAAGGGCGGCCGAAATACCGCCGGTCTTCACGAGCGCCAGACGCGGCGTATCCTGAAGACCCTGCATCCGGTGGGCGTCGGCACAGGCGGACTGGCATGTTCCGCAGCCGATGCACCTCTCCGGGTTGATGTCGATGAAGCGGTTCATCCCCACTTCCTTTCAAAATAACGGGCCGGGCTCCCGAACGTACGGGACGCCCGGCCCAAAAAGCCAACGAGAACGGGACTACACGATTTGATTCACGTGCGTCTCGTCGTCGAACTTGGCGGCGCCGGGCTCAACGTCCTGGGGAGCGGCGGCGTCCACCAGAGCCTGCTTGAGCTCGGTGTACTGGCGCTCCACCTCGCCCTCTGCCCAAACCTGGTCGGCAATGGCGTCGACCTGGCAGGCGGAGAACTTGTCCTCGGGCGTGTGCGAGACCGGGTCGACCTTGTGCATGGTCAGCTCGTTGCACTTGCCGATCCACCACTGGTAGGTCATATAGACCGTGCCCTTGTTGATACGGTCGCTCACGTCGGCGCGGCTGTATACCTGGCCGCGGCGGCTGTGAATCGAGACGATGTCGCCGTTCTTGATACCGCGCGCCTGGGCGTCCGCGGGATTCATGCGGACAAAGCCGGGCTCGTCGGCGAGCAGCGCCAGCGTCTTGCAGTTGCCGGTCATCGAACGGCAGCTGTAGTGGCCGACCTCGCGGACGGTGCACAGGATGAGCGGGTACTCATCGTCGGGAAGCTCGGAGGGCGCCTCCCAGTCGTGCGCCATCAGGTTGGCGCGGCCGTCCTTGGTGGTGAACTTGCCACCAGCGAACATGTCGGCCGAGCCGTGGTCGTTCACATCGGTGCTCTTGACCGGCCACTGGGCGTAACCGCCCTCGGGAGCCATCTTCTCGTAGGTTGCGCCCACAAAGTTGGGGCACAGGCTAATGCACTCGTTCCAGATCTGCTCGGTGTTGTCGTAGTGCATGGGGTAGCCCATGCGCGTGGACAGGTCCGCGAAGATCTCCCAGTCGTGACGGCACTCGCCCTTGGGCGGAACGGCCGCGTCAAAGTGCTGGAAGCTACGGTCGGATGCGGTAAAGACACCCTCGTGCTCGCCCCAAGAGGTGGCAGGCAGGATGACGTCGGCGAGCATGGTCGTCTGCGTCATAAAGATGTCCTGGCAAATGAACAGATCCAGCTCGGAGAGCGTCTTGCGCATACCGGCCGAATCGGGCTCGGTCTGCACCGGGTCCTCGCCGTAGTTGTAGAAGCAGTGCACCTTGCCCTCGTCGACCAGGTGGCCCAGGTCGGTGAGCTTATAGCCCTCCTCGAGCGGGAGCTTTTCCTCGGGCACGCCCCAAGCCTTGGCAAACTTGGCGCGAGCGGCGGGGTCGGTGACTTTCTGGTAGCCAGGGTACAGGTTGGGCAGCATGCCCATATCGCAGGAACCCTGGACGTTATTCTGACCGCGCACGGGCGCGAGGCCGGAATTGGGTTTGCCGATCTGGCCGGCAACGCAGGCGATGGAGGCGATGGTGTGCACCGTCTTCAGGTTCTGCTTCTGCTGGCATACGCCCATGCCCCAGCCAATGATGGCAGAGGGCTTCGCCGTGGCGTACATCTCGGCAGCTTGGTGGATCAACGCGGGCTCGACACCCGTGATGTCCTGTACGGATTCGGGAGTGTAGTTCTTGATGGTCTCCCACCACTCGTCAAAGCCGTTCGTATGCTCGGCGACGAATTCCTTGTCGTAGAGGCCATCGTTGACCAGACAGTTGGCAAAGGCGTTGAGGAACGCAACGTTGCAACCGTTCTTGATCGGAAGGTAGAGATCGGCGATACGCGCGGTTTCGATATGGCGCGGGTCGGCGACGATGATCTTGCAACCCTTTTCTTTGGCTCGCACGATACGCCTTGCGACGATGGGGTGCGAATCGGCAGGGTTATAGCCGAAGAGGAAAATGCAGCCCGCATCCTCCATACCGGGGATGGAGCATGACATGCAACCTGAACCAACCGTGTCCATCAGACCGAGGACAGTAGGGCCGTGTCAAGTACGGGCGCAGTTGTCCACGCTGTGGGTGCCGATGCACGCACGCGTAAACTTCTGCATGACGTAGTTCGCCTCATTGCCGCCGCCTCGCGAAGAGCCGGTGGTCATGACAGCGTTAGGACCATATTCGTCAATTATGGCCTGCATCTTAGATGCGGTGAAATCCAGTGCCTCGTCCCAGCTTACGCGCTCAAGATCCGCGCCCTTGGTGCGGCGGATCATCGGGTGCAGTACGCGAGGAGTCAAGATCTTGGTGTCGTTGATGAAGTCGTAGCCGCTCATGCCCTTAAGGCACAGCTCGCCCTGATTGGTGATGCCGTTGAGCGGTTCGGTACCCACGACCTGGCCGTTTTGGACCAAGAGGTTAAACTGGCAACCGGCACCGCAGTACGGGCAAATCACTTTATGCTTCTCCATGACACCCTCCTTCCTTTCTCTGCTACCGATTAATCGGTACGTATTTGACAATCGTCGGGCCTGTATGGCCGCCCGCCTACGCCTCGTTTTCGATGGTGGCGCGGGCACGCTCG
>CAJLAV010000060.1:0-11543 GCA_905204735.1 uncultured Collinsella sp. | reverse complement strand
ACGGCGCCCCCGGACCCCAGGAGGGGCCGCGGGGGCGTTCAGCTAACTGCGGGAATGGCCTATTTGCTCAATGTGTTCGGCTGAGATCGGAAATCAACCTTTTACGCTTGGCATCCTTAGCGCGACGCTCGCTCAACCCCTGACCACCGGATTGCCCGAATTCCGGGACGCAGTTTCCGCTCCAAACAAAAGGCCCCGGCTCGCGATGGAGCTGGGGCCAAAGGCGCAGCGTATGTAGTTGATGCTCAGCGCGAACAGCCCGTCAGTAATGACCGTCCGCGCCCTACCCTACCCGCGGTGACGGGCGCGGCTGTACGGCGTATCCACCATGGGCAGATCCGGGCGCAGCTTGCCGTCAAACGCGCGATAGGCGTTCTGCACGGCGGGCGCCGTGGGGATCGTTGCGATCTCGCCGATGCCCTTGCCGCCGTATGCCACGGGCAGCAGCTCGTCCTTCTCCACGTAAATGGCGTGGATATCCGGAATCTCGGGCGCACGGAACAACCCGAGCGTACCGTACCTTGCCTGGGGCACGCAATCCTTGAGCGGCCAGTCCTCGGTAAGCGCATAGCCCATACCCATGAGCACGCCGCCTTCGATCTGACCCTGGATGGAGATGGGATTGACCACCTTGCCGGAATCGTGCGCGGCATAGACCTCGCTCACGCGGCCGTCATCATCCAGAATGACTACATGCGTGGCAAAGCCGTAGCAGATGTGACTCTTGGGGTTGGGCACGTCGGCACCCAGCTTGTCGGTCGGCTCCAGGTACACATAGCTAAACTCGCAGCCCTCGAGCGCCTTGATGGCGGCAGCGGGATCCTGAGGATGCATGCCCTGGCCGGCGACGAGCTCCTGCGAGCGCAGCTGATAGGCGCGGCCGTCGTCGTACTCGATCTTGGCACCGTCGCCATGGGCGGCAACCGGAGCGGCGGGAGCGGGCTTGCCAGCCTCCATGCCAAACATGGCATCGCGCAGCAGGAAGGCGGCTCCGCGCACGGCCTCGCCGGTCACGACCGTCTGACGCGAACCGGACGTGGTACCCGAGTCGGGCGCGTTCTCGGTCGAGCACTCGCCGTTGGCGATGCAGCGAAGCGGCAGACCGCAGGCCTCGGCAACGTCCTGCAAAAAGACGGTGTTGCAGCCCTGGCCAATGTCGGACGTGGCGGCATAGACCACGGCGCGGCCATCCTCGATGCGAATCTTGCAGCGACCGGCATCGGGCAAGCCCACGCCCACGCCGGCGTTCTTCATGGCGCAGGCAATGCCGGCGTGGCCGGGATGCGCGTAGTAGGCATCCTTGACCTCGAGCAGCGTCTCCTTCAGCGCCGTGGAGCAGTCGGCAATCTGGCCGTTGGGCAGGACCTCGCCCGGCTCGATGGCGTTACGGTAGCGAATCTCCCACGGATCCAAGCCGACCTTCTCGGCCAGCAGATCGATGAGGCTCTCGAGCGCAAACTCGGACTGACAAACGCCAAAGCCGCGGAATGCACCGGCCGGCGGGTTGTTGGTGTAGTAGCCAAAGCCGCGAATGTCGGTGTTCTGGTACTTGTAGGGGCCGACGGCATGCGTGCAGGCGCGCTCGAGCACCGGGCCGCACAGCGACGCGTAGGCGCCGGTGTCAAAGTTGATCTCGCAGTCCAGGCCGGTAAAGTTGCCCTCGGCGTCGCAGCCCAGCGTAAAGGTGCCGTCCATGGCGTGGCGCTTGGGATGGAACGCAAGCGACTCGGCGCGGGTGAGCTTGCACTTCACAGGGCGCTGGAGCTTATAGGCAGCAAGCGCGGCCAGGTGCTGGACGGACACGTCCTCCTTGCCGCCAAAGCCGCCACCCACGAGCATGGTCTCGACGACCACGCGCTCGGGCTCGTTGTCCCAGCCAAACATGTGGGCGCACTCTTTGCGCGTGTCGTAGGCACCCTGGTCGGTCGACTGCACCTTGACGCCGTTCTTGTACGGGAAGGCCACGGCGCACTCGGGCTCCAGGAAGGCATGCTCGGTAAAGGGCGTGGTAAAGCGCTGCGTCACGGTAAACGCACTCTCGGCCAGCGCCTTGGCGGCGTCACCACGCGTCACGTGACGGCTCTGGCACACGTTGTCCTTGAGCTCCACGGTATTGCCAAAGGCAAAGAAGCTGTCGTGCAGGCGCGGGGCGTCGGCGGCCCTGGCCTCGACAATGTTGCGAACGGGCTCCAGCGGCTCGTAATTAATCTTTACGAGCTTCTTGGCCTTCTCGAGTGTCGCCTCGTCCTCGGCAACCACCAAAACGATGGCGTCGCCCACGCAGCGGGTGATATCGCCCTGGGCGATCATGACGTCCCAGTCTTGGATAAGGTGGCCGACCTGGTTGACCGGCACGTCCTCGGCACGCAGGATGCCCACCACGCCGGGCAGGGCTTCGGCCTTGGAGGTGTCGATGGAGAGCACGCGAGCGCGCGGATACTTGGAGCGCACGGCGCTGGCATAGGTCAGACCCGGCTGATCGAGCTCGTCGATGTCGTCGGGATACTTGCCCTCGCCGAGCACCTTCTTGCGCACGTCGATACGGAAGGCGCGCTTGCCTACGCCGTAGTCGTCGCCGCGCTCCAGATCCTCGTCGATCTGCTTTTCGCCGCGGAGCACCGCAGCGGCCAGCGAAATGCCCTCGATGATCTTCTTGTAGCCGGTGCAGCGGCAGACGTTGCCGCGGATGGCGTACTTGATCTGCTCCTCGGTGGGCTCGGGGTCCTCGGCGATGAGCGCCGCGCCCGCCATGACCATACCGGGGATGCAAAAGCCGCACTGCACGGCACCCACGGCGCCAAAGGCGTACACAAAGGCCTCGCGAACGTCCTCGGGCAGGCCCTCGACGGTCACGATGTCGCGACCGGCGGCGAGGGCGGTGGTCAGCACGCACGCCTTGACGGCCGCACCGTCCACGTGGATGGTGCAGGTACCGCACGCGCCCTCGGAGCAGCCGTCCTTGGCGGAATGGATATGCAGGTCGTCGCGCAGGTAGCGCAGCAACGGTTTGTTTTGGGTCGTCGTGCGCTCGACGCCGTTAACGGTAAAAGTGAATTCCTGTGCCATGGTGATTCCCTTCTACACGCCGGCGGCGATGCCGGTGCGGTCGTGGATGGCGCCATGAGGACAGACGACGGCGCACATGCCGCACGACAGGCAGTCCACGCCGTCGATATGGGCACAGTTGTCCTCGATGCGGATAGCGCCGGCGGGGCACTTTTTGGCGCACATGCCGCAACCGATGCAGCTCGTGTCGCAAATCTTGCGCGCAATGGCACCCTTATCAGTGTTGTTGCAGCGCACCAGAATGTTCTGGTAGCCGGGAACGAAGGCAATCACGCGCTGCGGGCACGCCATGCCGCACAGGCCACAGCCCGTGCACTTGGAGCGATCCACGCGGGCGATGCCATCGACCAGCGCAATGGCACCGTGGGGGCAGGCCGTGACACAGGCGCCACAGCCAATGCAGCCTTCGCTGCAGCGGGCGTCGCCGCCTGCAGAGGCGCAACCGCTTCCGCAGGCAACGTAGGCCACGTTATGTTGAATGGATTTGGCCATAAGAGACTCGCCTATTTCTTAAGAAGGTACGGATAGTTGTCGCGCACAGCCCTGATGGTCAGGCGGACGGCCTCGGGAAGACCGGTGTTGACGGCATCGACCGAGACGGTGCGGACCGTGCCGGCGACGCGGACCTTAAAGTGATCCTCGTCCACGGCCAGGAAGCCCTCGTTCTCGGAGTTCTCCATGTCCTCCTCGCTCCAGAACAGGGTGAGCTTGTCCTTGTAGGGACGACCTTCCTGGTAGGGGCAGAACACGGCGCAGTTGCCGCACTCGTTGCACATGCCGTCGACATGGACGACCTGATGCTTGGCCAGGCCCGGCACCTTAATGGCAACGTTGGCGCGGTTGGGGCACACGTCGCAGCAGACCTCGCACACTGAGCCGCAGCCCAAGCAGCGGGTCTTGGTGCAGTTGCGCTTGTCGCGGCACAGCGATCCCTTGCGCTCGTAGCAGGTGTCCTCGCGACCGGCCTGCTCGTTGCAGTCGGCGTACTTGTTAAAGTCCACACCGGCAATGGCACGGGCAACCTCGGCGGCGTCGGCGATAGCCTCGACCACGGTGGCCGGACCGCGACGGCAATCGCCTGCAGCCCAGACGCCCTCGACGCCGGTGGAGGTGGCGGCAAGGCGACCGCGACGGTCGTGTTCGACGCCCGCGGCATCGTACAAGCTGGCATCGATGCCCTCGCCCACGGCGCAGATCACCGTGGTGGCGGAAAGCTCGACGGTCTCGCCCGTGGCGACGGGGCTGCGGCGGCCGCTTGCATCCGGCTCACCGAGCTCCATAACATCGCAGGTCAGCACGGCGCCGTTGAGTGCCTTGGGCGCCAGCAGCTCGCAGAACTCAACGCCGTCGGCAAGAGCAAGATCGAGCTCTTCCTCGTCGGCGGGCATCTGCTTCTTGGTGCGGCGATACACCAGGCGCACGTTCTTCACGCCTGCCAGGCGCTTGGCCACGCGGGCGGCATCCATGGCGGTGTTGCCGGCGCCAATGACCACGACGTCCTCACCCAGCTCGAGTTTCTCGCCCTTCTTGGCGGCCTCGAGGAACTCCAGCACGTCGAGCTCGGCACCCTCGCCCAGGCCGGCGGAACCGGGCATCCAGGCACCGGTGGCCACGACCACGTCGGTAAAGCCCTGGGCCTTGAGCTCGTCAATGGAATCCACGCGGGCATTGAGCTGTACCTTGGCACCAAAGGCCAGGCAGAGCTCGGCATCGTGGGAGATATCGTCGCTCGCAATGCGGAACTCGGGGATGACGTGACGGACCACGCCGCCGAGCGAATCGCGGGCCTCAAAGATGGTGACGGGCACGCCGGCACGCGTCAGGAAGAACGCTGTCGCCAGACCGGCCGGACCGCCGCCGATAACGGCAACGTTGCGGTCGCTATCGTTGGCGATGGCCTGGGCGCGCAACTTGGGCAGCACGGCGGTCATGGCCTCGCGGGCGGCCTTGAGCTTGCTGGCGCGGATCTGGGCGCCCTCGGGCTCGTAGAATGCACGCTCGCAGGCACGGCCGCAGGGATGCGGGCAGATGGTGCCGGTAATGAACGGCAGGGCGTTGCGCTCGATGATGATGTTGAGTGCGTCCTCGAAGCGGCCCTCGTCAACAGCCGCCAGGTAGGCAGGAATGTCCTGCTGGATGGGGCAGCTCGTGCGGCACGGCGTGGTAAAGCAGTCGGAAAGCGGGCTCTTGCCGGCAACCTTGCGGTCGGGCAGCGGGCGCAGCGGCTTCTTATAGAGCGGATTGGTGAGCGAGTCGGTCTGGATCGCGGTCACGGCCTCGAGAGAGACGCCCGCGAACGGCTTGCCGTCCAGATCGGTAAACTCGCCGGCCATCTGGCTAAAGCGCTCGTAGCCACCGGGCTTGAGCACGTCGGTCGCCAGGGTAACGGGCCAAATGCCGGCATCGTACAGGGCGCGAATGTTGTAGACCGTGGCACCGCCGGAGTAGCTGATACGCAGCTTGCCATCGAACTGCTCGGTAATGCGGCGGGCAGCCTCGATGGTCAGCGAGAACAGCGAACGGCCGGACATGTACATCTCGGTGGAAGGCAGCTCGTTCCTCGTCACGTCGACGGGGAAGGTATTGGTGAGCTTGACGCCAAACTCCAGGCCGCGCTCGGCGCACAGGGCAATCAGGCGCTCGAACATGGGCACGGCATCAGCCCACTGCAGGTCCTCGCGGAAGTGCGTATCGTCGAAGACGATGTAGTCAAAGCCCAGCTCGTTGAGGCGCTGGCGGGCAAACTCATAGCCCAGCAGCGTGGGGTTGCACTTGATGTAGGTGTTGAGACCCTTCTCGGTAATCAGATAGGTCGCGATGCGCTCGATCTCCGCCGGCGGGCAGCCATGCAGCGTGGACTCGGTAATGGAGTTGGAGACGCGCGCCGGGATGGACTCGACAAACGCGGCATCGACATGCTCAAACTTGTCCAGGTTAGCGAGCGCCCACGTGCGGCACTCGTTCCAAACCTCGGAGCCGCTGGCGTCCTTCATGCCCTCGATGTAGGCGTCGACCTTGGGGCTCTTGATGCCCTCCAGGTCATAGCCCACGGACATGTTGAAGACAAAACCGTCCGGGCTTCCCAGGCCGTACTCGCGAGCGATGAGGTGGCAGGCGAACCATGCCTTCACGTACTCGGCAAAGGCCTGCGGAACCTCGAGCTCGGTCGACCACTCACAGTTGTAGCACTCGTCCTGCGCCACGATGCAGGGCTTGTTCACACACTTGGAGAGCTCCTCGCCGTCCATAACCTGGACGGTCTTGAGCTCAAAGAAGCGGGAACCGGCCACGTAGGATGCCACGATGTTTTGGGCAAGCTGCGTATTGGGGCCGGCGGCCGGGCCAAACGGAGTCTCGATGCGCTCGTCAAAAATGGGAAGCGCGCCCTCCTGGTTGGTCGTGACCATCTTGCGCACGCCAAAGATGGCGTCCTGGTTCTTGTGCTCCTCGATGATCCAGTTCATCAGCTGCGAAAACGGGATCGGCCTCATGATGTCGCTCATAATGAGCTCCTCTCTGTAACGCCCGGCGAGACCGCGCGGCGGGCGCAAATACGGTGTAGCGCTAGCACAGCGCCGGCGACCCCGCGGAGGCCGCCTATACGCGCGTCAGATGCGGCGAAACATCCGGCGCGCGTGAATCTACTTGTGAATTAGTAGGTGCGATCGTTGAGCGTGCTCCAGAGCTTCTTGGACTCAGCCATGGTCCACGCGTTGATCTTTTCCTCATCGATACCGACGAACTCGCGATCCTTGTACAGGACCTTGCCGTTGATGATGGTGGTGCGGCAGTTTTTGCCCATCATGCCAAAGAGCATGTGGCCGTCGATGTTCTCCTCGCTCAGCGGCGTAAAGGGCTTGTAGTCCATAACGATGACGTCGGCGGCAGCGCCGGCCTCGAGCACGCCGAGCTTGCGATCGAAGTACTTGCTGGCCATCTTGGCGTTGTTCTCGAACAGCATGGTCATGGCCTCGCACCAGCCCACGTTGGGCATGGCGGCGTTGTGGCGCTGAATGATCAGGAAGACCTTGAGGCTCTCGAGCATATCGTGGGTGTAGGCGTCGGTGCCCATGCACACGGGGATGCCGCGGCGGAAGAACTCGAGCACGGGGGCGCAGCCCACGGCGTTGCCCATATTGGATTCGGGGTTGTTGACCAGCCAGGTGCCGGACTCCTTGACGATATCCATCTCGGCGGGCGTCACGTGGATGCAGTGGCCGAGCATGGTGTCGGGACCGAGCAGGTTGTGCTGCAGCAGGCGCTCGACGGGGCTGATACCGCCGCGGTTGAGGCGGGAGTCCCACACGTCGTTCATGCCCTCGCACACGTGGATGTGGAAACCGGTCAGGCCGTTGTTGGCCTCGGCCATCTTGTCCATGGTCTCGTCCGACAGCGTAAAGGTGGCGTGACCGCCAAACATGGCGGCGATCATGTGGTTGTCGTTATCGCGACGCTCCTTGGCGGCCCACTGGGCAAACTCGGCGTTCTCGGCAATGGCCTGGTCGCATTTTTCCTGGCCGCGGCGATCGGAGACCTCGTAGCACAGGCACGAACGCATGCCCAGCCCCTGAGCTGCATCCTTAATGGTAAAGAGGCTTCCCGGGATCTCGCAGAAGCTCGCGTGGTGATCGAAGATCGTGGTGACGCCGTCGCGGATGGAGTCCAGGATCGTGGCATAGGCGCTGGCCTTGGTGCCGTCGAGCGTCAGGTTGTCGTCGATCTTCCACCACTGCTGCTCAAGATTCTCCAGGAAGTTGGTGGGGTTGCAGCCCTTAATGGCAAGGCCGCGGGCCAGACCCGAGTAGATGTGGGTGTGGCAGTTGATGAGTCCGGGCATGATGAGGTTGCCCTGGGCGTCGACGTACTCGGCATCCGGGTACTTGGCCTTGAGCTCGCACTCGGGGCCCACTTCGATGATCGTATCTCCGTCAATGGCGACCGCACCGTTTGGAATAAACGGGGTCTGAGCGTTGCGGGTAAAAACGGAACCGTTAGCGACCAGAAGCATGAATGCTCCCTTCAACATCAGAGGCGGGGTTTGACACCTCTGACATGGCGGAGTGCGAAGCGCCGGCCTACACCGGAAACGGGCCCTCTCCCGTCAACGCTTCACCAAAGGGACAAACCCTTTGAAGTGCGGCTTGGCGCCGCATGACGTCGGCGGACGAGGCGATGCGCCCGCCGACTAATAGCACCGAATTGGTTACTTCTTGCTCTCGGGCAAGACCAGATCCACGGCGGCATCCTTGGCAGCATCGATGTGCTGAGCCACGACCGGCGTCTGCGGAAGGATCAGGTTAAGGACAATGGCCATGATGGCAGTGGGGGTTACGGCATTGGAGCCGATGACGGTGGACACCCAGGCGGGCATACCCTCGCCGGCAAGGCAACCGCTGGCCATCCAGATACCCAGGCCAAAGACGACGGAGGTACCGACGATGGTGGTAGTGCGCTGCGTGAGGCCCTCGCGAGTGAACATGCGCACGCCGTTCATAGTGATGGTGCCAAAGACGCCGACGGTCGCGCCGCCGATGACGGGCTGCGGGATAGCGGAAAGGACAGCAGAGAGCTGCGGGAACAGACCGGCGATGGCAAAGACGGCCGCGATGATCACAAAGACCCACTTGTTGACGACCTTGTTGGAGCAGATGATGCCCACGTTCTGGCCAAGGGCGCTGGTGGGAAGACCGCCCAGCAGGCCGCCGACCATAGAGGTGAGGCCCTGGGACACGATAGCGCCGGAGAGCTCGCGCTCGGTGGGCATACGGTCGATGGAGCCCAGGCAGGCGGCGGAGACGTCACCGATAACCTGGATGGCAACCATGGGGAACACGACGGCGAGGGTAATGCAGACCTCGGGATCAAACTCGAGCGCGTAGGGCATGAGCTTGGGAAGGGCGAAGACCTGAGCGGTGGCGACGCTGGAGAAGTCGATCATGCCAAAGGGGATGGAGACGATCATGCCAACGATCATGCCAAAGAACACGGATCCCAGCTTGAGCGTGCCCTTGCCAAAGTTGGCGAGCGCAAAGACCACGGCGAAGGTGATAAGAGCAACGCACCAGGCCTGCGGGGTGCCCCACAGCGGCGTACCCATACCGCCGGCCATATACTTGACGGCCGTGGGATACAGCGAAACGCCGATGGAGAAGATGACCGTACCGGTCACGACGGGCGGGAACAGCCACTTGATCTTGCTGTAGGCCAGACCAAAGAGGACCGCGACGGCGCCGCCGACGATCTCGCCACCCAGCAGCGCACCAAAGCTAAAGCCCGAGGCACCCATGGCCTGCAGGGCCGGCAGGAACGCGAACGAAACGCCCATGACGATGGGCAGGCCGCCGCCGATGCGACGGAAGGGAGCGAAGGCCTGAAGGGCCGTGTCGATCGCCGAAAGAATGAGCGCGACCTGGATGATGTCGGTACTCTGCTGGCTATTAAAGCCGTAGACGCCGGCCATGATGACCGCCGGGGTAATGATGCCGGCAAACGATGCCAGTACGTGCTGAAGGGCACACGGGATCATTTCCTTAACGGGAGGCATGCCTTCGCGAGTGAACAGGGCTCCAGTGCCGTTCGTAACCGTCTCCTGGGTCATTTGACCACCAATCCTCGAAGTAGTTGTTTTCGCATCTAACGCTCTATTGTGACGCAGTGCGGGGTTGAGGTTGTGCCTTCATTGCATATCGTATTAAAGATGATTCTCATTCTCAATAATAATTTTTTGTTATCAGACCATTCTTCAGCTGAAATAACGCATTTCCGCAGGTCAGGAAAGTGTCTGGTCAAAATAACATCTAACTTTTCTTTTGGTCAACCGTTTACCGCTAAATTCCTACCGTTCGTCTGCATTACGCAATGTACCTGCGGATATACGAGATGGTGGGCAGCGTGTTACCATGAGAAAAAATTGTTATGAACATTTCCGTTTTCACCCAAAGGAGTTGCCCGTGAACGAGACCGTACGCCGCTTTTTGCCGATGGTCGATTTTCTGGAGCAGATACTCGGCAAAAACAGCGAAATCGTGCTGCACGATTTCTCGGATCCCGACCACGCCATCGTCGATATTCGCAACGGCATCGTGAGCGGCCGCAAGGTCGGCGGCCCCGCCACCGATCTGGCGCTCAAGATCATGCACGACCCCAAGTATCGCGACCTGCCGTTTATTACGGGCTACGAGGGGCGCGGTGCCGGCGGCAAGACGTTGGAGTCGGCGACGTACTTTATCCGCGAGAATGACGAGATCGTCGGTATGCTCTGCGTCAACACCGACCTCTCGACCGTACGCTCCATCAACGCCATGGCGCAGCAGCTCATGGCGTGCTTCGACGCGGCGCCGACGCGCACGGAGCCCGCCTCTATCGAGGTCGAAAGCCTTTCGGAGTCCACACAGGAGCTCATCGACCGCAGCATTGCCGAGTTACTGAGCGCGCGTGGGCTGGATGTAGCGTCGCTTGGTCAGAGCGACCGCGTGGACGTCATTCGCCACCTCAACGGCAACGGGGTGTTCATGCTCAAGGGCGCCGTGGCCTGCGCCGCCACCGCGCTGGGCATCTCGGAGCCCAGCGTCTACCGCTACCTGCAAAAAGTTCGCAAGGAGGGCTAACGAGCAAAATGGAGCGCGGCTCCACAAGCGATCCGTCACTTAACAAAAGACCCTGCAGCTCGCACGCGCTGCAGGGTCTTTTTGCATGTCATGTTTAGTTGTTGCCAACGCCTTAGAGAGCGGCGACGACCTCGATCTCGACCAGACCGCCAGCCGGAAGGGCGGCAACCTGGAAAGCGCTGCGCGCGGGGAACGGGGCCTCGAACTTGGAGGCGTAGATCTCGTTCACGGCAGCGAAGTCGGCAATGTCGGCCAGGTAGACCGTGGTCTTGACGACATCGGCAAAGGTGGCGCCGGCAGCGGTCAGCAGAGCCTCGACGTTAGCAAGGGACTGCTTGGCCTGGGCCTCGACGCCCTCGGGCAGCTTGCCGGTTGCGGGGTCGATGCCCAGCTGGCCGGACAGGAACACCATGTTGCCAGTCTGGATACCGGGGGAATACGGGCCGATGGCTGCGGGTGCGTTATCGGAAGACACGACGGTCTTGCTCATGTTTTTCTCCTTACAAGTAAAAGGGAACGGGAGCGCGGCGTTCACACCGGGAGGCACAGTTCGGTCTGAACACCGCGCTTGATTGGGATAGTACTCAAGGTTTCCGCGCGATGCAAGATTATTATCACGTTGCGAGAATATTTTATCGTCCAACGGTTTCCCCGGACCGCTGAACGGTTCTCATGTGAAGCAGCCAGTCCAAGCTGCTGAAGACTTTATCCCGCTTAGAGCACGGGCATCGCCTGCCGCGACGGCACCACTATACTTTTGAGTATCTGAGCATTTTGAAAGGCAGGATATGACCGCAACCGCCAGTCGAACCACCAACCGCAGACCCGAGCTTTTGGCGCCCGCCGGAGGCCCGGAGCCCTTTGCCGCCG
>CAJLAV010000059.1:0-11617 GCA_905204735.1 uncultured Collinsella sp. | reverse complement strand
CGCTCGTCGATGATATCGAGCGCGATGTGGTGGCCTGCGAGGCCGCGCTTGCCGCCGGTGAGTCGGTGCCCGCTCATCCGCTGGAGGCCTAGGGTGGCCGTTACCGCGCTGTACGTGCATGTGCCGTTTTGCGTCCAAAAGTGCCGGTACTGCGATTTTGACTCGCGCAGCTTCGCCCCGTGCGACCTGGACGCTGCGCTCGACGCGTATTTTGAACAACTGTATGCGCGCCTCGATGCCTTTGGCAGGACCGGGGCGCTTGCGCAGGTTCGCACCGTCTATGTTGGCGGCGGTACGCCGTCGCTGGCGGGGGAGCGTCTGGTTGAACTCGCCCGTCGCATCTCCATGCGGTGTAAGCCCGTTGAGTTCACCTGTGAGGCCAATCCCGAGTCACTGACTGCCGAGCTTGTCGAAACCCTTGCCGCGGCGGGTGTTACGCGCATTTCACTTGGTGTACAAACGCTCGATAATGACGAGCTTGCCGCCATCGGCCGTATTCACGATGTCGATCGGGCGCTCGCGGCCATCGCGACGGTCAAAGACGCGGGGCTTGACGTGTCGTGCGACCTCATGTGCGGCCTTCCCGGACAGACGGCTGCGAGCTGGCATCGCACGCTCGATGGTGTGCTTGCGGCGGCTCCGCACCATGTCTCGGTCTACCCGCTTACGCTCGAGGAAGGCACGCCGCTCTACCGCATGGCATGCCGCGATGAATCGCTCGAGCCCGATGAGGATTTTCAGGCCGCCTGTATGGATGTGGCGCGCAATTGCCTGAGCGCGGCTGGCTACCACCCTTACGAGGTGGCGAGCTATGCGCTCGATCGACATGAGTGTGCCCATAACATTGCCTACTGGACCGGCCAGGGCTATTTGGGCCTGGGCCGTTCTGCCGCGGGCATGCTCGACGCCGAAGATTTCGATCGTTTGGCCGAGCTCTTCCCCGGTGTGTTTCCTCGCGGCGACGCGCACCGCGTGCGCCTGGTGCAACGAGACGACGCCGCGACGTCGTTTGAGACGGAGTATCTTTCGCGGCGCGAGGCGGTGGCCGAGGACCTGATGCTCGCCTGCCGCATGACACGTGGCGTGGGGTCCGACCTGCTGGTTCGCGCAGCGGAAGTGATCCCCGTGGACGAACTGGCAGTAGCCTGCGACCGCGCCCTTGAACTTGGACTTGCCGCCTGGGCGCCAGACGCCGACGATCCCTATGTGGGCTTCGTCACCTCGGCTGACGTCATCACAGGTCGAGTCCTTGCCCGTCTGGCGCCGACCCACTTGGGCTGGCTCGATGGAAATGTTCTGTTCGAGCTGTTTTGGGGTCTAGCATAGACCGCTCGGGTAGAATTACCGCAATATATACGCTGCTTTGAGCAGGAGGTTGCCGCGCATGGCGACGATGAACGAAAAAGATTACTACGAGATTCTGGGTGTCTCCAAGGACGCCACCTCGCGTGATATTCAAAAGGCCTTCCAGCAAAAGGCCCGCAAGCTCCATCCGGACGTCAACAAAGAGCCGGATGCCGAGGAAAAGTTTAAAGAGGTTTCCGAGGCCTACGCCGTGCTTTCGGACGAGCAGAAGCGTTCGCGCTACGACGCCATGCGTTCGGGCAACCCCTTCGCCGGCGCTCCCACGGCTTCGCCCTATGGCGGCGGTTACGCCGGCAGCGCGGGCTACGGCAATCCCTTTGAGGGCGGCTTTCCCTTTGGTGGCGCCTGGGGTCAGCCGCGTCGCGGGCAGGCTGCCTATAATCCCGAGAACGGCGCCAACGTGGTCGTCGATATTAAGCTCGACGCCAAGGAGGCCAAGGGCGGTGCCCGCAAGACCGTCCGCTATACGCGCTTCGATACCTGTGGTCACTGCGGCGGTTCGGGCTCTGTTTCGTCCGAGCATGCACATACCTGTCCGAGCTGCGGCGGTCGCGGCCACATCGATGTCGACCTGTCCTTTCTGTTTGGTGCCGGCACGTTCCGGTCTGTCTGCCCTGAGTGCGGTGGCTCCGGTAAGGTCGTCGCCGACCCCTGTCCCGATTGCGGCGGCAGCGGGCGAACCCGTGTGACCTCCGAGCAGACGATTGAGTTTCCCGCCGGCACGCACGATGGCGACGAGGTCCGTATTGGCGGCATGGGTCACGCCGGCACCAACGGCGCCTCTGGCGGTGATCTGGTCGGTCGGGCCCATGTTGAGGCCGAGCGCCTGGAAGGCAAGGCCCGTACCGGTTTTTACCTGATGGGCATCGTGGCGCCGTTTTTGGTGCTATCGGCCATCTCGGGCGTGTTCTCGGCCTTTGCCGTGATGTGCTTTATTCCGTTTGCCATGGGCCTGTTCATGGTGCTCTCGGACGGCGTGCTGCACCGCAGCCTGCTGTGGTGGAAGCGCGGCGCGATGCAGTTTGCCAACGGTTTTGCCAACGGATTTATGTTTGCGCTCGTGTCGGTTTGGTTTGCGAGCTGCTCGCAACGTGCCATGCTTTCGCCCTACGCAATGCAATAACATCAAACCCTCTGTTTGCGGCCGGCCCAGCTTGGGTATAGGACGCACTGTGACAATAATGAAAGTCGGAAGGATTCGGTCGTGTCGGAAAATAGGGATTACTACGAGGTGCTTGGCGTCGACAAGGATGCCGACGCGCGGACGATTAAGCGCGCGTTTCTAAAGAAGGCCCGTACCGTACACCCGGACGTTTCGGACGACCCCGAGGCCGAGGCTAAGTTCAAAGAGCTCAACGAGGCATATTCCGTTCTTTCCGATGAGCAGAAGCGTGCTAACTACGACCGTTACGGCACTGCCGACGGCCCCGGTGGCTCCGGCTACGTCGATATCAACGATATCTTTGGTGGCATGGGCATGGACGACTTGTTCTCGTCGTTCTTTGGCGGCGGTGCCGGCAGTGGCGCCCGCAGCCGTCGTGAGCGTCGTCGCGGACGTGATATGGCCATCTCGCTTTCGGTGACGCTCGAGGAGGCGGCGCTCGGCTGCAAAAAGACAATCAGCTATGACCGCCTTGCTCCTTGCGAGGACTGCAATGGCACCGGTAGGGCAGAGGGCGCACAGGAAAAGCAGTGCGGCCGCTGCCACGGTACGGGCTACGTCACGACGGTTCAGCGATCGTTTTTGGGCCAGGTTCAGTCTTCCTCGCCTTGCCCCGACTGCCATGGCGAGGGCACGGTTATCGATCATCCCTGCGAGACCTGCGACGGTCAAGGCCGCACGCCTTCGCACGAAAAGATCGACATCGATATTCCCGCCGGCGTTTCGACCGGTCGCCAGCTTCGTGTGAGCGGCTTTGGCGAGGCTGGCCTTCGCGGCGAGCCTTCGGGCGACCTGATTGTCAACGTGCGCGTCGCCGACCATGAGCGCTTTAAGCGCAACGGTGATGACCTGTACCTGGTGAGCGATATCTCGATTGCGCAGGCTGCGCTCGGCTGCGAGATTGAGGTCGAGGGCATTATGCCCGACGAGGTCGTTAAGGTGACGGTTCCCGCCGGCGCCCAGTACGGCGACACCGTGAGCGTCAATAATTACGGCATGCCGCGCATTGGCGGTGGCGGTTCGCGTGGCCGCCTGATCGTGCAACTGCGCGTGGTCGTTCCCACCAATCTTTCCAATAAGCAGCGCGAGCTGCTCCGTGCTTTTGCCGATGAGATGGGCGATGACGTCGCTTCTGGTAAGAAGTCGGTGACCGACCGTATCAAGAGTGCCCTCGACGATATCCTCGATTAAGGAGCCCGCGTGCTCGCACCCCATATTTCCGTCGTCAACCTCGGCTGCCGTGTCAACCGGGTTGAGTCTGACCGTATCACTGCCGATCTTATGCGCTTGGGCTTTGCTATTGTGGAGCCCCAGGATGCCGATCTGATCGTCATTAACACTTGTGCCGTTACGGGCGAGGCCGAGGCTAAGACCCGTAAGGCCGTCCGTCATGCGCTGGCCCATCCAAACGAGCCCTATGTGGTCGTGACCGGATGCGTGGTCAATTTGCATCCCGAGGAGCTGTCGGAGCTGTCGGATCGCGTGATTGCCGAGCCGTCCAAGATAGATGTCGCCGAACGTGTTTGCGAGGTGCTGGGTGTTGAGTCCGATAGCGTTCCCGCCTGCAGCGATGGCGAGGTGGTCGATGCGCTCGGTCGCTCTCGCCTGGGCGTGAAGATTCAGGATGGCTGCAACCATCGCTGCACCTATTGCATTGTGTGGAAGGCGCGCGGCCCCGAGCGCTCCGTGCCCGTCGAGTCCGTGCTCGAGCAAGTTCGCGAGGCCCAGGAGGCCGGCGTGCCCGAGGTGGTGCTGACCGGTGTGAACCTGGGTGCCTACGATGGCAAGAGCGCGACCGACGAGCACGTCGAAATCGATGAGCTGCTCGAGGCCATCATGGAGCGCACGTCTATTCCGCATGTGCGCATTTCCTCGGTCGAGCCCATGGATATCTCCGAGCGCCTGCTTAAGGTTATGGCGCGCTACCCGCAGCGTATCGCCCCGTTTTTGCACCTGCCCGTGCAGTCCGGCTGCACGGCGACCCTGCATCGCATGGGCCGTCCCTATAGCGCCGAGGCCTTTGAGGACACGGTGCGTATGATTCGCGCCAACTTGCCCCAGGCGTCCCTTTCGTGCGATGTCATCGTCGGTTTTCCTGGTGAGACGGACGAGGAGTTCGAGGAGTCGCTGGCGCTGTGCCGCCGTGTGGGTTTCTCGCGTATGCACGTGTTCCGCTACAGCAAGCGTCCCGGTACCCTTGCTGCCGACATGCCCGACCAGGTGCCACCCGAGGTTATGGCCGAGCGCAGCCGCCGTATGCGGGCCGCCGCACAGGAGCTCGCTATTGCCGACGCTCGTCGTCGCGTGGGCACGGTCGAGCGTGCCGTGCTCGAGTATGGTGACAACCTGACGCTCGGCTCGTTCCATCATGCCCGTCTTGACGATACCTGTGGACTTACAGCCCCGTGCCTGCTCGATGTTGCTATCATCGGAGTCGATG
This sequence comes from uncultured Collinsella sp., assembly GCA_905204735.1. Taxonomy (GTDB): domain Bacteria; phylum Actinomycetota; class Coriobacteriia; order Coriobacteriales; family Coriobacteriaceae; genus Collinsella. The sequence goes on along the minus strand of CAJLAV010000059.1, from coordinate 6,650 downwards.
ATTCCGGCTTGGTCCATGCACGCAGGGAGGTTCATGGAAGCCTCGAAGATTAGACTTACCGTTCCCGAGGGTATTGACCCCTCGCGCGTTTTGGGTGCCGGCGACGGCGTCCTTCGTGCGCTGGAGAGCTCAGTTCGCGCCCACGTGGTCGCCCGTGGCGACAGCATCGCCGTGAGCGGTGACCCGGACGAGGTCGAACTGGTCGCGCGTTTTTTCGAACATGCCTTTCGTGAGGCTGCTTCCGGGCGCACGCTTTCTGCCGACGATGTCTCTCGCTGCCTGGCCGTCTTGCGCGACGGTGAGCACGAGGCTACGTCGCTTCGCGATGACGTGCTGCTTTCGTATCGCGGTCGCGTCATTCGCCCCAAGACGCTCGGTCAAAAGCGCTATGTGGATGCCATCCGCTCAAATACCATCACGTTTGGCTTGGGTCCTGCCGGTACCGGTAAGACCTATCTGGCCATGGCGCTCGCTGTTGCCGCACTCAAGCGTCACGAGGTGGGCCGTCTGATCTTGACGCGTCCGGTTGTCGAGGCGGGGGAGAACCTGGGCTTTTTGCCCGGTACCCTTGAGGAAAAGATAGATCCCTACATGCGCCCGCTCTACGACGCCCTATTTTGCATGATGGATCGCGAGCGCACCGATGAGCTCATGGAGCGCGGCGTGATCGAGATCGCCCCGCTTGCCTACATGCGCGGCCGCACGCTGAGCGACGCCTTCGTGGTGCTCGACGAGGCCCAAAATACCACGCCCGAGCAGATGAAGATGTTTCTGACGCGCCTGGGCTTTAACTCCAAGTTTGTGATTACCGGCGACCTGAGCCAGCGTGACCTGGTGGGCCGTCGTGGTGGCTTGGCGGATGTCGAGAAGATTTTGGGCCGTGTCGACGATGTCGCATTTTCTCACCTCGAGCGTGCCGACGTGGTGCGCCATGCCCTGGTGGGACGTATCGTCGAGGCATATGATGCTTATGATGACGTGCGCGAGCAGCGCCCGCGCGACCGAAAGGAGTCCCGTTGAGTGTATTGATCAGCAACGATGCCGAGCTCGATACGCTGCTCGACGCGCAGGAGGTAGAACACATCTGCGAGGTCGTGCTTGCCGCCGAAGGCGTTGAGCGTGAAGTCGAGATTTCCCTTTCGTATGTCGACGAGGACGAGATGCACGAGCTCAACCACGAGTGGCGCGGTATCGACCGCACCACCGATGTCCTCTCGTTTGAATGCGACTCGGCCTTTGACGAGGATATTCCCGCCGACGAGACGCTTGAGCTTGGCGATATCATCCTGGCCCCGCAAGTCATTGCCCGTCAGGCCCCCGGCTTTGGCAATGCCCCTGCCGACGAGTGCCGCCTGATGCTCGTGCATGGCATGCTGCACCTGCTGGGGTATGACCATATCGAGGACGACGAGGCCGAGGTCATGGAGGCCCGCGAGGACGCCATCCTGCGCGATCTGGCGCTCGAGCGCGGCGAGGACCCCAAGCTGGTCCACGTCGGCCCCATCACCAACCACGCCCACGACTAGGAGCCGTCTATGATTCCCGGATCGAACAAGGACCATCCGTCCTTCTTAAAGTCGTTCTCCTACGCCATGGAGGGCTTCGTCACCGCCGTCAAGACCGAGCGTAATATTAAGGTCATGCTCGTTGCGGGCGTGTGCACCGTCATTGCCGGCTGCATCGTGGGGCTCGACATTGCCGAGTGGGCCACGATTATCATCTGTTGTGGCCTGGTGATTCACGGCGAGCTATGCAACACCGCCATGGAGGCGATTGTCGATCTGGCGACCCAGGAGCTCCATCCGCTGGCAAAGCGCGCGAAGGATATCGCCGCCGCCTCCGTATACGTTCTTTCCATCACCGCCGCGATTGTGGGCTTGCTGGTATTTGCCCACGCGCTCGGCTTTATCTAGAAAGGGATTTTCATGTCCGACACTATGCAGCCTATCGATGAAATTTTGGACGACGAGGTCCTGGATGCGGCGGATGCCGAAGCGGCCGAAGCATACGAGGAAGTCGAGGAATTCGATCCGTTTGAGGGCATGAGCGACGAGGAGCTCGACGCCCTGTGCGACGAGGACGATAGCCTCGCGGGCTTTGGCGACGTTGAACCCGGTTTTCGCAGCGGCTTCGTAGCCCTGGTCGGACGCCCCAACGCCGGCAAGTCCACGCTGCTCAACGCCTGCTATGGCAAAAAGGTCGCCATCACCTCGCCGGTGGCACAGACGACCCGCCGTCGCATGCGCGCCGTCGTCAACCGTCCCGGCTACCAGCTGGTCTTTGTCGATACCCCGGGTATTCATAAGCCCAAGGACGGCCTGGGGTCCGAGCTCAACAAGAGCGCACTGTTCGAGTTGAACGATGTCGACGTCGTCGCGTTTTTGATTGATGCCACCAAGCCCATCGGCAGGGGAGACGCCTGGGTTGCCGAGCGTGTCAGATGCGCTCGTTGCAAGAAGGTCCTGGTGCTCACCAAGGCCGATGAGGCCGACCCCGCACAGGTCATGGAGCAGCTTAAGGCTGCCCACGAGCTTATGGAATATGACGACGAGATTGTGACGTCGTCGGTTAAGAACTTCAACGTCGATGCCTTTATAGAGACCGTTGCGCACTTTTTGCCTGAGGGTCCGCGTTGGTTCCCCGAGGACATGGGTACTGACGCTTCCGATGAGACGCTCGTTGCCGAGTTTGTGCGCGAGAAGGTCTTGCGCCGCACCCGTGATGAGATTCCGCACTCCGTTGGCGTGATCTGCGATGCGCTCGAGCAGACCAAGAAGGTGCTGCGCGTGCACGCCACCATTTACGTCGAGCGCGAGGGCCAAAAGGGCATCATCATCGGCAAGGGCGGCGAGATGATCAAGCATATCGGTATCGACGCCCGACGCGATCTTGAACGCATTTTTGGCACGCAGGTCTTTTTGGAGCTGGACGTGAAGGTCAAGGCCGGCTGGCGTGACGACGAGGCCCAGATTCGCCGCTTTGGCTACAACGCCGAGGACTAAGGACGCGCGGCGCGCATGGCAGGCTCCCGGACATATCGCACCAAGGTGCTCGTCCTCGACAAGACGAAGCTCAAAGAGACCGACCTGATCTTGACGATGCTTGACGAGCGGGGGCGGCAGGTTCGTGCCGTGGCAAAGGGCGCCCGCAAACCCGGCGGACGCCTGGCTGCGCGCTGCGAGCTGTTCTGTACGGTCGATATGCTGCTCGCACATGGACGGTCACTCGACGTGGTTTCCCAGGCCGAGCTTATGGAGGCGCCGCTCGGCGCTGCGCCCGATTACGAGACGACCTGCGCCGCAAGCGCGATCGCCGAGGTTGCGCGCGTGTGCTCGTTCGAGGACGCCGAGGACCCGTTTACCTTTGCCATCACGCAGCGAGCGCTTGCCCTGGTGGGCAGCGGGCTTGACACGGCGCATATGGACCTACTTGTGGCGGCATATGTCTTTAAGTTGCTGTCGCACGTTGGCTATCGACCCGATTTTTCGGCCTGCGTGCTGTGCGGAGACCCCATGCTGTCGTATTTTTCACCCCAGGCGGGCGGTCTCATGTGCGGGTCGTGCGCGTCGAGCGTTCCAGGTGCCGAACTGGTGTCGACCGGTGAGACCGCATGGCTGCGCGCCCTCATGTCCATGACCTTCGATGCGCTCATGGCCGAGCGAATCGACCCGCATACGGCGGCATTCCTGCTCGGGCTTTCGCATGTGTGGGCTGCGACGCACACCGATCAACGCCTCCGTGCGATGGAATTCATGTTGGGTCGGTGATGATGCGCAGGCGCGGGCTGCTTGTGGTATCATGCCGACCTGTTGGTACCTCGACCTTGGTTGCTCGCTCCACCGGCGGCTTCCCAGTCCGAGGCGAATCGAGTCGCCCGCGGGCGACGTAAAACGAAAGGTGAAACAATGACTGTTTCCAAAGAGCGCAAGGCGGAGCTGACTGCCCAGTTCGGTAACACCCCGGTCGACACCGGCAACCCCAAGGTTCAGGTCGCCATCCTGTCCGAGCGCATCAAGGAGCTGACCGAGCACATGAAGTCCCACCAGAAGGACTTCCACACCCGTCGTGGCCTGCTCATGCTCGTCGGCCGTCGTCGTCGTCTTCTCTCCTACATCAAGAAGAACGACATCGTCGAGTACCGTGAGCTCATCAAGGCTCTGGGCATCCGCGACAACATCCAGTAGGATTTGTACATGCTAAGAGCGTCCTGCGCAGCGGGGCGCTCTTTTTGTGTAAGGGCGCGAACAATCACGCTCTGAAGCGTGGCGGGGGCAGGGGGCCCGCGTCACATGAGAAGCCCGCAGGCAAGGGGTCTGCGGGGTAAAGGAGAACAATGACACTCGTATCCAAGACCTTTGAGCTGTACGGCAAGACCTACACCTTTGAGTCGGGCGAGCTTGCCAAGCAGGCCACCGGCGCCTGCCTGGTCAAGCAGGGTGACACCACGATGCTCGACACCGTGGTCGTCTCCAAGGAGCGCAAGAACTACGACTTCTTCCCGCTGACCGTCGACTTCAACGAGAAGATGTACGCTGCCGGCCGTATCCCGGGTGGCTACCTCAAGCGCGAGGGCCGTCCCAGCGAGAAGGCCACGCTCACGGCCCGTATGATCGACCGCCCGATTCGCCCGAGCTTCCCGGACGGCTTCCGCAACGAGGTGCACATCGTCGCCACCTCGCTCGTCGCCGACCAGGTCAACCCCTTCGACGTTATCAACGTCATGGGCGCCTCTCTGGCCATGACGCTCGGCGGCGTGCCCTTCGAGGGTCCGCTTGCCTGCGTGCGCATCGGCCGCAACGTGGAGACCGGCGAGTTTATCGTCAACCCCACCTATGAGGAGCGCGAGAACTCCGATCTGGACCTGGAGCTGGGCGGCTCTGCCGACTTTATCTCGATGGTCGAGGCCGGCGCCGAGGAGATCTCCGAGGACGACATGCTCGCCGCTATGAAGTTTGGCCAGGAGGCCCTTGCTGCCTTCTGCCAGGCCCAGGACGAGTTCGTCGCCGAGTGGGAGCAGGTCAACGGCGCCATCGTCAAGAAGGAGTACCCGCTCGACCAGCCCGTCGAGGAGGTCCAGGAGCGCATTTTCGCCCACTACGACGAGATGGCCGCTGCCCTGCGCGACGCCGACAAGCTTTCCCGCATCGGTAAGGTCGAGGCTCTGAAGGAGTCCATCCGCGCCGAGTTCACCGACGAGGAGCAGGCCGCCTGGGAGCGCGAGATCCCCGTGGCGCTCAAGAAGCTCGAGAAGAAGGCCATGCGCACCATGGTCGTCGAGACCGGCGAGCGCGTCGACGGTCGTGCCGCCGACGAGATTCGCCCCATCATGGTGAAGGATAACTACCTGCCGCTCGTTCACGGCTCTGGCCTGTTCCAGCGCGGTCAGACCCAGGTGCTCTCCGTCCTGTCGCTCGGCATGCTCAACGAGGGCCAGCGTCTGGATACCATCGAGCCCACCGAGGGCAAGCGCTACATGCACCACTACAACTTCCCGCCGTTCTGCACCGGCGAGACCGGCCGCATGGGCAGCCCCAAGCGCCGCGAGATCGGTCACGGCAACCTGGCCGAGCGCGCCCTGCTTCCGGTGCTTCCCGACGAGAACGAGTTCCCCTACGCTATCCGTGTGGTCTCCGAGGTCATGGAGTCCAACGGCTCCTCTTCGATGGCTTCGACCTGCGGCTCCACGCTCGCCCTTATGGACGGCGGCGTGCCCATTAAGCGCCCGGTCTCCGGTATCGCCATGGGCCTGATCCAGGAGGAGGGCAAGACCGTGGTCCTGTCCGACATCCAGGGTCTCGAGGACTTCCTGGGTGACATGGACTTTAAGGTCACCGGCACCACCGAGGGCATCACCGCCCTGCAGATGGACAACAAGGCCACCGGCCTCACCTTCGACATCTTGGCCCGCGCCCTGCAGCAGGCCAAGGAGGGTCGCGCCTTCATCCTGCAGAAGATGCTCGATGTGATCCCCGAGCCGCGTCATACCACGCGCAGCACCGCTCCGCGCATCGTCTCCATCCAGGTTCCGACCGATAAGATCCGCGACGTCATCGGTTCCGGCGGCAAGGTCATCCGCGGCATCCAGGACGAGACCGGCGCTTCGGTCGACATCCAGGAGGACGGCACCGTCTTTGTCGGCGGCACCGGCGAGTCCGTCGACCAGGCCGTCGAGCGTATCAAGCTCATTATCAAGGTTCCCGAGCCGGGCGAGGAGTACACCGGTCGCGTGGTCTCCATCCAGCCCTTCGGCGCCTTCGTCAACCTGCTGCCCGGTAAGGACGGCCTGCTGCACATCTCCCGCGTCGCCAAGGGCCGCGTGGAGAAGGTCGAGGACGTCCTCAACGTGGGCGACGAGGTCAAGGTCGTCGTCATCGAGGTCGACGATCGCGGCAAGATCTCGCTCGATCGTCTTGATAAGCCCGAGGCCCCGGCTCGTGCCGAGGGTGTCTCCGAGGGCGACGGCGAGCACTTCCAGCGCCGTGAGCGTCCGCGTCGCGAGCGCTCCGAGCGCAGCGATCGTCCGCGCCGTCCCGGCGACAACGGAGGCCGCAAGCCCCGCCGTCACCACGACGCCGAGTAACAGCTACACATAAGCAGCTCAACAAGGGCGACTCCGGACTGGGGTCGCCCTTTTGCTATTCCCGGCGGGG
>CAJLAV010000058.1:0-11904 GCA_905204735.1 uncultured Collinsella sp. | reverse complement strand
GTCTGACGCGGAGCCGGGCCTTAGTTGTTAGAACGGCGGAACCAACTACTCCACGGTCACACTCTTAGCGAGGTTTCGGGGCTGGTCGACGTCGCAGCCGCGCAGGATGGCGACCTCGCGGGCGAGCAGCTGCAGCGGAACGCTCGCCGTGATGGGGCTGAACACGTCGCGGACGGCCGGCACGCGAATGATGCAGTCGGCGATCTTGTTGATCTCCTCGTCGCCCTCAGTGGCAACGACGATGACCTTGGCACCGCGCGCCTTGCACTCCATAAGGTTCGACACGGTCTTGTCGTAGGTAGCGCTCTTGGTGGCCACGGCGATGACGGGGAAGCCCGGATCGATCAGCGCGATGGGGCCATGCTTCATCTCGCCGGCAGCATACGCCTCGGCGTGCAGGTAGCTGACCTCCTTGAGCTTGAGCGCGCCCTCGTAGGAAATAGCGGCACCCATGCCACGGCCCACGAACAGTGCGGACTGCGCGTCCTTGCACAGCAGGGCGGCCTCATGCACGGCCTCGGTCTGCGTATCCAAAATCCACTGGATCTGCTCGGCCGTATCGGAAAGCTCGCGGAACATCATGCGCGTCTGCTTAGTGGTCAGACGGTACTTGACCTGCGCCAGCAGCAGAGCCAGCAGCGTCAGGCTCACAACCTGGCCGATGAAGCTCTTGGTCGAGGCGACGGCGATCTCCTTGTTGGCCTTGGTATAAATGACGCCGTCGCTCTCACGCGCCACGGGGCTGCCCACCACGTTGGTGATGCCAAAGACCTTGGCGCCCTTGATACGCGCGTCGCGAATGGCGGCGAGGGTATCGGCCGTCTCGCCCGACTGGGACACGGCAACGACGAGCGTCGTCGGCGTGATGATGGGGTTGCGATAGCGGAACTCGCTGGCCGCCTCCACCTCGGTGGGGATGCGAGCCCAGCCCTCAATGAGATTCTTGGCAATGAGGCCGGCGTGATAGCTGGTGCCGCAAGCGATCACGTAGACGCGGTCGATGTCGTTGAGTTCCTCGAGCGAAAGGCCCAGCTCGTCGATGTCGAGCTCGCCGGCCGGCGTCATACGACCAACCAGCGTGTCGCGCACGACGCGCGGCTGCTCGTGAATCTCCTTGAGCATAAAGTCGGGATAACCGCCCTTTTCTGCCATGTCCAGGTCCCAGTCGATGTGGGTGACCTTGGGCTCGATAACGTTGCCGGCCTCGTCGGTGTACTCGACGCCTGCGGGCGTGAGCTTGGCAAACTGACCGTCCTCGAGCACCACGACATCGCGGGTGGCGTCGATGAGCGCGATGACATCGGAAGCAACATAGGAGCCGGTCTCGCCCGCGCCGACCACGATCGGGGAATCCTTGCGGGCCACGGCGATCACGCCGGGCTCGTCAGCGCACACGGCGGCCAGACCATAGGCACCGACCACGTGGGTGCACGCCTCGCGCACGGAGGCCATCAGGTCGTGCGTCTCGGCATAAGCCTCTTCGATCAGATGCGCGAAGACCTCGGTATCGGTCTCGCTCTTAAAGTGGTGGCCGCGACCCTCCAGCTCTTCGCGCAGCTCGGCGAAGTTCTCGATGATGCCGTTGTGGACGATGGCGATACGACCGTCGCAGCTGGTGTGGGGGTGAGCGTTAACGACGGAGGGCTTGCCGTGGGTGGCCCAACGGGTGTGGCCGATACCGCAGGTAGCGTCGCTGTCGATGTTGGAAAGCTCGCTCTCCAGGCCCGCGACCTTACCCACGCGGCGGATGACATCGAGGTGCGCCGCGGCGCCCTCGCCCACCTCGAGCGCGACGCCCGAGGAGTCATAGCCGCGATACTCCATACGCTTGAGGCCCGTGACCAGGATGTTCTTTGCAATATCAGAGCCGGTGTAGCCGACAATTCCGCACATAGGATAAATCCCTTCGTCCGCTTGACTGCAAAACGTCCACGCACAGGGGGCGCTGAGACGCATAACGTTCGAGTATTGTACTCACGCAAACGCAAGCTGATATACCAGAAGTGGTATCTCAACTTAGATACCACTCGATGCACACACGTCCAGCCGGTCCAAACCACCACAAAGGTGCCTGTCCCCTTCGTGGTGGTCGCGCTGGCAACGGCGTTTCCCCAGATAAACCTGCCAAAATAAACCTGTCCCTTTTTGGTAGGTTTGGGATGCTACAATCTGGCTTGTACTTGAAACGCATCAAAGGGGCCGCTATGGCAAAGGTAAAAATCAGCGACGTCGCGCGCGAGGCCGGGGTTTCGTTGGGCACGGTTTCCAACGCGCTCAACCACCCTGAAAAGCTGCGCCCCGAGACCCTCAAGCTCATCAACGAGACCATCAATCGCCTTGGCTACCTGCCCAACCAAAGCGCCCGTCAGCTCGCGGGCGGCGCCACCAAGTCCTTTGGCCTGGTGCTCCCCCGTCTCGATCACGGCTTTTCGCTCCAAATCGCCAGCGGCGCCCACAACGAGGCCCGCAAGCACGGCTACGACTTGCTCATCGCCAACGCCGATAACGACGATATTCTCGAGGACCATTACCTGCGCTACTTTATGGGCACCCAGATGTCCGGCGTCATGGTTCAGCCCATGGCATCCCCCGACTGGCACCCCGCCATGACCAAGATGCCCGTGCCGATCGTCCATCTGGACATCCATTGCTCCGAGCCCGGCTACTACGTAGCGGCCGACAACGAGGCACAGGGGCGCATTATCGCCGAGCTCGCCATCGCCCGCGGCGCACACCATATCACCGTTGTGGGCAGAGCGGCATTCATGCAGCTCACCCTGCGCGTCCTTGGCATTCACAAGGCCCTCGCCCTGCATCCCGATATCAAAATTGAGGTCATTGACGCCGGAGAGTGGAATACCGCAGCCGACGGCTACAGCATTGGCGCTCAGATTGCCGGGCGCCCTGCCAACGAACGCCCCGATTTTGTCGTCGGTCTGACCGACGTGTTGGCCTCGGGCGTTATCTCGGCATTGGTCGACAAAGGCATCTCCGTCCCCGAGCAGGTTCGCGTGGCCGGATGCGACGGCAACCCACTCGCTTGGAGCGGATCGGTCCCGCTCACTACGGTAGCGCCCCCGGGCTACGAGATTGGCCGCAAGGGTGTCCAACTGCTCATGGAGCAAATCGAGAACAAGGTCCCGACAAAGACCAAGCATATCCACGTCGGCTCTGCAGCACGCACCGTCACCGCAGCCACCGCCGCCGAGGATATCAACCGCCAAGAATTGGTACGTCCGTTCCTACTGGAGCGCGCCAGCACCCAGGCAAACACCCAGACCGACGCCACGGCCATCAACCTCGGTGCGTATCTATAGCACGCCCGCGAGTATGCTAAGTCGCCGCTTAAGCAAAAGGGGCCCGACCATTGCCGGACCCCTTTTGCTTAAGCGCAAACGTGAGCAATCGCTCGTTTCAACGCCGCAATTTTCTAGCGCACAGTCTTGATTGCCGCCGCCAGGTCGAACAACGTATCGAGCACGGCCTCGCAGCCATCCACCACGTCCTGCGGCAGCGGCACAATATCGGGGACGGCAAAGACGTGGCAGCCGGCCGTGATGCCCGAGACGCAGCCGTTGCGCGAATCCTCGACCACGGCGCACTCCTCGGGGGCAAAGCCCGCGCGCTCGCAGGCGAGCAGATACATCTCGGGGTCGGGCTTACCGTGCACGACGTCCTCGCCACACGTTACCGTTTCAAACTTGTCAAAAAGACCGACCATCTTAAGGTTGCGCTCGGCCGTAACGAGGCGCGACGACGTCGCTAGGCCCACGTGATAGCCCGCAGCTAGCAGCTCGTCTAGGCACTCGGCGGCGCCGGCCTTAAGTTCCAGTTCGGTCTTGACCATCTCGTCGCGAATCTCCTTGTGGCGGACATAGACCGCCTCGGTGGTTTCGTGGCTGCCGTAATGCTCATCAAGGATGTCCATGACATCGGGCAGCGTGCGACCGATAAACTGATGGATCAGCGCATCATCAATCGCGAGCCCAAGCTCAGCGGCGCCTGCCTTCCAGGCCTTAATCCCCAAACGCTCGGTATCGACCAGCGTTCCATCCATGTCAAAAATAACAGCCTTGATCATATCGGTCCCCCATCGACTCTCGCTGTCGCGTTGCTGCAACTCTACCGCATTTGGCAACTTGTATATAACGTATATGCCATATTGCACTTTCGTTACACAGATAGAAGTCTTATGGCAAGTAACGCATTAGGATTATAGTTTTCGATCGAGTACTCAACGATAAGGATCGTTTCATGATTTTAGACACCACGGCACCCGCAGAGGAGCTTCAAGACAAGCTATCGGCGCTCGAACAGCTGCTTTTGGCATACGGGCGCGTGGCTATCGGGTTTTCCGGCGGCGTTGACAGCAGCTTTTTGGCCGCCGTATGCGCCCGCGTCATGCCTACCAATACTCTTCTCGTCCATCTCACCACGCCGCTCATCGGCACGCCCGAGCAGGCTTCGTTTGAGCAGTCCGTTGATGGGCAGGCCAATGAGGGGCCGCATTTTAAGCTCCCCGTGCTCAATCTTTCGGTGGATCAGCTGCAGCTCCCCCAAGTAGCCTGCAACGATGCTAATCGCTGCTACCACTGCAAGCACGCCGGCTTTACCGCCATCGTCAACCACGCCAAGTCGCTCGGCTTTCCCACCGTCATCGATGGCAGCAATGCAAGCGATCGCGGTGACTACCGCCCCGGCATGCGTGCGGCAGAAGAGCTCGGCGTACGCTCACCCCTTATGGAGGTCGGCTTTACCAAGGACGAAGAGCGCGAGCTGCTGCGCGCATGGGGCTATCCCGTTTGGAACCTGCCGGCGGGAGCATGTCTTGCCACCCGCGTCCCCACGGGCGAGGAGCTTACGCGCGAGAAGGTCGATTTAATCCGCGCCTGCGAGGATTACCTGCACAATCTTGATCTGGCACAGGTACGCGCGCGCTTGATCGGCGGCTGCATGCATATCGAGGCCGCACCCGCAGATGTCGCCAAGATTGCTGCCCTCGGTGGCAACGCCGTCGATGCCGAGGGCAAAACCCCGCTGCCCGCCGTTATCGAGTCCGCGCTGCGCGAGCTGGGCTGCGACCATATCTCCCCCGAGGTCACCCCCTACATTCACGGCAACATGAACCTTTAAGTTACGCCGTTTTACAAACGGCGTAACCGCTCGGCGCTGCGCAGGCCCCGGGCACGGCAATCTGACGTTCAACTGCACGGGCGCGACCAAAAGGTCAGCGCCCGCTTGTTTCACGTCACCTTGCCGCACCCGGAGCCCGCTCGCTCGCATATGCTCAACCTGCACTGCGTTAACTGACCTGCCAAAAAGGAACAGGTTTATTTTGGCAGGTTTTATCTGGGGAAATATCGCGAGACAATCGCCCCTCCAGCACCCATCTGGCCTCGAGAGGCACTAGAGAGGCGACCCGGCTGCATCTACTTCTTCCGATATCGGCGGTTACGACTCGTCGATGAACCCATTACTTCGATGAGCCCTTTATCCGCCATTTTTGGCAGATGGTAGCTGACGGACGAATTTTGGCATTCCGTCTCTCTAAAACAATAGATTTATCTCTCTAACTTTAGAGAGATAAGCACCTTATTTTAGAGAGACATTTAGAGAGATGTATCGAATTCACTGTTAGATAGCCCAATGTTATCTCTTTAACTGGCTTTCTCTTTAAGGTGCACACTTCCTAACCGTGCCCTAAGTTGCGGTGAAATAACTCACGATTAACCTGCCAATAAGGGACAGATTTGTTTTGGTAGGTTTTATCTGGGGAAACGCCGAATAGCCCCACATTCACAACCGCCGCAGCTCCATATGAGGCAAATGAACCAGTAGCGTTTGTTCCAAATCTTAAGTATTTGTTCGACAGAACGACCCCTGCCGGCTCCTGCTAGACTGGTAGATTCCCAACCGTCCATCCAGGAGCCTCAATGTCGCGCAAGCCCGCCTACAAGCAAGCACTTTCCATCGGCACCGCCGTGGTGCTGGGGTTTGCGCTGTTTACGGGATCGCTCGACGGAGCGCCCAAGTTGCTGTCGCCGCAAGGCGATGAGCAGGCGGCGGCTCTGGCCGAAAAACAAAACGAGAGTCCCAGCCGCACCGACGACGAGGCAGACCTGGTCGCTCGGCTCGAATCGGGAACGGCGAGCGCGGCGGACCCTCAAAACAGCCAGGACTCTGGCGATGGCTCCGATTCCGCCGCGACCGACACCGATGACGACGTTTCCGCGGGCAGTGCCGCCACCCCCATCGACGAGGTGGAAAACCCCGACCTCAACCGCGCCCGCGGCGTATATCTCAGCAGCATTCCCGACTATGCGGGCAACCCCTATGTCGCCTTGCGCGCCGATAGCACGCATCCGCTGGGCACGCCGTCGTTCACACTCGACGAGTACGAACGAGCCACCGAAGAAGGCTGCTTTAAGAAGTTCTCCAAGCTCGACAGCTTGGGACGCACCCGCAAGGCGCTCGCCTGCGTGGGCCCCGAGTCGCTCGGCCAGGGCAAGCGCGGCGACATCTCGCGTATCCACCCTGCCGGCTGGCACCAGCAGCGCTATGACTTCATCCCCGGTCAGAGCCTCTACAACCGTTGTCACCTCATCGCATGGTCGCTCTGCGGCGAAAACGCCAACCGCAAAAACTTGCTCACCGGCACACGCTATCTCAACGAGACGGGCATGCTTCCTTTTGAGGAGCAGATCCTCGACTATATTCGCGACACGGGCAACCACGTGCTCTACCGCGTCACGCCCATGTACAACGAGGAGGAACTCGTCTGCCGCGGCGTGCGTCTGGAGGCGCAATCGGTCGAGGACCACGGCAAGACCCTGTGCTTCCACGTGTACTGTTATAACCTGCAGCCGCACGTGCAGATCGACTACGCCACCGGCCGCAACCAGGCATCGGGAGACTAGCGTCGACCGCATCATCCCAAAGCCAAAAGTGATCCGCAATCCTTCCGTCGCATGCGGATCAAAAGACCGCCCCAGCATATAGCCGGGGCGGTCTATCTACCAGCAGACATGTTGTGACAAAATCACATGCTACTTAGCGCGGCCCTCCTCATAGCGCTCGACCAGCTTGGCCTGAACGTCGTAAGGCACCTGCTCGTAGCCGGCGGGCTTCATGGTGAAGTCGCCGGTGCCGCGCGTGATGCTCCGCAGGCGCGTCGAATAATCCGTCAGCTCGGCCAGCGGTGCCTGGGCGATGACCACGGTATCGCCGCGCTCATCGGTCTCCATGCCTGTCACGCGACCGCGCGAGGCCGAGATGTCGCCCATCACGGCGCCGGCGTAGCTCTCGGGAATAGTCACCGTGATTTCCTCGATGGGCTCCAGCACCACCGGGTCGGCATCGGCACATGCCTTGCGCAGGCCGATGCGAGCCGCCGCGCGAAACGCCATCTCGTTGGAGTCGACGCTGTGATACGAGCCGTCGTACACAGCCACGCGAATGCCCGTGAGCGGGTAGCCGGCAATGATGCCGTCCTTCATGGTCTCCTGGACACCCTTGTCCACGGCGGGGATCAGCGAGCGCGGAATGCGGCCGCCCACGACCTCATCCACAAACTCGTAGCCGTCGCTCGTGCCGTCGGGCCCAATAAGCGGCTCCACGCGCAGCCAGCAGTCGCCGTACTGACCGGCGCCACCGGTCTGCTTCTTGTGGCGACCCTGGGCGCTCGCCGTGCGGCGGATGGTCTCGCGATACGGAATGCGGATCGGCACGCTCTTGGCCACGACCTTGGTGCGATCCTCCAAACGGTTGAGCAGCACCGAAACCTGCGCCTCACCAACGGCGGAGATGATAGTCTGGCCCGTCTCCTCGTCACGATCGATGCTCATGGTCGGATCAGCCTTGCACGCCTTCTCGATAAACGTATAGAGCTTCTCTTCGTCGCCACGGTTCTCGGCCTCGATGGCAATGCGGTACTGCGAGTTGGGGAACTTAAACGCCGCAGCCTCGACCTTACCGGTAATGGAGAGCGTATCGCCCGTCTCGGCCGCCAGCTTGGGCGCCACGATGATGTCGCCGGCATAGGCGTGACCGACCTCGGTCATGTCGCGGCCACACATCACATACAGGTGGGCCAGACGATCGCTCTTGCGGGTACGCGCGTTGATCAGCTCAAGACCCGGCTCAAGCGTACCCGTCAGCACCTTGATAAAGCTGATGCGACCCTGCTGCGGATCGGCCAGCGTCTTAAACACAAACGCCACCGGACGGTCATCGTCGCTCGAAATCTTGAGCGAATCACCGTCGATGAGCGGCATCTCGCCGTAGTCCGTCGGCGCCGGGAAGTACGTGGCGATGTCGTCCATCAGCGAGTTGACGCCCTGCTCCTTAATGCAATCGCCCGCAAAGACCGGCACAAAGATGCGCTCGGCGATCGCCTTCGACAGCAAGCCCTCAAGCTCCTCCTGCGTCAGCGTCTCCTCGCCTTCCAAGTACTTCATCATCAGTTCGTCGTCAGCCTCGGCCACCAGCTCGCACAGATGGTCATGGGCCTCCTCGGCCTGGGCACGATACTCCTCGGGAATCTCCGACTCAACGGCTTCGGCGCCGTTGCAATGGCGCGCCTTCATGCGCACCAGGTCGATGATGCCATCAAAGTCCTCGCCCTCGCCCCAGGGAAGGGTCACGGCGCCCAGTCGCGTGCCAAAGCGCTCCTGCAGCAGGTCCATCGTGGTCGCAAAGCTGGCCTCGGAGCGCGACAGGCGGTTTACGAACACCGCACGCGCCAAGCGCAGGTCCTCGGCGGCATACCAGAGCTTAACCGTCGTAGGCTGCGGGCCGGCCTCGGCGTCGACCACAAACAGGGCCGTCTCGCAGACGCTCATCGCGGCAAAGGCGTCGCCGATAAAATCGGGGTAACACGGGGCATCGAGCACATTGATGCGCGCGCCCTTCCAGTCGATCGGTGCAATGGTCGTCGAGATGGAAAATGCACGCTTGACCTCTTCGGGGTCATAGTCGAGCGTGGGCTTGGTGCCGTCGTGGCCGCCCAGGCGGGCGGTCTTGCCAGAAAGGTGGAGCATGGCCTCGGCGAGTGAAGTCTTGCCCACCCCGCCTTGGCCTACGAGCACCACGTTCCTTACATTGCCGGTCTTGGGAGCACCCATGATGACCTCCTTGCAGGGCCGCGCGCATTGCGCGACGCCAACGGGGAGAGTTCGCGGTCGGTGCCATCCCGGGAGCAGCATGGTCGGCAGCCGAGCCGACTCACCCTCCAAATGTCCTATGCCACCACCCTACCCTCACGGGCGACCGTCCATGCACACCTTTCGGCACACGTATGAATACAGGCGGCGAGAGGAAGAGACAAGCTTGTGAGGCGATTATTGAACCCCGCCGATGCAAACAAAAAGCCGCCACAGACCGTAAGACCTGCGGCGGCTTCGCCTCAATTAATAGTTGAGCAAATACCTGAGCCTATCCCTCGATACGGCTCAAAAACTCACGCGTGCGCTGCTCGCGCGGATGGTCGATAACCTGCTCGGCCGGACCCTCCTCGACAATGCGGCCTCCGTCCATAAAGACCACGCGATCGGCAACATCGCGCGCAAACTGCATCGCGTGGGTCACGATCACCATCGTCATATTCTGCGCGGCAAGGTCTTTAATGACACGCAGCACCTCGGCCGTTAGCTCGGGATCGAGCGCCGAGGTCGGCTCGTCAAAGAACAAGATTTCCGGGTCGAGCGCCAAGGCGCGGGCGATACTCACGCGCTGTTGCTGACCGCCCGAAAGCTCACACGGAACCTTGTTCTCGTTGCCCACAAGCCCCATCTGAGCAATCAATTCATGCGCACGAGCTTCCGCCTGCTCGCGCGGGCGCTTAAGAACGCGGATCGGCGCATCGGTGATGTTTTTCATCACGGTATAGTGCGGGAACAGATTGTAGTTCTGAAACACCAGGCCAAATCGCGAGCGCGCCTGCCTGGGCACATCGCCCTTCGCATAGACCGCGCCCGAACCCGCATCCGTCGCAACGGCAAGGTCGCCAAACGAGAGCGAGCCTCCGTCGAGCGTCTCGAGCAGCGTGGCACACCGCAGCAGCGTGGACTTGCCGCCACCCGAAGGCCCGATAATCGCCACGACCTCTCCACGCTTTACCTCGAGCGAGATATCCTTGAGCACCTCATTGCCGCCAAACGCCTTGCGAGCGTTCGATATATTCATTACCGAATTAATCATGGTAGTAATCCAATTTTTTCTCGGCGGCGCCCAGCAGCATCTCGACAACGAAATTAAAGACCCAGTAAATCAGCGCCGCAATCGCAAACGGCACCATGCTCACCTGCGAGGCGACCAGCGCCTTGGCCGTCGAGAACATCTCACCCACGCCAATGGCAAACGCCAGCGACGTGTCCTTGACCAGCGTGATGATCTCGTTGCCCATCGCCGGCAGAATACGCTTGGCGACCTGCGGCATCACGATATACAGAAACGTCTGCACGCGCGAATAGCCCAGCACCTCGGCAGCCTCGTATTGACCGCGCGGAATGGACTGCAAGCCCGAGCGATAGATCTCGGCAAAGTAACCGGCGTAGTTGATGATGAACGCCACGACGCACGCCGTCCACTTGGAATCGGGCGTGAGCGAAATGCCAAACACGTAATACGGGGCAAAGTAGATGGCAAACATCTGCAGCATGAGCGGCGTGCCGCGCATGACCGAGATATAGATGCGCGCAATCCAGCGAAGCGGCGCGATTTTGCTCATGCGCATAAACGCCACGGGAATTCCCAGCGGAATCGACCCGAGCAGCGTCAGCACAAACAACTGCAAACTGACCAAGAATCCCTGGCCAAGCATCTGCATCATGACCTGAATAGACATTACTTGAGCACCCAATTATCGAAAGATAGACCATAGCTTGAATACTTGTCGCACAGGTCCTTGACCGTGCCGTCCTCATAGAGCGCCTTGAGCGACTCGGTCACGGCGGCGGCCGACTTGGTGTCGCCCTTCTTAAAGCCGACGGCGTAGTGCTCGCTGGACAGCGGCTCATCAAGCTGCGTATAGGCATCGGGCTTGGCGGCAAGCTGATACTGGGCAATCGAAAGGTCGCAAGCCACGGCATCGACCGCGCCGCTCTCGAGCTGCATAAAGGCCGTGTTGTACTCGCCGATCGTGTCGAGCGTGGCAAACGTCGCCGCCAGATCCTTCTGGTCACCCTCGAGCACATCCTGCGCAGCGGAATCGGTCTGCGTAATCACGGTCTTGCCGGCAAGATCGTCCCAGCTCTTGATGCCCGCATCCTTCTTTACCACCAGCACCTGCTCGTTGAGCATGTACGGCTCGGAGAACGTGTAGTCGTCCTCGCGACCCTCCATGGTAAAGCCGTTCCAGATGCAGTTGATGGCACCCGAGTTGAGCAGCGTATCCTTGGCATCCCAGTCGATGGCCTCGTATTTGACCTCCCAGCCCTGCTTATCGGCAACAGCCTTGGCCAGATCGAGATCAAAGCCGGTGTACTCGCCATCGTCGCCCACAAAGCCGTACGGAGGATAGGACTTATCAAAGCCCACCACGAGCTTCTTGGACTCCGCAGCGCCCTTCACGTCCTTGGCTGCAGCAGAACCGGCAGCGGAACCCTTGCCGGCACCACCGCCGCAACCGACAAGACCAAGGCCAAGCACCGTGGTGAGCGAGCCGGCTAGACCAACAAACTGACGACGAGACATATCGGTGTTCATGGTATCCCCCCTTGATGGCACTTTAGTTAAGTAAAGTGAGTCGTGTAACGTTCAGAATCATACACTTTAGTGAGATGGAGTACAAGGGAGGGTTTGCCCGCCGCGTGAGGGGTGTGGGGGTTAAGTTTCCTGCTCTACAGTCCTGCTCACGACGGAGGCCACATTAAGTGGCCTCCTGTTCGTGCGGAACTCGCGATAAAC
>CAJLAV010000057.1:0-12417 GCA_905204735.1 uncultured Collinsella sp. | reverse complement strand
ACCTTAGATGCCCGATTGAGCCCCGTAACGTCTGCCTCGGGCGCCAGCCCGCCGGCGGCATCAATCGCCTGAGCCACCCGCGCGCCGTCCTTGAGACGATATACACCGGGCGACACAACGGCGCCATCGACATCGACATAGACCTCTGCCGCGGCAGAAGCCTTAGTCGAAGAACCTTCGGATGTCTTTCCGCTCGAGGCATCACCGGATCCCGGCTCCACCAACGAGCCCGAACCGTCAGTGCGCTCAAACGACACGGCGCCGGCACCGCCGCCAAGGTTCGCCATCGCCAAGCCGCTCGACATCGCAATGACGACCAGTATCGCCATCACCACTGCCTTATGACCGAGCAGCTTGTCCGCCAAGCGGTCCATCTTTTTGACCCGTTCGTGTTGTTCGCGCTGCGCCATAGCAAAACCTCCCAACACCATCGTGTCAGGAAAGGAGCCCTGTAACAGCCACGCCCCAAAACCGGTTTTAGCGGTCAAACCAAAAGCCGACCAAAACCTTGCACAAATCCGTCCATTTATTCAGGCACACGTCAGCAAATGAACACTTAGCCACAAAATGCCCAGATAGCAAAAGACCGACGATGCAGACGCATCGTCGGTCTATGCACAAATTTACTCGTGATCTTGGTAAATCTCACGCGGAGTAAGCTCCAAATGTTTGCGTTTTAAGGTCTTAGGGGCCTTATACGTGTTGCTCTCAAAGTCGATGTACTCGGTCTGCTTGAGCAGGCGCTCGATCATCTCCTCGTGATCGAACAACTCCCAGGCCTCATGCACGGCATCGAGTTTAGCGTGCGTCTCGGGACGGCGCGGCATAAACAGCGTGCAGCAGTCGGGAGCGGCCTCAGTGGAGATATCGAACGTACCGATCTCCTCGGCGCGCGCGATGATCTCCTGCTTGTCCGAACCGATGAGAGGGCGGAACACGGGGATCTTCACGGCCTCGTTGACGGCCATGATATTCTCAAGCGTTTGGGAGGCAACCTGCCCAAGCGATTCGCCCGTAACGATGGCCTTGGCACCCTCGATGTGCGCAATGCGCTCAGCAACCGAATACATAATGCGGCGATACATGATCACGCGCAGGTTGCTGGGACAGGTGACCGAAATCTCACGCTGGCAGTCGCCAAACGGCACTACGTACAGTCGGCCGATCTGGACACCCGGCTCAAGCGCACGGATGATGTCCTGCACCAAATACTCGCTCGTATCGGGCGTCTGCGGACGACCGGAGAAATGTACCGGCACGCACACCGCGCCGCGACGCGCGAGCATCCAGGTCGCCACCGGAGAATCGATACCCGAAGAAAGCAGCGTCACGACCTTGCCGGCAGACCCCACCGGAAGACCACCCACGCCGCGCTCAGAGCGCGCATACACATAGACGCTACCCTGGACCACCAGCACGTGCACCATAGCGTCAGGATCGTGCATCTGGACCTTTTTATCGGGGAAGGCCTCACACAGCACCTCACCCACCTGACGATTGATGTCAATCGAGGTAAGCTCATAGTCAGTATTGGAGCGCTTGGCGTGCACCTTAAAAGAATCGAAGGAACCAAACTCGCGCAGCGCCTTCACGGCGGCGGCGCAGTACTCCTGCGAGTCGCGGTTGGTGTGATACGCCAAAGACACACGTGCAACGCCGGGAACGGTGCGAATGACACGCGCCGCCTCGTCGGCCTGATGCTCGTTAAAGGTCACGAGGATATAACCGGAAATTCGAGACACGGCATTCACGGAAAAGGCGGCCAAGGCCGCCTTGATGTTATCCATGAGGATATGCTCAAAATGTGCGCGGTTCTTGCCCTTCAGTCCAACCTCGTGATAATGGACCAGGCAGACGCGAGCTGCCATTTAGGCTTCAGCAACCTTGTGGCCGAGCGCCTTCTCGTAACGGGCCTCATCGTAGGAGATATCGCCGTCGACGATCTCGTCCATAGCCATCGAAATGGTATCGGCACCAGAAAGGCCGATGGTGATGTCATCGACATCCTGAACGGCAAGCACGCGGTTGTGCTGGCCACGCAGCATGCTATTGATGTCGCAGGCGCGCTTGGAGGCAAGCGAAGCGAGCAAGAAGCGGTTGTGATCGGTCTTCTCCAGAAGATCGTCAATGCAAGGCTTTACAACGGACACGGACCTCAGATCCTTTCATGCATATCGAGAACGCGAACGAGCTCGTCGGTCGCGCGGTCGAGATCGTCATTCACCACGACGTCGTCGTAGCGGTCGGCAAGGGCAAGCTCATCGGCGGCGTTTGCCATACGCAGTTCGATCGTCTCGGGCGTCTCGGTTCCACGACCGACCAGACGCTCGCGAAGCACCTCGAGCGAGGGAGGCTTGATAAAGATCAGCACGGCCTCGGGGAAACGCTCCTTAACCTGCAGGGCACCCTGGACATCGATCTCCAAGATCAGAGACGAGCCGGAGGCGAGCTTGGACTGGACCTCGCTCACCAGCGTGCCGTAGCAGTTGCCGTGGACCTCGGCCCACTCAACAAACTCACCGTTTGCCACGCGGCGGTCGAACTCCTCGCGCGTCAGGAAAAAGTAGTTGACGCCGTCGACCTCACCTTTGCGTGGTGCTCGCGTGGTAGCCGAAACCGTCAGGCCCAAGTTGGAGCGACGCTCGCGCACACGAGTGACGAGCGTGCCCTTGCCTGCGCCTGACGGTCCAGAAATCACAAAGAGCTTTGAATCCTGAGCGCTCACTTATTTGGTCAGCTGCTCGAGGAGCTGCTCGCGCTGACGGACGCCGAGGCCCTGGACGCGACGGGTAGCGGAGATGCCGAGCTCCTCCATGATCTTGGCGGCCTTGGCCTTGCCATAGCCGGGGAGGGACTCGATGAGGGTGGAAACCTTCATGCGGGAAGCGATGGGGTCATCGGAGTTGAGCACGGACTCGAGGGACTTCTCGCCCTTCTTGATCTGCTCGCGAAGCTCAGCGCGGGCATGACGTGCGGCGGCAGCCTTCTCAAGAGCCTGCTTGCGCTGCTCGTCGGTAAGCTGAGGGAGTGCCATTCGTACCTCCAAATAGTTGGGTTATATCTGATTCAATATTTGGCATTTTAGCACGTAAAACGTACAAAATGCCTAATCGCGGCTCCATAGGTTAGACGATACCCGCAAAAAGTGCAATATATTGCGCTGAAAGTTGAGCCCCTGACCTGCGATTCCACACAAAGGATGGGAAAGTTTTCGCAGGCACAGGGGCCAAATTGTGCTATTGAGACCAAAAAGTGGTGACTTAAGGGAATCTTTTACGCGACGTTTTCGACCAGCTCGGCGACGATGGCATCGAAAGCGGCAACCGGGTCATCGGCACCGGTGATGGGGCGACCCACCACGATGTGGCTCGCGCCACGCTCGATAGCCTGGGAAGGCGTGGCCACGCGGGACTGATCTCCCAGCGCCGCGCCAACCGGGCGAACGCCCGGGGTCACGATGAGCGCATCGGGGCCCAACAGCTCACGCATGTCGTGAGCCTCCATCGGCGAGCACACGATGCCGTCGATGCCGTTGGCCTGGGCGAGCTTTGCCAGACGTGCGGCCTCCTCAGCCACCGGCGACTCGACGCCGATCTCGCTGAGCGAATCTTGGTTCATGCTCGTGAGCACGGTGATGGCGACGAGCTTGGCGCGGTCCTCACGCGCCTCCTCGGCACCCTCGCGGCAGGCGGCGAGCATAGCGCCCGAGCCCAGACCGTGAACCGAAAGCAGATCGGCACCGGCAAGCGAGGCCGAACGGGCGGCGCCGCGCACCTGATGCGGAATATCGTGGAACTTAAGGTCGAGGAAGACCTTAAAACCCAAGTCCTTGAACGTCTTGACGATCTCGGGACCCTCGGCGTAATAGAGCGTCATGCCGACCTTGAGCCAGGCGGCATGACCCGAAAGCTCACGGGCGAGCTCGAGCGCACGCTCACGGTCGCAATCGAGGGCGACGATAACGCGGTCGCGGGCATCGGTCTCTAGCATTCGAACGCACCTACCAGCTCGTTGATGTCCTTCACGCCCTGGGACTCGGCCCAAGCCTCGAGCTCATGCGCGATCTTGAGCGAAGCGCACGGATCGACGAAATTGGCCATACCGACCGACACGCAGGTAGCGCCAGCCAGGATAAACTCGGCCGCGTCCTCACCGGTCATGACACCGCCGACGCCGTTGATGGGGATATCGACGGCCTGAGCAACCTCCCAGACCATGCGCACGGCGATGTGGTGGCACAGCGGACCCGAAAGGCCGCCCTTGGGCTTGGCAACGCGCGACTTGCGGGTGTGCACGTCGATGGCCATGCCCTGGATGGAATTGATGACCGAAAGGCCGTCGGCGCCCTCGGCCTCGAGAGCCTTGGCGATCTCGGCGACGTTGGCCGGGGCCATCTTCACGAATAGCGGCTTGTCAGTCACCTTGCGGCAAGCAGCCATGACGGCAGAGGCGCCCTCGGGAGTGGAGCCCATGGCGGCACCGCCGGCGGCGATATTAGGGCAGCTCACGTTGATCTCGTAGCCGGCGGCCCAGGGGCACAGCTCGACATACATCTCGAGCGCGCGGACAAACTCGTCCACGGAATGACCGGCGACCTGGCAGATGACCTGGCAGCCGTCCTTGGACAGCCGCTCGAGCCACGGACCGGACTCACGGGCGAAGGCGGCGACGCCGGGGTTCTGCAGACCCACGGAGTTGATCATGCCGCCCGGGATCTCGGCCATGCGGGGCGCGGGGTTGCCGGGCCAGGGCTCGGCTGCGCAACCCTTGGTGGTGATGGCGCCCAGCTGGGAAACATCAAAGAAGTTCTGGAACTGCCAACCGTAACCAAAAGTACCGGCTGCGGTGTTGATGGGGTTCTGCATCTTGACGCCGCCGAAATCGACGGCCATGTTCACGGTACCCACTAGAAGACCACCACCTTGGAAGCATCGAACACGGGGCCGCACATGCAAGCACCCTTCATACCGTCGACCGTCTCGACATTACAGGTGTTGCAGGCGCCAAAGCCACAGCTCATCATGCGCTCAAGCGACACCTCGCAGTACGCACCGGCCTCGGCGGCAGCGGCGGCGACTTTCTTCATCATGACAGCGGGGCCGCAGCTGGCCACATAGTCGTAGCCGCCCTCGCCGAGCAGCTCGGCGGCAGGATCGGTGCAAAAACCGTGCGTGCCGAGCGAGCCGTCGTCGGTGCAAACGTTGACCGTATCGCACAGCGAGCGGAACTCATCGACACCCACGGCCTTGGAAGCGGTGCCAAAGCCCAGGCACACGTCAACATCCACGCCCTGCTCGGCAAGCTTGCCGGCGAGGCAGAGCACGGGCGGAACGCCGATGCCGCCCGCCACGAGCAGCGCTTTCCTGGTGCCCTCGGGAACAAGCCAGCCGCGGCCGCCAGGGCCCAACAGGTTGGACTTGGAGCCGGGGACCATCTGCGACAGACGACGGGTGTCGTCACCCACGACGGCGTACCACAGCTCGACGGTACCGGCCTGGGCGTCGGCGCGATAGAAGCTCAGGGGCACGCGAAGCAGCGAGGACGCATCGCCGGGCACGGCAATGTTCACAAACTGACCGGGCTTGAGCGCACTTGCAAGCTTGGGGGCCGAGATGACGAGCGAGAAGATGCCGTCGGCGATCTCCTGGTTCGAGACGACCTCGAAGTCGTGCATGCGTGCAGTGGAAGGTGTGGGCATAGACGCTCCAATCCCCCATGCGATTGCATGGTCAAAACGAACAGAAAGCGCGGCACCGCAAGGGCACCGCGCACAAAAGCGATAAGGCTATGCTAGCAGATGCAGCCGTCGGCGAGCGTCTGCTTACCGCCGACAAACACATCGGTGGCACGACCGGTAAGCGTGCGGCCGGCAAAACCGGAGTTCTCGGCGCGCGACTCATAACCGTCCTCGCCGACCGTCCAGGTGGCAGAGGGGTCGAACACGGTCAGGTCGGCAACGGAGCCCGCCTTGACCTGAACCTGGTCGAGGCCCAGAATCTCACGCGGCTTGATGGCCATGAGCTCGACCATGCGGCCCACGCTCATCTTGCCCGTGTTGACCAGCTCGGTGAGTACGAGCGACAGGGAGGTCTCGAGGCCGATCATGCCAAAGGGCGCAAGCTCGAACTCGCGGGCCTTCTCCCACGGGGTGTGGGGAGCGTGATCGGTGACGATAGCGTCGACGGTACCGTCGATGACGCCCTGACGGATGGCCTCGGCGTCCTCCTCGGTACGCAGCGGCGGATTGACCTTGAGCGAGGTGTTGTAGGTCTCGTCCAGGTCGTTCTCGGTCAGGAACATGTGGTGCGGGGTGGCCTCGCAGGTAACCTGAACGCCAGCGGCCTTACCGGCACGCACGATCTCCAGACCATGGGCTGTGGAGATGTGCTGGATGTGCAGCTTGGCGCCGGTCAGCTTGGCGATCTCGATGTCGCGGGCGATCTGGAGCTCCTCGCCGGCAGCCGGCCAACCCTCGAGGGCCAGACGGGTCGAGACCTTGCCCTCGTTGATCTGGCCATGGCCGACCAGGTCCTCGTCCTGGCAGTGGCTCATGAAGACCTTGCCGAACATCTTGCCGTAGTCCATGCAGCGACGGAGCATGCCCGCGCCCTGCACGCCGCGACCGTCATCGGTGAAGGCGACGGCGCCGTGGGCGACCATATCGCCCATCTCGGACATGGCCTCGCCCTTAAGACCGCGGGTCATGGCGCCCGACGGATAGACGCGGCAGTGGCCGACCTCGGCAGCGCGGGACTTGACGAACTCCACGACAGTGCCGTTATCGGTGACGGGATCGGTGTTGGGCATGGCGCACACGCCGGTAAAGCCGCCCTTGGCAGCTGCGCGGGTGCCGCTCTCGATGTCCTCTTTGACCTCGTAGCCGGGCTCGCGAAGGTGAACGTGCATGTCCACCAGGCCGGGGACGAGGTACTTGCCGGAAAGGTCGCGGACCTCGGCCCCCTCGACGGCGAGATTCTCGCCGACCTCGGCGATCTTGTCGCCGTCAATCAGGACGTCAACGACACCGTCAAGCTCGACGGACGGGTCGACGACGTGGGCATTCTTAAGAAGCAAGGCCATTATCGGCACCTCCAAGCAGCAGATACAGGATAGCCATACGCACGCAGATACCGGCGTAGACCTGCTCCAGGATGACGGAGCGTTGCGGGTGGTCGGCCATATAGGAGTCGAACTCGACGCCGCGGTTGATGGGGCCCGGGTGGCAGATGATCGCGTCGGGCTTCATGAGCTTCTCGCGGTCCTTGGTCAGACCGAAGAGCTTGTGGTACTCACGAATGGTCGGGAACGGGGCACCCTCGAGACGCTCCTGCTGCACGCGCAGCATGTAGACGACGTCCAGCTCGGGCAGGACGGAATCGAGGTCGCTCGTCACGTGGTCGCAGCCCAGGACCTCGGGCGCCGGCGGCAGCAGCGTGCCGGGGGCGACGGCGTAGGTCTCGCAGCCCATGATCTTAAGGGCGGGGATCAGCGAGCCGCAGACGCGGGAGTGCGCGATATCGCCGACGACGGCGACCTTCAGACCGTGGAAGTCGCCCTTGTGCTCCCAGATGGTGTACAGGTCGAGCAGGGCCTGCGTGGGATGGTTGTGCTTGCCGTCACCGGCGCAGATGACGCTCGCGGGCGAGTTCTGCGTGACGATGTAGGGAGCACCGGCGTGCTTATCGCGCACGACGATGCAGTCGATCTTGTAGGCGTTGAGGGTCTCGACGGTGTCGACGAGGCTCTCGCCCTTGACCGTGGAGGTCGAGGAGCCGCCAAAGTTGAGGCTGTCGGCCGAAAGACGCTTCTCGGCGAGCTCGAAGGAGCTGCGGGTGCGCGTCGAGGGCTCGTTGAACATGTTGACGATGGTCTTGCCCTTGAGCGTGGGGACCTTCTTGATGGCACGCTCGTTGACCTCGGAGAACGCCTTGGCGGTCTCGAGGATGAGCTTGATATCCTCTTCGGAGTACTCGGTAATGTCGATCAGGTGCTTATGGTTGAACGCCACGGTACTACTCACCTCCCAGCGGCGCGGAGCCCACGTGGGAACCCGGCGCGACGTCGTTAATCTCGACGGCGGTGCGGCCGTCGACTTCCTTCATATATAGGTGCACGTTCTCCTCATGCGACGAGGGAACGTTCTTGCCGACAAAGTCCGGCGAGATGGGGAGCTCGCGGTGGCCGCGGTCAACGAGGACTGCCAGCTCAATGCGGCTCGGACGGCCCAGGTCCATAACGGCGTCGAGAGCGGCGCGGATGGTACGGCCCGTATACAGGATGTCGTCCACCAGCACGACGCGCTTGCCATCGACGCTGAAGGGAATGTTGGTAGCGTGGATCGCGGGAGCGAAATTGGTCGCATAGTCATCGCGGTAGAAGCTGATGTCCAGGCTGCCGAGCGGAACGTCGACGCCCTCGATCTCCTTGATCTCCTCGGCGAGCTTCTTTGCCAGAAGGTCGCCGCGCGTGACGATGCCGACCAGAGCGAGGTCTTCACAGCCCTCGTTGCGCTCGAGAATCTCGTGCGCGATGCGGGTCATCGCTCGATTGACGGCGGTCTCGTCCATGATGACCGCCTTGGGGGAAGTCGTGCCCATCGATCTCCTTCCTCACATGTCTTGACTGCTGACACAGTCAAAAAAATAGATGCCCGACCGCTTAAAGCGGACCAGACACCCACAGGAAGGGCTGCTCTTTGGCAGCTATGTAATTCCATGTGGGTATCTCGTACCCCTTTAATGGTCATGGGATAGTGTAGCCAACCTCGAGCTTAATTGCGAGCATTAATACAGAGCAATCCGTAAACGGAGCCCAATGCTCAATAAACCTATATATATTTGTGGGACGAGCTTGAAAACACACGCACGAGCTGGCATAATCCCCTCTGCTGCACGCAAATCGGATCTACGTCCAGGGCCGTGGCGTGAGCACTATCGCCAAAAGAGGAATATCTCTGTGTAGATTACGCACAGGGAGCTGCTTCTGTGCTATAGTTCAGGCTTGTTTGTTAACGCGACATGTTCGTTTGTCGCCCAAGGAGGGTCAGTTATGTCCAAAGTTTGCGAAGTTTGCGGTAAGCACCCCGTTGCCGGTCGCTCCATCAGCCACTCTCACCGCGTCACCAACCGTAAGTTCCGCCCCAACATCCAGCGCGTCTACGTTGTCGTCGATGGTCACCGTCGCAAGATGAACGTTTGCTCCACCTGCCTCAAGTCCGGCAAGGTTGCGCGCTCCTAAATAAGGTCTTACCAACAAGTACCTCGGACTCTCCGGGTCAAAGACCTCGCGTTCACATAGAACTTACCAAAGGCGCTCTCCCCTACGGAGGGCGCTTTTTTGCACTCATTGGGGACAGACTTATATGAGGGTTTGCAGATGTCAAAGGGATCATAGCGCAGCTGGTATGCCTTGTAACTGACGGTACGCCTCGAGCGAGTCGGACGCACCTTACACGGGATTGAAATGGATGTAATCGAGTAGCTGCACCGCCTGTGTGTCCGACTCAACCGCGACCCGCGAATAGCGATTATCAAACAGATGTCCCGTTTTCCCATTGAAATACTCATGAGAGCCTGTCCCCAATGAGCGGGGCGATGCACTGGCAGATAGTTTTAGTTAAAACGTTTCAGTTTATTGAAGCGTTTTAGTGTGCCTTTTAAAGGAATCTTACCGTTCGCCGAATAATTTCTTGCTATCATGCAAGGCGTAGGGTAAATCTCCGATCGCAAGGAGACACAAATGGTGAAAAAGTCACCGGAAAACACTACTCCCGCAATTGTGGACAACGTAGAGGCGCTTGAGGCTAAGCTCGCTCAGATGCGAGAGGCCCAGGCGCTTTTTGCTACGTACACGCAGGAGCAGGTCGACAAGATCTTCTATGAGGCCGCCATGGCCGCCAACAAGGCTCGTATCCCGTTGGCGAAGATGGCCATCGAGGAGACCGGCCGCGGCGTTCTTGAGGACAAGGTCATCAAGAACCACTACGCCGCAGAGTACATCTACAACGCTTACAAGAACACCAAGACCTGTGGTGTCCTGGAGCGCGACGAGGCTTACGGCATCACCAAGATCGCCGAGCCCATCGGCATCGTGGGCGCCGTCATCCCGACGACCAACCCCACCTCCACCGCGATCTTCAAGACGCTGATCTGCCTGAAGACCCGCAACGCCATCATCATCTCCCCGCACCCGGCTGCCGCCAAGTGCACCATCGCCGCCGCCAAGCTCGTGCTTGACGCCGCCGTCAAGGCCGGCGCCCCCGAGGGCATCATCGGCTGGGTCGATGTCCCCTCCATCGAGCTGACCAACATGGTCATGCGCGACGTCGACATCATCCTCGCCACCGGTGGCCCGGGCATGGTCAAGGCCGCCTACTCCTCGGGCAAGCCCGCCCTGGGCGTTGGCGCCGGTAACACCCCGGTCGTCATCGACGACACCGCCGACGTTCTGCTCGCAGTCAACTCCATCATCCACTCCAAGACCTTCGACAACGGCATGATCTGCGCTTCCGAGCAGTCCGTGACCGTCATCGACACCATCTACGACCAGGTCAAGGCCGAGTTCCAGAAGCGCGGCTGCTACTTCGTCAAGCAGGGTGCCGAGATGGAGGCCCTGCGTGCCGCCATGTTCAAGAACGGCGCCCTCGATCACCGCATCCCCGGCATGGCTGCCGCCAAGATCGCCGAGCTCGCCGGCATCGAGGTTCCCGCCAAGACCAAGATCCTGATCGCCGAGGTCACCTCCACCGACCCCGCCAAGGAGGAGTTCTCCCACGAGAAGCTCTCCCCAGTCCTGGCCATGTACCACGCCAAGGACTTCCAGGAGGCCGTCGACAAGGCCGAGCACCTGGTGCTCGCCGGTGGCCCGGGCCACACCGCCTCTCTGTACGTGCACCCCGCCCAGGCCGAAAAGATCAGCCTGTTCGAGCACGTCATGAAGGCCTGCCGCATCGTCATCAACACCCCGTCCTCGCACGGTGGCATCGGTGACCTGTACAACTTTGGCATGAAGCCGTCTCTGACCCTGGGCTGCGGCTCCTGGGGCGGCAACTCCGTCTCCGAGAACGTTGGGGTGAAGCACTTGATCAACGTTAAGACTGTGGCCGAGCGCCGTGAGAACATGCTGTGGTTCCGCGCTCCCGAGAAGGTCTACTTCAAGAAGGGTTCCACGCCCGTCGCCCTCGACGAGCTGGGCAACGTCATGGGCAAGAAGCGCGCCTTCATCGTTACCGACCAGTTCCTCTTCAAGAATGGCAACACCCGCGCCATCGAGGCCAAGCTCGACGAGATGGGCATCGCCCACGACTGCTTCTACGACGTCGAGCCCGATCCGTCGCTGCAGTGCGCACGTCGCGGCGCCAAGCAGATGGCTCTCTTTGAGCCGGACGTCATCATCGCCGTCGGCGGTGGCTCCGCTATGGACGCCGGCAAGATCATGTGGATGATGTACGAGCACCCCGAGTGCAAGTTTGAGGACATGGCCATGGACTTCATGGACATCCGCAAGCGTATCTTCACCTTCCCCGAGATGGGCAAGAAGGCCTACTTCGTCGCCGTCCCGACCTCCTCGGGTACCGGCTCCGAGTGCACGCCGTTCGCCATCATCACCGACAAGGAGACCGGCATCAAGTGGCCGCTCGCCGACTACGCGCTGCTCCCCAACATGGCTATCGTCGACGCCGACAACTGCATGACCGCCCCGCGCGGCCTGACCGCTGCCTCCGGCATCGACGTCATGACCCACGCCATCGAGTCCTACGTCTCCATCATGGCTTCCGACTACACCAAGGGCCTCTCCGAGCGCGCTGCCAAGCTCGTCTTTGAGAACCTGCCCTCCAGCTTCACGAACGGCGCCAAGGACCCGCACGCCCGCGAGGAGATGCACAACGCCTCCTGCATGGCCGGTATGGCCTTCGCCAACGCCTTCCTGGGCCTCAACCACTCCATGGCTCACAAGCTCGGCGCTTTCCATCACCTGCCCCACGGCATCGCTAACGCCGTCATCCTGACCCGCGTCATGCGCTACAACGCCGCCGAGGCTCCCGTCAAGATGGGTACCTTCTCCCAGTATCCTTACCCCAACGCGCTGCACAACTACGCCGAGATGGCCAAGTACTGCGGTATCGAGGGCAAGGACGACAA
The DNA here is from genome assembly GCA_905204735.1 of uncultured Collinsella sp. Classification (GTDB taxonomy): domain Bacteria; phylum Actinomycetota; class Coriobacteriia; order Coriobacteriales; family Coriobacteriaceae; genus Collinsella. The sequence goes on along the minus strand of CAJLAV010000057.1, from coordinate 277 downwards.
GGAGGTCTTCGAGAACTTCATCACGAAGCTCGAGGAGCTCAAGGACTTCATCGGTGTCAAGAAGACCATCGCCGACTACGGTGTTGACGAGCAGTACTTCCTCGACACCCTCGACGAGATGACCGAGCAGGCATTCAACGACCAGTGCACCGGCGCTAACCCGCGCTACCCGCTCATGAGCGAGATCAAGGAGCTCTACCTGGACGCCTACTACGGCCGCGAGCCCCAGGACTACGCCGTCTGCTAGTTTTTAGCACGGTTTTTTGCGGCGGGGGGG